>NZ_JASERH010000031.1:0-38353 GCF_030766975.1 Streptomyces sp. KL116D | reverse complement strand
GTGTGTGGGGGCTGGGCGCGCCGTTCCTCGCGCCCCTGGTGGGGTGCTGTTGGGGGGTGAGTGCGGGTGTGTGGGGGCTGAGCGCGCAGTTCCCCGCGCCCCTATGGGGCGCAGCGTGGCTCAGGCTCCTGGGGAGCTTGGGGAGCTTGGGGAGCTTGGGGGGCGGGCGTGCTGATCAACGGGCTGGTGGGGGTGCGGGAGCGGTGGGGGGCGCTCGTCGGGAGTTTTGTGGCGCTTGCGCTCGGGGTGGGGGTCGTGGCCGCCATGGGGTTCGCGTTGGGGGCCGCTCAGGAGGAGCCGGAGCGGGTGCCTCGGCGGTTCGCCGGGGCGGAGGTCGTCGTGCGAGGGGCCGACACCGTGCGGGTCGCGTCGCCGCACGGGGCGGAGGTACGGGTGCTGGAGCGGCCGAACGCCGTACCCGCCGCGCTCGTAAGGGAGTTGGGTGCGGTCGGGCGGGTCGTCGAGGACCGGTCGTTCGGGCTGCGGGCGGAGGGCGGGCCCGGTGAGCTGGTCGGGCACCCGTGGTCCGTCGCCGCGTTCGGGGCGTACGCGCTGCGGGACGGGCGGGCGCCGCGCGCGGACGACGAGGTCGTCGTCGGCGGCGACTGGGCCGCGCCGGGGCAGCGGATCAGGACGACGCGCGGCACCGTGCGGGTCGTGGGTGTCGCCGCGGCGCCCCGCCCGTACGAGGACGCGGTCTTCTTCGGGGACCGGCGGGCCGCCGAGATCGCCCCCGGCAGCGTGCAGTTGGTGGTCGTCGGGGGCGGGGCCGACGCCGTACGGGGCGTGGTGCGCGGGTACCCGGGCGTGCGGGTGCTCACCGGGAGCGAGCGGCGGCTGGCCGACGCCGATCCGGGACGGGACCAGGAGGCGGTCACGGCGCTGACCGCGCTGTTCGGGACGGCCGCCGGGGTCACCGGGTTCGTGTCGGTGTTCGTGGTGGCGTCGACGTTCGCGTTCACGGTGGCGCAGCGCCGCCGCGAGTTCGGGCTGCTGCGCACGGCGGGGGCGACGGCGGGGCAGCTGCGCCGGGCCCTGGTCGCCGAGGCGCTGCTGGTCGGGGTCGTCGCGGGCGGGGCGGGGTGTGTGCTCGGCGGCTGGGGCGCGCCGCGTCTGGGCCGGTGGGCGGTGGCGCAGGGACTCGCCCCCGACTGGTTCGTGATCCGGACGGGCGCGGCCTCCTGGCCGTACCACCTCGCCTTCTGGACCGGTCTCGCGGTGGCGCTGTGCGGGGTGCTCGCCGCGTCCTGGCGGGCCGGCCGGACCGGTCCCGCGCAGGCGATGCGCGAGGTGTCGGTGGACGGGCGGGTCATGACGTGGGGGCGGATCGTCGTCGGGGGCGGACTGCTGGTCACCGCGCTGGTCACGCTCGGCACGGCGCTGGCCGGCGATCCCGGTGAGCTGCTGCACCGCAAGACGTACGTCGTGCGTCCGATGCTGCTGATCGGCGCGGTGGCACTGATCGCGCCCGCGCTGGTCCGGCCGCTGCTGCGGCTCGGCGTCCTGCTGCCGGCCCGGCTCCCGGGCGCCACCGGCATGCTGGTGCGGGAGAACGCGACCGCCGGACTGCGCCGCACCGCCGCCGTCGCCGCGCCGGTCCTCGCGACGGTCGCGCTCGCCGGGTCGCTGCTCGGCGCGACCGGCACCATCGCGGGGGCGAAGGCCGCCGAGGCCAGGGAGCGGACCGTCGCCGACTACGTCGTCACGCCCCAGGGTGCCGACGGTTTCGACGCGGCGACGCTGCGCAGGCTGCGGCAGGTCGAGGGTGCCACGGTGTCGCCGACGGCGGCGACGACCTTGTACGTGCCGGAGGACGGCGGCGTCGCGCTCGTCACGTCCGAGGCGCGGGCGGCCGATCCGGCCCTGCTGGCGCGGACGACCCGCCTCCCGGTCGTCGCGGGACGGCTCGCCGACCTGACCGACGACACCGTCGTCGTCAACGAGGAGTGGCAGCGGCACACCGTCGGCGAACGCGTCGACGTCCGGCTCGGCGACGGCACGCGACGGTCCCTGCGGATCGCCGCCGTGCTGCGCACCGGCACCGGCGACAACGGCGCCTACGTCACCGCGCGCAACGCCGCCGGCGCCCCCGTGGACCGCGTCGACGTGACCGTCGCGGACGGTCGCGCGGCGGCGGACGTCGGATCGGCCCTGCGGGCGGCCGTCCACGGCACGGGCGCGGCGGTCGTCACCAAGTCCCAGTGGCTGGAAGCGAGTCACCCGGCGACGAACCGCACGACCCGCCTCGGGTTGTTCCTCGTCCTCGGCATCGCGCTCCTCTACACGGCCATCGCCGTCGCCAACGTCACGGTCATGGCCACCACCGACCGCACCCACGACCTGACCGCGCTCCGGCTGGCCGGCGCCACCCGCGCGCAGACGCTGCGGGTGGTCGCGGCGGAGGCCCTGGCGGTGACGGTGACGGGTGGCGTGCTCGGCCTGCTGGTCGCCGCGGCGAACGTCCTCGGCATGCACCTGGCGCTCATCCGCCTGCACGTCGACGCCCCCTTCGCCCTGCCCTGGACGGCGCTCGCCGCGACGTCGGCGGCCTGCGTGGCGATCGCGGTGGTGTCGGCGGTCCTCGCGGCACGGTTCGGTCCGGCGCTGCGCGGGCGCTCCGTGCGGGTGTGAACGGGTGCGGGGCGCACGTACCTTGACGTGGCTCGGGGGTGCGGACGTACCGTCCGGAAATGGCAATGGCATCCATGGACGCGCTGCTCACCGGCCCCGGCGCCCCCTTCTCCGTCGTGCGGGACGAGGACGGGCGCCTCGCGTACGCGGAAGGGCCGCGGACCCTGCGGGAGTTCGCCGAGACGACGTGGGCGTTCGGTCCCGCGCCGTTCCTGATCGCGGAGACCGGGCGGCTGACGTACGGGGAGTTCTTCGCCGCGGCCAGTGCGCTCGCCCGCCGGTTCCTGGACGAGCGCGACGGCTACGGACTGCGGCCCGGCGACCGTGCCGTCATCGCGATGCGCAACCACCCCGAGTGGCAAGTTGCCTTCTGGGCCTGCCAGTTGGCCGGTCTGGTCGCCGTCCCGCTGAACGGGTGGTGGACCGCGGACGAGTTCGCGTACGCCCTCGACGACTGCCGGCCCGGCGTGCTGGTCGTCGACGGCGAACGCCACGAACGCATCGCTCCCTGGCTGGCCGCCGTCCCCGCGGACCGCCGCCCGTGGACGCTGGTCTGTCACGAGGAGGGCCGGGAGCCGGCGGGCGAGCGCGTCGAGCGGTACGCGGAGCTGCCCGTCCCCGATCCGCTGCTCGGCCCGCCCGACGTCGACGTACAGCCGCACTGGGACGCCACGATCCTCTACACCTCCGGGACCACGGGCCGCTCCAAGGGGGCCGTCGCCACCCACCACGCGCACATGGCCGCCATCGCCAACCCCCGCTACTTCGCGGCGCTCTCCGCCCTCGGCCGGGGCCTCGTCCCGGGCCAGGGCCCGGCCCCCGTCGGGCTCCTGACCTTCCCCTTCTTCCACGTCGCGGCCTTCACCGGGTTCTACGCGGCGATGGCCGCGGGCGGCTCGCTCGTCCTGCTGCGCAAGTGGGACACGGACACCGCGCTCGCCCTGATCCACGAGCACGGCATCACGAACTTCGGCGGCGTGCCCACGACCGCGCTCCAACTCCTGGCCCGTGCCGAGGAGTTGGACGACGACCTGCCGACGCTCGCCGGGTTCAACACGGGGGGTGCCGCCGCTCCGCCGGACCTCGTCGCCCGGCTGACCGCCCGCTACGGGGACCGCATCGAACCCCGCAACGGCTACGGCCTCACCGAGACGCTCGGCGGGGTCACCGCGAACTTCGGGGCGGAGTACCGGAGTTGGCCGGGGAGCGTGGGCCGGCCCGCGCCCGCGGTCGAGGCGCGGATCGCCGGGCCCGGTGGTGAGGAGCTGCCCGACGGGGCGGTGGGGGAGCTGTGGCTGCGCGGGCAGTCGGTGATCCGTGGCTACTGGGAGGACCCGGCCGCCACGGAGGCGGCGTTCACGCCGGACGGGTGGTTCCGTACGGGGGATCTGGCGGTGCTCGCGGAAGGGCGGGTCAGCGTCGTCGACCGGATCAAGGACATGGTGATCCGGGGTGGCGAGAACGTGTACTGCGTCGAGGTCGAGGCGTGCCTGCACGACCATCCCGACGTGCTGGAGGCGGCCGTGGTGGGGGTGCCGCATCCGGTGCTGGGGGAGGAGGTCGCGGCGGTGGTGCGGGTCCGGGAGGGGGCGTCCCTTGACCCGGATTCCCTCCGGGGGTTCGTGGGGCGTTCTCTTGCGGCGTTCAAGGTGCCGGCGGTGCTGGTGCTCCAGCCGGAGGAATTGCCCCGCAACGCCACCGGCAAGATCTTGAAGCGCACCCTCAGAGAGCGCTTGACCGCCTGAGCGGGTGGGTCGGGTGCGGGTTCGGTGGGGGCTGGCCGCGCAGTTCCCCGCGCCCCTGAAAACCGACTGCGTCTGCCGGGCCGGTCCATCGTCGCGGGCTGCGGGTGAGCCGTGGTCGCTCGCGCAGTTCCCCGCGCCCCTGAAAACCCGACTGCGGATGCGGGTGCGTCGTGGTTGCTCGCGCAGTTCCCCGCGCCCCTGAGATGCGCACTCCGTGCGCCATCTCAAGGGGCGCCGTCGCGAAGGTGCGGCACCTTCTTCGGGGAAGGCGCGGCGAAGCCGCAGCCCTTCAGGGGCGCGGGGAACTGCGCGAGAAGCCCCGCCCAGCCGCAGACGAACCCCTAGCGCCGCGTCACGAACACCCGGTAGTCGCCGGAGGCGTCCGCCCCGGCGACAGAGATCCGCACACCCGCCCTCCGGTCCTTGAACACCTCGCCCGGCCGGTACGGCGCGTCCGACAGTTCCGCGTGGACGTTGGGGCGGCGCGTGCAGCCGCCGCTGTCGGGGGTGGAGTCCTCGACCGTGATCGGGCCGTGCCCGGTGTCCACGTCCGCGTCGACCTTGTAGATGAGGACGCCGGGCCGGCACACCGCCTCGTCGTTGCCCTCCTGCGAGCGCACCTCGATCGCGTACCCGCTCTTCTCGGTCAGCGGCACGAACGCCAGCTTCGTGCCGCCGCCGTCCCGGCCCAGCGGCGACAGCAGGTGCTCGGTCGTGCCGGGCTGCGCGGCGCAGCCGATCTGGTCGTCGTCGAGCCAGCCCAGCTTCCACTTGTGCCAGCCCAGCAGGTCGTTCCCGACGCCCCAGTCCTCGCTCATGATGTCCCAGTGGCCGACGGCCCCGCCGCCGTCCTGCGTGTAGAGGTCGGGCAGCCCGAAGACGTGCCCGTTCTCGTGCGGCAGCACCCGGTAACCGGTCTCGGTGTACGAGCCGGAGCCGTCGTCCTGGCGCGAGTACACGAAGGAGATGTTGGACAGCGCCACCCCGTCCGCGACGGGTGCCTCGTGGTTCCCGGCGAACGTCACGGACAGCACCGTGTCCAGGGCGGACGGCCCGGCGTTCGGCGTGGTCAGGACGTTCACGAGGTCGTACTGGCGGAAGTCCACGTCGGGGTCGGCGGCGGCCACGATGTCGTCGACGAGCTCGCGGTAGCCGGGTTCGAAGGGGGCGCCGCGCTCTATCCCGTACGCGGCGAACGGCTTGGGCATCCGCAGCCAGTGCTTGACCGGGGACTCGGGCTGGTAGTCGAGGCGGCCGTACGAGCCGGTGCGGAACCACTCCTGGGTCTTCGGGAAGAACTCCCCGAGCCGGTCGAGGGCGGTTCCCTCACCGGGCGCGTCCGGGAAGTCGATCATCAGGTTGAGGGCCCGGACGGTGCCGGTCGAGCGGGCGTAGCCGGGAGAGGTGGGCACGCCCTCGGACATCTGCACGCCGAGCGCACCGCGGATCATGCAGGGGCCGAGCGAGGTCGCCCGGGCCAGCGCCGTCGGGCCCGCCGCCGTCGGCGAGCTGTCGAGCAGCCGGCCGGTGCTCGCGGTCATCGTCAGCGCGAGGGCCACGGCCGTGGCTCCGGCGAGCATCGCACCGCGCCGGCCCCTGCGTATCCGCTGCTGCCGCATTCGACCCGCCTCACGCTCGGCTCCGTTTCGATCACCCTGTGTCGGGGTCGGTCGGGCCGCGCGCTGGGTGCGCCGATCGTGGGTTTCTGCGGTCGAAGTGGTGTGAGCCAGGTCACATGAGGGGCGGGAAATAACCGGGGACGTTCTCCCCGTTTAGACCTGTGTCCGCGAAAGCGGGGAGGGAGTCCCCGTTTCAGTACGTGACAGACGACCGAAGGAGACCGCCGTGGCCACCGCAACCGAGCAGCCGCAGCGCCGCGTCCCGCGCCCGCGGGCCGACGCCGTGCGCAACCGGGAGCGGATCGTCGCCGCCGCCCGCGAGCTGCTCGTCGAGTACGGGACCGATCTCCCGCTCGACGAGGTCGCCCGCCGGGCCGGGGTCGGCAACGCCACGCTGTACCGGAACTTCAAGGACCGCGGTGAGCTGATGCACCACGTCGTCCTGTCGGTCACCGATCACGTCACCGAGCACGCGGAGCAGGCGCTCGCCGCCGAGGAAGCCGGCGAGAAGACCGCGTTCGACGCGCTGCGCGCCTTCGTGCACGCGGCCGCCGACGAGCGCATCGGCGCCCTGTGCCCGATGCTGAACGCCACCTTCGACAAGGACCACCCGGACGTCGTCGCCGCCCTCGACCGGCTCACCGCCGGCCTGGAGGAGCTCATCGCACGGGCCCGTACCGCGGGCCAGCTGCGCACCGACGTCGGCGTCGGGGACCTGATGGTCGCCCTCTCCCAGCTGACCCGGCCGCTGCCCGGCACCGCGTGTGCGGGCCTCGACCGGTACGACACCTTCTTCCACCGCCATCTGCAGCTGTTCCTCGACGGCCTGATGGCACCCGCCCGCTCGGAACTCCCGGGCGAGGCCGCGACCTTGGAGGACCTCCGCCAGGAGTGAGGCGCCAGGACTGAGGCCCCGCCCTCCCATCACTTGAGTCACCTGTTCCGTACAGACCCGATTTCTCACGCTTATTCACTACTTGGAGTCCCGCTGTGGGTACCCCCTTGCCGAATTCGGCATCCATAGAAGGCGACGCGCGTCGCTGGAAGGCCCTGGTCTTCATCGCGCTCGCCCAGCTGATGGTGGTCCTCGACGCCACCATCGTGAACATCGCCCTGCCCGCGGCCCAGACCGACCTCGGCATCTCCGACGGCAACAAGCAGTGGGTCATCACGGCCTACGCGCTCGCCTTCGGCGGACTGCTCCTGTTCGGCGGCCGCATCGCTGACCTGTGGGGCCGCAAGCAGACCTTCGTGACCGGACTGCTCGGCTTCGCCCTCGCCTCGGCGCTCGGCGGTGCCGCGCAGAACGAGGCCATGATGTTCGGCGCCCGTGCGCTCCAGGGTGTCTTCGGCGCCCTGCTCGCGCCCGCCGCGCTCTCCCTCCTCGCCGTCATGTTCACCGACGCCAAGGAGCGCGCGAAGGCGTTCGGCATCTACGGTGCGATCGCCGGTGGCGGTGGCGCCGTCGGCCTGATCCTCGGCGGTTTCCTCACCGAGTACCTGAACTGGCGCTGGACGTTCTTCGTGAACATCCCGTTCGCGATCATCGCCGCCGCCGGTGCGTACTTCGTCATCCGTGAGCCGGCCGGCGGCCGCAACCGCTCGCCGCTCGACATCCCCGGCGTCGTGCTCTCCACGCTCGGCCTGGTCTCCCTGGTCTACGGCTTCACGCGCGCCGAGTCCGAGGGCTGGTCGGACCCGACGACGATCGGCATGTTCGTCGCCTCGGCCGTCCTGCTGCTCGCGTTCGTCGCCGTCGAGGCCAGGGTCAAGCACCCGCTGCTGCCGCTGCGCGTGGTCGCCGACCGCAACCGCGGCGGTGTCTACGCCTCGCTCGGCCTCGCCGTCATCGCGATGTTCGGCCTGTTCCTCTTCCTGACCTACTACCTCCAGGTCGTGAAGGGCTTCTCGCCGGTCAAGACGGGCTTCGCGTTCCTGCCGATGATCGCGGGCATGATCACGGGCTCCACCCAGATCGGTGCCCGCCTGATGACGCGGGTCCCGCCGCGCCTGCTGATGGGCCCCGGCTTCCTGGTCGCGGCGCTCGGCATGGGGCTGCTGACCCAGCTCTCGGTCGACGCCTCGTACCCGGCGCTGATCCTGCCCGCGCAGCTGCTGCTCGGCCTCGGCATGGGTACGGCGTTCATGCCCGCCATGTCGCTCGCCACGCTCGGCGTCGAGGCCCGCGACGCGGGTGTCGCCTCCGCGATGGTCAACACCTCGCAGCAGGTCGGCGGCGCCATCGGCACGGCCCTGCTGAACACGATCGCGGCCTCGGCCACGACCGCGTACCTGGTGGACCACGCGGCCGGCGCCCGTAACCCGCAGCTCCTCCAGGCGCAGGCCATGGTGAGCGGCTACACCCACGCCATCTGGTGGGCCGTCGGCATCCTGGCCGTCTCGGCCCTGATCGCCTTCGCCCTCATCAACACCGGTGCCCCGGGCGCCGGTCCGGCCGCCGCCTCCGGTGACACGGACGGCGTCGAGGACGAGGTGCGGATCCCGGTGGTCGCGCACTGACCACCCCGTCGTACGGAGCCGGTCCCCCCGGACGCTCTACCTGAGCCAGGGGAGATCGGCCCCGGCGTCCTTCGGCTGGAGTCCCTCGGCGACGATCCGCATGATCTCGCCGAGGGACTTCTGCTGTTCGGGGGTGAGCCGGTCGAAGAGGGCCTGGCGGACCGCGGAGACATGGCCGGGCGCCGTCTTCGCCAGGACCTCCAGGCCCTCGTCCGTGAGCACCGCGAACTGGCCGCGCTTGTCCGAAGGACAGTCCTCGCGCCGCACCCACCCGCTCTTCTCCAGGCGCGCGATCGCGTGCGAGAGCCGGGAGCGGGTGATCTTCGCGTTGATGGCCAGCTCGGTCATCCGCAGCCGGCGGCGCGGGGCCTCGCTGAGCGCGACGAGGAGCCCGAAGTAGACGTGCGGCATCTTCGCGTCGCGCTGGAGCTGGCGGTCGAGGTGATCTTCCAGGAGCGTGGTGGCGTGGAGGTACGCGCGCCAGGTCAGCTGCTCGTCCTGGGTGAGCCACCGGGGCTCTGTGCTGTTCATGGACTCCATCGTAAAGACCTCCTCCTTGAATATTAAACAAACAAGGGTTACTTTTGTCAGCACCCTGAACTTGAAACTTCAAGGAGGTCGTCGTGTCCACCGCACCCGCACCCGAGCGCATGCCCGCGCTCTACCTCTCCCACGGCGCCCCGCCGCTCGCCGACGACGCCCTGTGGACCGGCCAGCTCGCCGCGTGGTCGGCCGATCTGCCCCGCCCCAAGGCGATCCTGATGATCTCCGCGCACTGGGAGGAGGCGCCGCTCGCCCTCGGCGCCACCGAGACCGTGCCGCTCGTGTACGACTTCTGGGGTTTCCCCGAGCACTACTACCAAGTCCGGTACGCGGCTCCGGGCGCGCCCGGACTCGCCGAATCCGTCCGCAAGTTGCTGCGCGCGCCCGGCATCCCCGTGCAGGACGTGCCGGACCGGGGCCTGGACCACGGGGCGTACGTCCCGCTCGTCGAGATGTACCCGGACGCCGACGTCCCGGTCCTCCAGGTCTCCATGCCGACGCTCGACCCGCAGAAGCTGATGGACATCGGGCGCCGGCTCGCGCCCCTGCGGGACGAGGGCGTGCTGATCGTCGGTTCCGGTTTCTTCACGCACAACCTCGCGGCGCTGCGGCAGGGCGGGATTCCGGCGTGGTCGGCCGAGTTCGACGAGTGGGGGCAGCGGGCGCTGGACGCGGGTGACGTGGACTCGCTCCTCGACTTCCTGCGCAAGTCGCCGGCGGGGGCGCTGGCGCATCCGCGCACGGAGCACTTCGCTCCGCTGTTCGTGACGATGGGGTTGGCCGAGGCGGCGGGTGAGCTGGAGTCCCAGCGCAGCGTGATCGACGGCTTCTGGCTGGGCCTGGCGAAGCGGTCTGTCCAGTTCGGGTAGGCGCCTGCTCCTGTCTTTCTTCGGGTGCGGCTCCGGTGGGGGCTGGTCGCGCAGTTCCCCGCGCCCCTGAGGGACCGACTTCGGGTGCGGGTCCGGTGGGGCTTCTCGCGCAGTTCCCCGCGCCCCTGAGATGCGCACCCTTCGGGTGGCATCTCCCCGGCGGGGGAAGGCTGCGCGCAGCGCATGCCTTTCAGGGGCGCGGGGAACTGCGCGAGCAACCCCCACCGGCCCGCACCCGGCGAACGGACGGTCGCTGTCGCGGCGCGTAGCCGTGGCGGTTGCCGGCCCGCAGGGTCAGGCCGGGTCGATCAGGGTGAGTGCGCGGGTTGCCGCAGCCAGTGCGACCTCGCCGCCCACGTCCAGCGCCGTATCCGCGAACTTGATCGCATGGTCGTCGCCATGGGCCGCGGCCCGCTCGAAGAGTTCCCCGGGGGACACGTCCCCCGCCGAGACGACCGGCACCGGCGCGGCAGGCGCATACGCCGCGGTGACCGCCGCACTCGCCGCCCACGCCGCCCCGAGCGACGCCCCCCACAACGACCGGGGCAACGCGGGCAGCGTCCGCAGCACCGCGTTGGGCGCGGTCGCGGTGTGCACCAGCATCACGGCGTTGCCGTGGGCGTGCGTGGCGTACCGGCGGACCGCCGCCGAGACCAGCTCACCGAGCCGCTCCCGCGCCGTGTCCGGGTCGACGGGACCGGCCGCCCACCCGGGGAACGCCTCGATCTGGGCGAGCCGGGGCCGGATGCCTCCGCTCTGGTCGGCGACCCGCGGCACCGCGTCGAGCGCCCCCGCCGCGTCCGGCGCCGAGGGCAGCGAGGTCAGGGCCGGCAGCGTCTGGTGGCGGGCGGCCCAGTAACCGAGGCCGTGCGCCAGCTCGGCGAGCCGGGGCTCCGTCGGTTCGGTGGTGAGCAGGGTGCGGACGGCGTGCCCGACCCGGATCACCGGATGCGTGGCACCCCCGGCGATACCGGGCAGCAGCCGCGGCCACCACTCGGCGAGCACGTCCCGCCAGGGCCGCTCCGCCAGCGCCCGCTCGAAGAAGACGATCCAGTCCGCGAGCCGCCGGGGATCGCCCAGCGCCTCCTGCCAGTCGGCCGCCACGACCGGCGAACCGGCGGCGGGCATGGCGTCGAGCCGTTGCTCGTAGTGGTCGAGCCAGCGGTGCACGCGCGGTGCCTGACCGCCGCGTACGAGGGATTCCACGGCCATCGGGCCGTGGTTGGTGAGCCAGCCGTCGAACTCGGGGCCCGTGACGTGCAGCCGCTCGAGTGCTTCGTCGAGAGTGCCGGTGTTGTCGTCCATGGCGGCACGGTAGGTGCGAGGGTGAGCGCGGCGTAACGGGCTGTGGCCCTAGGCCGGGACCTAGTCCTTGCGGCCGAGTGGCTTCTCGTACCAGGCGACGTCCCAGTACTTGCCGAACTTCCGGCCGACCTCCCGGTACGTGCCCACGTGCGTGAAGCCGAAGCGGGCGTGGAGGCGGACCGAGGCCTCGTTCGGCTGGGTGACGCCCGCGTACGCGCGGTGCACGTCCTCCTCGGCGAGCGCCTCGAAGAGGGCCTTGTAGAGGAGGGTGCCGATGCCGCGGCCGCCCGCATCGGGCGCGCAGTAGACGGTGACCTCGACCGAGGTGTCGTACGCGGCCTTCACGCGGAACGGGCTGGACGTGGCGTACCCGAGGATCCGGCCGGTCGGTGCCTCCTGCGCAACCAAGAGCCGGTGCCGGCCGTCTTCAGGGTGGGAGAGCAGCCAAGGACGTCGCTCTTCCGGAGTGAAGGCGACCGTGTCGAATGTGATCGGCGTCTCACGCACGTAGTGGTTGTAGAGGTCGGTGAGTGCTTCGAGGTCACTCGCGACTCCCGCCCTGACCTGCACCTCTGTGGACTCCGGCGGCATCCCGTCTCCCCTTTTCGCGCGGTGTGGCGCGACAGGGTACTGCATGATCACAAAAAAGATGGGTCGGCTTGGGAATTCTGTCCGGATTCCAGTCGTTGTTTCCATCGGATGCAGGGCACCCGGGAGGGTGTGCAAGCCGTCCGGCCCAGCCGACCTACCATCGCAAGGGAGCACGCATGGCAACCCGTGCCGTAGCCCGTCGTAAGTCCGCCGCGTCCGGCGAGACAAACGCGGCACGCAGTGTTCGCGCCGTGGGCGGGGAGATCGCCGACCGCGACCTGGTCGGCATGTACCTCGACGAGATCGCGCGTACACCGCTGCTCGACGCCGCCAAGGAAGTCGAGCTGTCCCAGACCATCGAGGCGGGCGTGTACGCCCGGCAGATCCTCGACGGCGAGGTCGCCGACAGCACCGCCGCGGGCAAGGCGACCCGCGAGGAGCTGGAAGCGCTGGTCGAGGCGTCCGAGAAGGCCAAGGACATCTTCATCAAGTCGAACCTGCGCCTGGTCGTGGCGGTCGCCCGCCGCTACCCGCGCGCGGGCCTGCCCCTGCTCGACCTGATCCAGGAGGGGAACGCGGGCCTGGTGCGCGCGGTCGAGAAGTTCGACTACCGCAAGGGCTTCAAGTTCTCCACGTACGCGACGTGGTGGATCCGTCAGGCCATCACCCGTTCCATAGCCGACCAGTCCCGCACCATCCGGCTCCCCGTCCACCTGGTCGAGGAGCTGGGCCGGATCCGTCGCGTCCAGCGCGAGTTCAACCGTGAGCACGGCCGTGAGCCGGAGCCCGCGGAGATCGCCGCCCAGCTGGACAAGACGACGCCGGAGCGGGTCACCGACGTGCTGGACTGGGCCCGCGACCCGGTCTCGCTGAACATGTCGGTGGACGACGACGGCGACACCCAGTTCGGCGACCTCCTGGAGGACACGTCGGCCGTGTCCCCCGAGCAGTCCGTGCTCACGCTGCTGCGCAGCGAGGAGCTCGACGACCTGATCGGGCGGCTCGACCAGCGCACGGCGTCCATCATCAAGATGCGGTACGGCATCGAGGACGGGCGTGAGCGGACCCTCACGGAGGTCGGCAAGGAGCACGGTCTGACCCGTGAGCGGATCCGGCAGATCGAGAAGCACGCGCTTCTCGAGCTGAAGAAGCTGGCGCGCGACACCGGGTTCGACGCCGCGGCGTAACCCTCCGGGGTCACCGGGTCATTCGGGCGGGCAGCACCACGGTGCTGCCCGCCCGACCGCTGTCCCGTGCGGGTCGGTGGAGCTTCTCGCGCAGTTCCCCGCGCCCCTGGAATGCCGACTGCGTCTGCCTGGCGGGGCTATCGTCGCGGGGTGCGGGTGCGTGGGGCTTCTCGCGCAGTTCCCCGCGCCCCTGGAACATGCGGCTTCGCCGCAGCCCCATGGGCGCCCCTTGAGATGGCGCACGCAGTGCGCATCTCAGGGGCGCGGGGAACTGCGCGAGCAACCACGACGAGAGCCGCACCCGCCCAAGACGCCCAAGACGCCCAAGACGCCCAAGACACCCAAGACGCCCAAGACCCCTAAGACGCTCGCACCATCCGGGCGCCCAACTCCCTGACCGCCACCACCAGTTCCTCCGGCCCCCGGACCCGGAAGTCGAAGCCGGTCATGGCGAGGCGGACCGCGGTCCACTCGACCGCGTCGGACACGGTCGCCCGCAGCCGGCAGCCGCCACCCGGCAGCGGCTCGGGCCGCCCCACCACCGGAGGGACCCGCGCGGCGACGTCCTCCACCGACGCCGCGAACTCCACGTCCATGTCGTAGGACCCGGATCCGCCCCGCGCCGCCATCGACCGCCGCAGGAACTCCGCCGCATCCCCTTCCGGCACCTCCCGCGGAGCGAACCGCGCCCCGGTCGCGAACGGCTCCGACACCCGGTCCACGCGGAACGTGCGCCAGGCCGCGCGATCCGTGTCGTACGCCACGAGGTACCAGCGGCGCCCGGTCGCCACCAGCCGGTACGGCTCCACCGAGCGGCGCGTCTCCGTGCCGTCGGCGGCCCGGTAGTGGAAGCGGAGCCGCTCCGTGCCCGCCGTCGCCGAGGCGATCACGGTGAGCGTCTCGGGGGCGATCGTGGGGCCGTCGCCCGAGGTCAGCGGGATGGTCGCGGCCTGCAGCGTGGCCACGCGGTGGCGCAGCCGCGAGGGCAGGACCTGCTCCAGTTTGGCGAGGGCCCGCACCGACGCCTCCTCGATGCCGTCCACGGCGTGCCCGGCCCCGGCGCGCAGCCCGACCGCGATGGCGACGGCCTCCTCGTCGTCGAGGACGAGCGGCGGCAGCGCCTTGCCGGCGACGAGCCGGTAGCCGCCCTCCGCGCCCATCGTGGCCTGCACCGGGTAGCCGAGTTCGCGCAGCCGGTCGATGTCGCGGCGGACCGTGCGCCGGGAGACGCCGAGCCGGCCGGCCAGTTCGCCGCCGGGCCATTCCCGCGGGGTCTGCAGCAGGGAGAGGAGCTGGAGCAACCGGGCTGGGGTGGTGTCCGTCATGTTCTCCATGTTCTCCAGAGTCCTGGCCATCTAGGACACGAACTGACCTACATGCCCATTAAGTTTCTTGTATGACCTCAACCGCTACCGACACTTCTGCCGGCTCTGCTCCCGGTTCCACCGGCGCCGACCGGCGCCGCTGGTTCGCGCTCGCCATCGTGATGACGGCGGCCTTCATGGACCTCGTCGACGTCACGATCGTCAATGTCGCCCTGCCCACCATCCAGCACGACGAGGGCGCCTCGACGGGCCAGATCCAGTGGATCACCGCCGGTTACGCGCTCGCCTTCGCGGCGCTGCTCATCACGGGCGGCCGGCTCGGCGACATCTTCGGCCGCAAGCGGCTCTTCCTGCTCGGCATCGGCGGGTTCACGATCGCCTCGGCGCTCTGCGGCTTCGCGGCGAACCCGGAGATGCTGGTCGCCTCGCGGATCCTCCAGGGCGGCATGGCGGCGATGATGGTGCCGCAGGTCCTGTCGATCGTGCACGCCACGTTCCCGGCGCACGAGCGCGGCAAGGTCTTCGGCCTGTTCGGCGCGATCGTCGGCCTGGGGGCCGTGACCGGTCCGCTGCTCGGCGCGCTGCTCACCGAGTGGAACATCTTCGGTCTGGAATGGCGCCCGATCTTCCTGATCAACCTGCCCGTCGGCATCGCCGCCCTGCTCCTCGGCTCGCGCGTCATCACCGAGTCGAAGGCCCCCAAGGCGCTGAAGCTGGACCTGGTCGGCGTCGTGCTGGTCACCCTCGCGATGCTGGCGCTGGTCTACCCGCTGACCCAGGGCCGTGAGAACGGCTGGCCGGTGTGGGGCTTCGTGATGATGGCGGCGTCGGTCGTGATCGTCGCGGTGCTGATCGCGTACGAGAAGGCGAAGACCCGGCGCGACGGTTCGCCGCTCATCGAGCTGTCCCTGTTCAAGGTGAAGAGCTTCGCGGCGGGCATCGCCGTGCAGACCGTGTTCGGCCTGGTCATGGGCATCTTCTTCCTGACCTGGACCCTCTACATGCAGATCGGTCTCGGCTGGAGCGCGCTGCGGGCGGGCCTGACCGGCGTCCCGTTCTCGATCGCGGTGTCGGTCGCCGCGGGCATCTCCGTGCAGAAGCTCGTGCCGCTCTTCGGCCGCAAGGTCCTCCAGGCGGGCGCGCTCCTGATGGCCGTCGGCGTGCTGATCTACGTGTACGAGTCCGGGCACTACGGCCTGGAGATCGAGTCCTGGCAGATGGCGCTGCCGCTGGTCGTGATGGGTCTGGGCATGGGCCTGATCGTCGCCCCGCTGACCGACGCGGTCCTGTCCGAGGTGCCGCGCGAGCACGCCGGTTCGGCGTCGGGTCTGATCAACACGGTGATGCAGATGGGCAACGCGCTGGGCCTCAGCCTCGTCTCGGTGGTCTTCTTCAACGTCGTCGAGGACCACATGAAGCAGGGCGAGGGCAACGCCGCCTTCATCGACGGCTTCCACAGCTCGCTGCTGTGGGCGGCCGGAATCCTGGTCGGCATCTTCGTGCTGATGTTCGCGCTACCGCGCAAGCCGGCCGCCGGCCCCGGTGAGGCCGAGGCGCACGACGACGCCCCGACCGAGCGGGAGCCCGAACTGATCGGCTGAGCGGCCGGGCCGGGCCGGGGCTCAGGCGCTGGACCGTCCCACCTGGTCCAGCGCCTCCAGCACGTCCGCGGGGCGGCCGCCGGCCGTCACCGCCCGGCCGATCCGCTGCCGGATCGCGGCGCGCACCGTCGGCCACGACCGCAGGCCCACCGGGTGGAACTCGGCGTCGGGCATCTGGTCGACGAACTCCCGCAGCGCCCGCTGATCCGGGTCGGCCCGCACCTGCTGCGAGCCGGAGGCGGTCACCGGCAGCGTCGCCTGACCGCCGCCGTACGTCTTGGCCGATCCGGTGCTGAACAGGAACGTCAGGAACTGCCCGGCCTCCGTGATGCGGCCTTCCTTCTTGAAGACCATCATCCAGTCGTTGAGCCCGACCGGCGGCGCCGCCCCCTCCCCGTCCCGCTTGGGGAAGGGCGCGTGGCCGTAGGAGAGCCGGGCCTTGTCGGCGGCGCCGAGCAGCACCGGATGCGCGATGAGCATGCCGACCCGGCCCTGGAGGAACTGCGCGTACGCGTCGGTCCTGGTGAGCTTCGCCGGATCGGTGCCCGCGAGGCCGGGCGCGACGAGCTCGTCGCGCAGCCAGGTCAGCGCCGCCTCGTTCTCCGTCGACGCGAAGTCGTACCCCTGGATCTCGGAGTAGCCGCCGCCGCCCGCGAGCAGCCAGGCCAGCAGCTCGTCCTCCGCCGCCTCGGGGCCGAACTGCAGCGCGTACGGGGTGGGCACGCCGGTCGCCTTCAACGCCTTGGCGGCGGCCTTCAGCCCGGCCCACGAGGTGGGGGCACCGGTGAGGCCGGCCCGGTCGAACAGGGCCTTGTTGTAGAAGAGCCGCGGGGTGCTGGCCAGGATCGGGATGCCGTACTGGATGTAGTCGACCTTGCCCGCGTCGGCGAACGACGCGATGAAGTCGGCCTGCGTGGGCACGTCGAAGAGCTTCTCGACCGGCTGGAGGTCACCGCTCTCGGCGTACGGCGCGAAGATGTTGGACTGCGCGATGTCGGGGGCCCGGCCGTCCTTGACGCGGCGGGCCAGCGTCGCGTCGATCTTGAGGAACGGGACGCGTTCCACCCGGATCCGGATGCCGGGGTGCTTCTTCTCGAAGGCCTTCACGACGTCGTCCCACTGGTCGCCGATGGCGGCGCCGACGCTCTTGTCGTAACTGGCGACGAGGAGGTCGAGGGTGACCGTGTCCCCGTCGCCGCCCGTGCCGCACCCGCCGAGAGCCAGGGCTCCCGCCCCGGCTCCGGCCAGGCTCGCCGTCTGAAGGAGGAACTGCCGCCGCCGCACCGATCTCGCCCCGCTCGTTGGGTTGACATGATCACTTCTCAACGGTGGCAGATTGTGCCACATGGGCATATCCTGACCTCATGGCAGGTACACAGGCGATGACGCTCACCGAGCGGCGCAAGGCCGCCACGCGCCTCGACATCGCCCGCACGGCGGCCCAGCTCTTCACGGAGGACGGGCTGCGGGCCACCCGCGCCGAGGACATCGCGCGGGCCGCGGGCATCGCACCGCGCACCTTCTACCGCTACTTCGCGACCAAGGAGGAGGCCGTCGCCCCGCTCCTGGCGGCCGGCGCCGAGGCCTGGGCCGAGGCCGTCCGTGCGGCCCCCGCCGAACTCCCCGTGCCGGACGCGCTGCGGTACGCCGCCGAGCGTGCGCTCAGCGCGGCCGACCCGGCGAACGCGGCCTCGCTGGAGTGGGTCCGCACGCTGCTGCGGCTGACGGACGAGAGCCCGGCGCTGCGGGCGGTGTGGGCCGACACGAGCCGGGTCTCCGAGACGGCGCTGCGGGCGATCCTCGCCGAGCGCACCGGCACCCCGGAGGGCGACCTCGCGCTGCGGCTCGCGGCGGGCGTGGCGTCCACCGCGATCCGGGTCGCGGTGGAGGCGTGGGCGTCGACGGACGAGCCGGCCGGCGGACCGGGAGGCCCGGCGGCGCTGGCGCTGCGGTGCCTGGCGGAGGCGGGTGGGGCCGTCGGATCCAGCCTCTCCGGCGATTGAGGAGTGGGGTCAGGGGCGACGCCCCGTGGCCGTGACGAAAGGGAACCCGAAATGAACAACCTCACCGGCAAGACGGTCCTGGTGACCGGCGGAGCCCGCGGCATCGGCGCCGAAGTGGCCCGTACCGTCGTCGCCGCCGGGGGCAACGCCGTCATGGGCGACGTGCTGGACGACGAGGGCAAGGCGCTCGCCGCCGAGCTGGGCGGCGCCGCCCGCTACGTCCACCTCGACGTGACGGACGAGGCCGAGTGGCAGGCCGCCGTCGCCTTCGCCACGGCCGAGTTCGGCTCGGTCGACGGCCTGGTCAACAACGCCGGCATCTCCACCGGCATGCCCTTCGAGACGGAGAGCGTCGAGCGCTTCCGCAAGGTCATCGAGGTCAACCTCGTCGGCGTCTTCGCGGGCATGAAGACCGTCGTCCCCGCGATGAAGGAGGCGGGCGGCGGCTCGATCGTCAACATCTCCTCCGCGGCCGGTCTGATGGGCCTCGCGCTCACCTCCTCGTACGGCGCCTCGAAGTGGGCCGTGCGCGGACTGACCAAGATCGCGGCGGTCGAGCAGGGCACGTCGAGGATCCGGGTGAACTCGGTGCACCCCGGCATGACGTACACCCCGATGACGGCCCAGGTCGGCATCCAGCAGGGCGACGGCAACTACCCGAACACCCCGATGGGCCGGGTCGGCGAGGCCGACGAGATCGCGAAGGCCGTGGTGTTCCTGCTCTCCGACGACTCCTCGTACATGACCGGCGCCGAGCTGGCCGTGGACGGCGGCTGGACCACCGGTCCGACGGTGAAGTACGTGATGGGGCAGTAGCAGTAGCAGGATCCGTAGCAGGAGCAGCAGTAGTCGCGGAACGCTTCGCGCAGGGCCCGGTCCTCCTCCCCGGAGGGCCGGGTCCTTTGGCGTGCGCGTGCCGGGACCAATGCCCGTTTGTGTCTGGCAGATGCCCGAACCTGTTTACTTTCCCGAAATCCGGTCGTAGCCTCAAGTCAGAGCAACAGATTCGGGCACGGCGGAAGAGGTCGACGGACATGTACGCACCGGAGCGTCAGCAGGAGATCCTCCGCCTCGCCCGGGACGGCGGCCGGGTGGACGTGCTGTCCCTGGCCGAGGAGTTCCAGGTCACCGCCGAGACCATCCGGCGCGACCTGAAGGCCCTCGACCGGGCGGGCCTGGTCCGCCGGGTGCACGGCGGCGCCATCCCGGCCGGCCGGCTCGACTTCGAGCCCGACCTCGCCGAGCGCGAGGGCACCGCCGCCGACGAGAAGGACCGCATCGCGCACGCCGCGCTCGCCGAACTGCCGGCCGAGGGCAGCGTGATCCTGGACGCCGGTTCGACGGTCGCCCGGCTCGCCGCCGCGCTGCCGCTGGAGTCCCGGCTGACCGTCGTCACGCACTCGCTGCCGACCGCCGCCCGGCTCGCCGACCACCCCGGCATCCAGCTCCACCTCGTCGGCGGCCGGGTCCGGCACCGCACCCGCGCCGCCGTCGACGCCTGGGCCCTGCGCGCGTACGGCGAGATCCGCGCGGACGTCGTCTTCCTCGCGGCGAACGGCTTCGCGGCGGGCGCCGGGCTCACCACCCCCGACCTCGCCGAGGCCGCCGTGAAGCGGGCCGCCGCCGGAGCCGCCCGCCGGGTCGTCCTGCTCGCCGACTCCGCCAAGCACGGCCAGGAGCACTTCGCCCGGTTCGGCGACCTCACCGACGTCGACCTCCTCGTCACGGACACCGGCCTCGCCCCCGAGGACGCGGCCGCGATCGAGGCGGGCGGCACGGAAGTGGTCCGCGTATGACCCCCGACCGGCCCCGCACCCCCACGGGCCACACCAGACCCATCGGCCACACCAGCGACACCGGCACGACCAGCACCAGCACCACCCCACGTACGGAAGCGGCGATGCGCGGCATGATCCTCACCGTCACCCCCAACCCCTCCCTCGACCGCACCTACGAGATCCCCGGTCTCGACCGCGGCGAGGTCGTGCGCGCCGACGGCGAGCGCATGGACCCGGGCGGCAAGGGCGTCAACGTCTCGCGGGCCGTCGCCGCCGCCGGTGCCCCCACGCTCGCCGTCCTCCCGCTGGGCGGCGCTCCCGGCGCCCTGGTCGCCGACCTCCTGGCCGGCCAGGGCATCAAGGTCGCCCCCGTCCCGGTCGCCGGCCAGACCCGGTCGAACATCGCGCTCGCCGAGCCGGACGGAACGCTGACGAAGATCAACGCTCCCGGCCCCGAGCTGAGCCCGCAGGAAGCCGAGTCGCTCCTGTCGGCCGTCGGCGAGCAGTCGGCGGGCGCCGACTGGATCGCCTGCTGCGGCAGCCTCCCGCGCGGCCTGGCGCCCTCCTGGTACGCCGAGTTGGTGGCCCGCGCCCACGCGGCGGGCGCCCGGATCGCGCTCGACACGTCGGGACCGGCCCTGCTCGCGGCGCTGCGCGAGCGCCCCGACGTCGTGAAGCCGAACGCGGAGGAGCTCGCCGAGGCCGTCGGCCGCCCGCTCGCCACGATCGGCGACGCGGTGAAGGCGGCCGGGGAACTGCGGGAGGCGGGCGCGGTCTCCGTCCTGGCCTCGCTCGGCGCGGACGGCCAGATCCTGGTCGACGCCACGGGCGTCCGGTTCGCCCACGCCCCCGTGGAAGCCGTCCGCTCGAACGTCGGGGCGGGCGACTCGTCCCTGGCCGGCTTCCTGATCGCGGGCGGCAAGGGGCCGGAGGCCCTCGCCTCGGCGGTCGCCCACGGCGCGGCGGCCGTCCAGCTCCCCGGCAGCGCGATGCCGACACCGCGGGACCTCCGCCCGGACGCGGTGGAACTGACGGCGGATGTCCCCCTGAACAGGCCGTTGAAGGAGCGTGTGGCGTGAGAGGAAGCCCTGCCGGGGGCGCGCGGCTGTGCCCATCAGCGGCTCCGCCGCGGGGCGCGCCCCGCGGCGACCGACCCGCACCCGCACCCGCCGACGAACGAACGATCCCGCAGACGCCTAGGCAAAGGAGCCCGCGATGACGGAGATGATCACCGCGGACCTGGTCGACCTCGACCTGTCCGCCGCAACGAAGGACGAGGCCGCCCGCTCCCTGGCGGAGCGCATGGTCGCCCGGGGACGGGTGACCGACCTCGACGGCTTCCTGGCGGACGTCGCGGCCAGGGAGGCCCAGATGCCGACCGGCCTGGACGGCGGCATCGGCATCCCGCACTGCCGCAGCGAGCACGTCACCGAACCCACCCTCGCCTTCGGCCGAGCGGCGCACGGCATCGACTTCGGGGCGCCCGACGGCCCGGCCGACCTGATCTTCCTGATCGCGGCACCGGCCGGCGCGGACGACGCGCACCTCACGATCCTCTCGTCGCTCGCCCGTCAGCTGATGGACGAGGACTTCAAGGCGGCACTGCGCGCGGCGACCGACCCCGAGCGGACGGCGGCGCTGATACGCGGCGAGGGCCAGACGCCCCCGCAGGGCCAGACGCCCCCGCAGGAGCAGGAGCAGGAGCAGGAGCAGGAGCAGGACCAGGACCAGGACCAGGACCAGGACCAGGCCCAGGCCCAGGAGCAGCCCGCCCCGACGCAGCCGGCCCCCGAACAGCCCACGGGACCGGGCACGTTCAAGATCGTCGCGGTCACCTCCTGCCCCACCGGCATCGCCCACACCTACATGGCGGCCGAGTCCCTGGAGAACACGGGCCGGGACACCGCCGGCGTCGAACTCGTCGTCGAGACCCAGGGCTCCGCCGGTTTCACCCGCCTCGACCCGGCCGTGATCGCCGCCGCGGACGGCGTGATCTTCGCCCATGACGTGCCGGTCCGCGAGAAGGACCGCTTCGCCGGGAAGCCGACGGTCGACGTCGGCGTGAAGGCGGGCATCAACCGCCCGGCCGAACTCATCAAGGAAGTACGCGACAAAGCGGCCCGCGGTGAGGTCTCCGCACCGGCGGGGTCATCCACACCTGTGGACAACTCCGGTGAGTCCGAGGACGGTTACGGGACGAAGCTGCGCAAGTGGCTGATGTCGGGCGTCAGTTACATGGTGCCGTTCGTCGCCGCGGGCGGTCTGCTCATCGCGCTCGGCTTCGCGATCGGCGGCTACGAGGTCGCGGACGTCAAGGTCGAGACGCTGCTCAACAGCTTCGACTGGGGCTCCACGACGAGCTGGGCGGCGCTGCTCTTCTACACCGGCCAGGCGGCCTTCGCCTTCCTCGTCCCGGTGCTCGCCGGCTACATCGCGTACGGGATGGCGGACCGGCCGGGGCTCGTGCCCGGCTTCGTCGGCGGCTCCATCGCCCTGACGGTCAACGCGGGCTTCCTCGGCGGCCTCGTCGCGGGCCTCATCGCGGGCGCCGTCGTGCTGGCGATCCAGAAGGTGAACGTCCCACCGGTGCTGCGCGGCATCATGCCGGTCGTGGTGATCCCGCTGCTCTCCTCGATCGCCGTCGGCTTCCTGATGTTCGTCGTGGTCGGCAAGCCGATCGCCTCGCTGCAGAGCGCCCTGACGGACTGGCTCAACTCCCTGTCCGGCGCCAACGCGATCATCCTCGGCGTCATCCTCGGCCTGATGATGTGCTTCGACCTCGGCGGCCCGCTCAACAAGGTCGCCTACGCCTTCGCGGTCGGTGGCCTCGCCGACCCCACCGACGGTTCGCTCAAGGTCATGGCCGCCGTGATGGCCGCCGGCATGGTGCCGCCGCTGGCGATGGCCCTGGCCACCACCGTGCGCGGCCGGCTGTTCACCAGGGCCGAGCGGGAGAACGGCAAGGCGGCCTGGGTGCTCGGCGCCTCGTTCATCACCGAGGGCGCCATCCCGTTCGCCGCGGCCGACCCGCTGCGCGTCATCCCCGCCTCCATGGCGGGCGGCGCGGTCACCGGCGCCCTGTCGATGGCCTTCGGCTGCACCCTGCGCGCCCCGCACGGCGGAATCTTCGTGGTCCCGCTGATCGGCAACGCGTTCCTCTACCTGATCGCCATCGCGGTCGGCGTCTGCGTCTCCGCCGCCCTGGTCGTCGTACTGAAGGGGCTGCGCAGGTCCGCCCCGGACGGGACGGCCGCGGCCGGGGAGGAGTCCGCGGCCGACGGGGCGAAGGTGCCGGCGGCTGTCTGACGCCGGTGAAGCCGGAACTGTCCGTTCCTGCGAGATACGTCACGGTCCGGGACCAAAGTCCCGGACCGTGGTGTTCACTGGACCGCATGCCTGAGCACGTGTCGATCCTGCAGCAGACGGGCCTGGCGATCCTCGCGGTCGCCACGGTGGCCTGGGTGGTCGGTCTGATCCGACTCGTCCGTGTCGTCACCACCGGCCCGCCGCGGTCACTGCCCTCGCTGCCGCTGGGCGCGCTGCCCGGCCAGGCCCAGGCCCCCGCCGTGGAGTCGGTGCCGCTGACGGCCGACGAACAGGACGCGTTCGCCGGTCTGGTCCGGCAGTTCAGCCGCAGCTAGGGAAGCCGGGACCTCAGCGGCGGGCGCGCGGACGGCTCGCCGCCCGCAGCTCGATCGCGGACCGGGCCGCGGCCTGCGTCACGTACACCTCGCACATGTGCCGGCCGTCCGGTGTCGCCGTGTGCTCGACCTCCCAGAGGCTGACCTCGCAGCCGTCGCGCAGCAGGAACGCGTGCTCGTACAGCGCGAACCCCTGGCTGAGCCGGCGGCCGAACGCCTGCGTGATCTGGTGCGCGCACGCCTCCCGCAGCAGGCGCGCCGTCCCCGGGCCCGGCCGGGTCGCCGTGTCCGGGTTCTCCGCGCGGCGCAGCAGCCGCCTGGCGTGGTCGACGGAGCTGTCCGGGTCGGCCGGGCCGAAGGTGCGGCGCTGCGGCGGGACGGGCGACAGCTGGACGGGGGCGATCGGGACCTGGAGGCGGAACTCGGGCGCCGACTCCGGGGGCAGCGGCAGCCGCGCCGTCGCCAGCCGCAGCTCCTCCTCGGTGACGTAGACCTCGTGCTGGGTCAGGCCGTCCCGCCCCGTGTTGTGCACCAGCTCCCACAGGGTCTGCGAACTGCCGTCGGCCAGCAGCCAGGTGTGCCGGTACGTCTCGCGGTGCAGGCCCGCGCTGTGGTGGGCGGAGTGCAGCGAACTGTCGTACGCGAGGGCGCTGTCGAGCAGGCGCAGCGTCTCGTCTGGCAGCTCGAAGGAGTTGAGCGCGCGGCCGAGCAGCCGCGCGAGGTTCTCGTCCGGGGTCCCGGGAGCGTCCGGAGGCTCAGAGGCTTCCGGCGAGTCGGGCGACGCGGGCGATTGAGGCTGCGCGGGCGACCCGTGTGACGCGGCGTCGTACGCGTAACCGGACTCGTAGTCGTGCGGAGCGCTCAAGGCACCTCCCGGCATTGCTGCATGTCACCTTGTGGGTGCATACCGTAGCCCCTCGGTCGGACATCATGTCCGCGAAATGGCAAACGGGGGAAGGGAATTGGGAAACGTGCCTGCACAACGCACGGGCCGCGCGGAAGGTTCCCGCGCGGCCCGGCCCGTGAACGGGGGTCTCAGACGGCGCTGCCCGCCGTCCACTGGCTCCAGGACATGTTCCAGCCGTTGAGGCCGTTGTCCGGGGAGATCGTGGTGTCGTGCGAGTTCTTCACGGTCACGACGTCGCCGACGAGCGAGTTGTCGTAGAACCACTTGGCCGTCGTGTCGCCCCCCGCGCCGCGCACGTCCCGCATGCCGACGCAGCCGTGGCTGGTGCCCTGGGCGCCGAAGATGCCCGGCGAGCTCCAGTAGTTGCCGTGGATGAACGTGCCGGACTGGGAGAGCCGCATGGCGTGCGGCACG
This sequence comes from Streptomyces sp. KL116D, assembly GCF_030766975.1. Classification (NCBI taxonomy): domain Bacteria; kingdom Bacillati; phylum Actinomycetota; class Actinomycetes; order Kitasatosporales; family Streptomycetaceae; genus Streptomyces; species Streptomyces sp. KL116D. The sequence continues at coordinate 13,674 of NZ_JASERH010000031.1, read as the reverse complement.
TCCGCGATGTCGTACTCGCCGCCGAAGCCGACCGTGTCGCCGTTCATACGGGTCTGCACGAACTTCTCGGAGATCACCATCTGGCCGTTGTACGTGGGGTGTTGCGTGCTGCCCGTCGACACCGGGATGGTCTTGACCGTCTGGCCGTCGCGGACCACCGTCATCTGCTGCGTGTTCGCGTCGACCGTGGAGACCTGGGCGCGGCCGACGGTGAAGGACACCGTCTTGCTCTGCACGCCGTGGATCCCGTTCGCCCCCTCCACGCCGTCCAGGTCGATCTTCATGGTGACCTTGGAGCCGGCCTTCCAGTACGCCTCGGGCCGGAAGTCCAGGCGCTGCGCGCCGAACCAGTGGCCGACGATCCGCTGGCCGCCGGTGGACGTGACCGTGATGTGGCGCTGCACGTCCTCCTTGTTCGTGATCGCCTTGTCGAACGTGAACGAGACCGGCATGCCGACGCCGACCGTCGCCCCGTTGTCCGGCGTGTACGTGCCGATGAAGCTGTCGGCGCCGGAGACGGTCGTGAAGATGGAGTTGGCGGCGGCCGTGTGGCCCTCGCCGTCCTTCGCGGTCGCGGAGATCCGGTACTTGGTGCCGCGCTCCAGCTGCTCCTTCGGCTTCCAGGACGCGCCGTTCGCGGCGATCGCGCCCGCGACCTGCTTGCCGGAGGCGGACTCGGTCAGCTTCACGTCGGTCAGCCTGCCGTCGCTGACCTTGACCCCGGTCGCGTTGATGGAGGCGCCGGTCGAGCCGTCCTTGGCCGAGATGGTGATGCGCGGGGCGTCCTGGGCGTCGTCCCCGCCGCCCTTGCCGCCCTCGGCGCTGGCGCTGCCGCCACAGGCCGTGAGGGTCAGTGCGCCGATGGCGAGGCCGGCCCACGCGACGGCTATGTTCTGCCTTCTCACGGTCTGCTCCTGTTCCAGGTGGTTGCACCGGTGTGTGCCTGTGCGAGGAGAGAGTCCGGGATGGCCCGCCGGGTTCCGTCCGTCGCCTGTGAGGGCAGACACAGGGACGGTCCCGTTACGTCGGTTACGTGATCGTCGCCCGCCCTACGCGGGCCCGGGCCCGTAGAGATCGCCGTACGAGAGGTGCGTGCCGCCGGGGCCGTGCACCGACTCCGCGGCCCGTACGGCCCGCACGATCGCCCGGGTCACCAGGTCGGCGCCCGCCGCGAGGATCTCGTTGAGGGCGAGCGGGTCCGTGGCGTCGAGGGGCCGTGCGCCCGTGGCGAGGGCGAAGACGGTGTCGCCGTCGTTCAGCAGGTGCACCGGGCGCACGGCGCGCGCGATGCCGTCGTGCGCGGTGCCCGCGACCTTCTGCGCCTGGGCGCGGGTGAGGTCGGCGTCGGTGGCGACGACGGCGAGGGTGGTGTTGAGCGGGGGTGGGGTGGGGGAGGCCGGGGTCGTGGGCGTGGGCGTGGTCGTGGGGGCGTCGGCGGGCGTGGGTGCGTCGGCGTTCGCGTTCGCCTTCGCCTTCCCGTTCGCCGTGAGGGGGGCCGGGCCGTTCGCGGCGGCGGCCTCCGCGAGCCGCAGGACCGCCCGCTCGTGCGTCGCGGCCGACGGATACCTCACCGGGCCCCGCCCCGCGAAGAACTCCCCGTACAGCGCCCCGGTCGCCGGATCCACCGCCGAGCCCGCCGCGTTGGCGACGACCAGGGCGCCGACCGTGATCCCCGAGTCGAGCACGGTGGACGCCGTGCCGATGCCGCCCCGCACCTTGCCGACCAGCGCGCCGGTGCCCGCGCCCACGTTCCCCTCCGGCACGGGCGCGTGCGGGTCCGTCGCCGCCGCGGCCCGCACCGCGTCGAGGCCCGTCGCGGCGTCGGGCCTGGCCCGCCAGTCGCCGCCCCGGCCGAGGTCGAAGACGCACGCCGCCGGGACCACCGGGACGACCTGCGCGGGGTCCGGGCCGACCCGGACCCCGCGCCCCTGCTCCTCCAGCCACGCCACCACGCCCGAAGCGGAGTCGAGGCCGAACGCGCTGCCGCCGGTCAGCACGACCGCCTCGATGCGCCGCACCAGATTGCGCGGGTCGAGCGCGTCCGTCTCCCGGGTGCCGGGGCCGCCGCCCCGCACGTCGACGGCGGTCACCGCGCCGCCCGCCGGGGCGAGCACGACGGTGGTGCCGGTCAGGAAACCGCCGCCGGTGCGGGTGGCGTGCCCGACGCGCAGTCCTGCCACGTCGGTGAGGGCGTCATGGTGCGCGGTCGTCGTCATGTCCCATGCGTACCACGGGCGTTGACCGGCGCCTCCGTGCCGCGCGCCGCCCCACCGGGGCCTCGCCCGCTACGCCTCCTGCGTCCCGGCCGGCCGCGCGCTCCTGGCCGACAGCGTCACGCCGACCGCCACCGTGAGTGCCGCCACGATCCCCGCCGCGAACACCGCCCAGCTCCCCGCGAACGTGCAGCAGAGCACCAGCACCGCACTCACCGGCAGCGTCAGCTGCTGCGCCGCGCCCTCCTTGAAGTACCGGGCGTGCAGCGCCCACACCATCATCAGGAACACCGCCGAGGGGATCGTCACGGCCGCCGACGCCGCCGTCGTCGAGATGTGCGCCTTGCCGACGGCCTGCTCGACGGCGACCTCGATGCCCGCGCCGATCGCCGCCGCCGACGCGAAGACGAAGTAGTGGCCGTACCCCCACAGGAACCCCTGCCGGTTGGACGCCAACCGGTCGTGGATCGGCACCGCGAAGTAGATCCACCACGCCGCGAACACGATCAGCAGCCCGCCCGCCGCGATCGGCAGCACCTCGCCGAGCGCGTCGTTCTCCTCGACCCCGGACTTCACCGCGACGGTCGCCGCCGCGATCGTCTCGCCGAGCACGATGATCGTGAACAGGCCGTAGCGCTCGGCGATGTGGTGCGGATGCCAGGACGTCTGCCGGTCCTTCTCCGCGTACAGGGGCACGCACATCTCCAGGACGGCCAGCACGACGAACACCCAGGACACCGAGGCGGCCGGCAGGAACAGCAGCGCGACCCAGCCGACCTGGCACAGCAGCACACCGCCCGCGTACCGCAGCGCGGCCGTGCGCTCCGCACCCGTGCTCGACCGGGCGGCCCGCAGCCAGTGCGCCGACATGGCGAGCCGCATGATCACGTAGCCGATCACGACGACGGTGAAGTCGTCGTCCTCGAAGGCCCGTGACACCCCGGCCGCGAGCACCAGCACGCCCGCGATCTGGACGAGGGTGACGATCCGGTAGACCACGTCGTCGTTGTCGTACGCCGACGCGAACCACGTGAAGTTCATCCAGGCCCACCAGATCGCGAAGAAGATCCGCGCGTAGTCGGCCACCCCGCTGCCCGCGTGCCCCTCGGCGACGGCGTGCACCAGCTCCACCCCGCCCTGGGCCACCGCGACGACGAAACAGAGGTCGAAGAACAGCTCCAGCGGCGACGCGACCCGATGCTCCTCGTCGCGTCCCCGCTCCACCATGCGGCGGAGCGGGGACGGCGGCTGGTGCGTGGGGCGGGTCTGCCGGTCGGGGCCGGGTGTGTCTGGCGTGGACGTCATGCGCCCAGGACAGCAGATCAGGCGGCGACGTGCGCAATGCGGCGCGCGGCCCGGCCGGCGTCGGCGGCGGCCTCCCGGTACCGGCGGACGACGAGGTCGGCGACGGCCGGATGGTCGGCGAGCGGCTCCGTGACGAGGTCGGCCCCGGCCGCGTCGAGCGATGCGGTGAACCGGCCCGGCGCCAGCAGATGCGTCACGATCCCGATCCTGCGGTGCCCGGCGGCCCTGAGCCCCGCCAGCGCCTGCGGCACCGTCGGCCCGGTCGCCGAGCAGTAGGCGGTGACCACCGGGGTCCCCGGCCGCCGCCCGGCGAGCCGCCGGGCCGCGAGCAGCGCCCCGCCGTTCCCGCCGGGCCGCGACGAACCGGCGGTGGCGAACACGATCGCGTCCACCCGTCCGCCCCGCGTCGCCTCGGCCCGCGCGAGCCGCCCGGCCAGCGCCGCGTCGACCTCGAAGGCCCCGCTGAGACTCGGCGTCAGCACCCACCCGGGACCGCCGTGCGCGGCGACGACGGCCGGTATGTCGACGGTGCAGTGGAACCCGTCCCCGAGCAGCAGCGGCACGACGACCGCACCCGCATGCGAGGCGCTGCCCGGGTCCGCCGCGCCGGCCGGGTCCATCACGCCGGTCTTGTCCGTCGCGGTGCCCGTGCCCGTCGCGCTGCGCGGGTCCATCGCGTCGGCCGGGTCCGCCGCCCCGCCCGTGCCCGTCGCGCTGCCCGGGTCCATCGCCCCGCTCGTGCCCATCGCGCTGCCCGGGTCCATCGCGTCGGCCGGGTCCACCGCCCCGCTCGTGCCCATCTCCCCGGCCGCGTCCCCCGTGTCCACCGTGTCCGCCGTGCCCGCTGCGTCCACTGGGCCAGCCGCGTCCCAACCACCCCATGCGCCCAACGCGCCGCCGAGAGAGGGAAGCTGATGATCCAGATGTCCGACGACGGGCCGCACCCCGGTCCGCCGCTCGACGGCGTCGCACAGCCGCCCCACGGTGGCCCCCGCGGCGGGCAGCGCGCTGCCGTGCACGGCGAGTACGAGCGGCATGAGGACGCCTCCGGGGAACGCGAGGGGAGCGCGAGCAGAGCGCGGGCGGCCGGTACCGTCCACCCCGCTCGACGCTACGCCCGCGCGACGCCCCGACGGCCCGGCGAAAGGCCCGGCCGTGAGGGTCGTAGGTCCCGCCGCGACAGGCCCAATTCGGCGCGGCGGCCCCTCTCTTCGCGCCTACCGTCGAACCCGTAGAGCCACCGGCGAACCGCACCCACGGAGTGACCCCATGCCCCACCACCTGGTACTCATAGGCCACGGCATGGTCGGCCACCACCTCCTCCAACTCCTCGCGGAGCGCGACGCCCTCGCCGCCTGGCACGTCACCGTGCTCGCCGAGGAGGACCGCCCGGCCTACGACCGCGTCCACCTCTCCTCCGCCTTCACCGGCACCGACGCCTCCGAACTCTCCCTCTCCACCCCCGAGTTCCTCGCCGGGCACGGCATCGACCTGCGCCTGGGCGACCCGGCCGAACACATCGACACGGCCGGCCGCACCGTCACCACCACGTCCGGCGCCACCGTCCCCTACGACGCGCTGGTCCTGGCCACCGGCTCCTACCCCTTCGTCCCGCCGATCGACGGCGCCGACGCCCCCGGCTGCTTCACCTACCGCACCCTGTACGACGTCGAGTCGCTCACCGAGTACGCCGCCCGCGAGGACGTCCGCACCGGCGTCGTCATCGGCGGCGGACTCCTCGGCCTGGAAGCGGCCGGCGCCCTGCGCACCCTCGGCCTGGACACACACGTCGTCGAGTTCGCCCCGCGACTGATGCCGCTCCAGGTCGACGACGGCGGCTCCGCCGCACTGCGCGCCACCATCGAGTCCATGGGCGTCGCCGTGCACACCGGTGTCGGGGCCCGCGCCGTGGAGACCGACACCGACGGCTCGGCGCGCGCCCTGCACCTCACGGACGGCCGGGTCGTCGACGCCGACGTCGTCGTCTTCTCGGCGGGCGTCCGGCCCCGTGACCGGCTCGCCCGGGAGGCCGGGCTCGCCGTCGGCGACCGTGGCGGCGTCGTCGTCGACGCGCACTGCCGGACCACGGACCCGTACGTCTACGCGATCGGCGAGTGCGCCCAGACCTCCGACGGCCGGGTCTACGGACTGGTGGCGCCCGGCTACCAGATGGCCGAGGCCGTCGCCGACGCGCTCGCGGGCGACGGCACCACCCTGTTCACCGGCGCCGACACCTCCACCAAGCTGAAGCTGATGGGCGCGGACGTGGCCTCCTTCGGCGACCCCTTCGCGCACGGGGGCGAGGACGGTGAGGCGATGGCGGTCGTCTTCTCCGACACCCGCGAAGGCGTCTACAAGAAGCTCGTCCTCGGCCCCGACGGCCGGCTCCTCGGCGGCATCCTGGTCGGCGACGCCGCCGCCTACGGCACCCTCAAGCCGCACGCGGGCCGCACCCTGCCGGCGTCCCCGCAGGCGTACCTCCTCCCGGCCACCGGGGAGGAGAGCGCCGCGCTCGGCGTCGACGCGCTGCCCGACGACGCCGTGGTGTGCAGCTGCCACAACGTCACCAAGGGCGCCGTCCGCGCGGCCGTCACCGCCGAGGGCCTCACCGACGTCGGCGGCATCAAGCGGTGCACCAAGGCGGGCACCGGCTGCGGCGGCTGCGTCGGCACCCTCAAGTCCGTCCTCGACGCCGAACTCGCCGCCGCCGGCGTCGAGATCGCCCGCGGCCTGTGCGAACACTTCGAGCTGACCCGCGCCGAGCTCTACGACGTCGTCCGCGCCGAACGCATCACGTCCTTCAGCGCACTGATCGCCGCCCACGGCTCCGGCCGGGCGGGCGCCGCCGACGGCTGCACCGTCTGCAAGCCGGTCGTCGCCAACATCCTCGGCACCCTCGCCCCCGAACTCGGCCTCACCCACATCCTCCAGGGCGAACAGGCCGCCCTCCAGGACTCCAACGACCTCTTCCTCGGCAACCTCCAGAAGGACGGCACCTACTCCGTCGTCCCCCGGATCCCCGGCGGCGAGATCACCGCCGAGCAGCTCATCGCGATCGGTGAGGTCGCCCGCGACCACGGCCTCTACTCGAAGATCACCGGCGGCCAGCGGATCGACCTGTTCGGCGCGCGCGTCGAGCAACTCCCCGCCATCTGGCGGCGGCTGGTCGCCGCGGGCCTGGAGTCCGGGCAGGCGTACGGCAAGTCGCTGCGCACGGTGAAGTCCTGCGTCGGCGCCAAGTTCTGCCGGTTCGGGCAGGGCGACTCGGTGCAGCTCGCCATCGACCTCGAACTGCGCTACCGCGGCCTGCGCACCCCGCACAAGATCAAGGGCGGTGTCTCCGGCTGTCTGCGCGAGTGCGCGGAGGCCCGCGGCAAGGACATCGGCGTCATCGCCACCGCCGGCGGCTGGAACCTCTACGTCTGCGGCAACGGCGGCACCCACCCCCGCCACGCCGACCTCCTCGCCACCGACCTGTCCCGGGCCGAACTCCTGCGCCTGACCGACCGGTTCCTCATGTACTACGTGCGCACCGCCGAGCGTCTTGAGCGCACCGCCCCCTGGTTCGAGCGGATCGGCGGCCTCGACCACCTCAAGGCCGTCCTCGTCGACGACTCCCTCGGCATCTGCGCCGACCTGGAGGCGCAGCTGGACCGGCACGCCGCCGCCTACCGCGACGAGTGGCAGGCCGTCCTCGACGACCCGGCCGCCCTCGCCCGCTTCGGGACCTTCGACGCCGACCCGAGCTTCCTGGAGCCCGGCCGCGGCCGAGCCGCCGTCCTCCCCGACGGCACCGAGGCCGCGCTCTTCAAGGGCGCCGACGGCACGGTCTACGCGGTGGACGCCCGCGACCCGTTCTCCGGCGCCGACGTGATCGCCCACGGCATCATGGGCACCCGCGACGGCGCCCCCGTCGTCGCCTCCCCGATGCACAAGCAGGAGTTCGACCTGCGCACGGGGGAGTGCCTCGACGACCCGTCCGTCCGCCTCGCCGTCCACGAGGTCCCCGACGCGGGCTGAGCCGGGGGACCTTGGTCGCTCCCAGGACGGTGCCATTGGGGTGCCGCGGGGGCGACCAACGCCTCTGACGCGGTCTTTATCCCGGCGCGAATCTGGAGGGGCAAGGAAAACCCCCCTCACCACCAGGAACACGCCATGAGTCCTGCCGTCCGGGACGCCGCCGTGGTCGACGACGTCACCCGTTCCTACGATCCCCAGCAGTACCGGCCCGGCCGGGCCATCAGCGACTGGGAACCCGAGAACGAACTGTTCTGGAAGTCCGTGGGCAAGCGGGTCGCCACCCGCAACCTGTGGATCGCCGTCCCCGCCCTCCTCGTCGCCTTCGTGGTGTGGCAGGTGTGGAGCGTCACCGCGACGAACCTGGCCGACGTCGGCTTCAGCTTCAGCACCTCGCAGCTGTTCTGGCTGACCGCCATCCCGGGTCTCACCGGCGGTACGGCCCGGATCTTCTACACCTTCCTCGGCCCGCGCATCGGCCAGCGCCGCTTCACCGCGCTGTCCACCGTCGTCCTGGTGATCCCGCTGATCTGGCTGGGCTTCGCGGTGCAGGACACCTCCACCTCGTACGTCACGCTGGCGACCATCGCGGCGCTCTGCGGCTTCGGCGGCGCCAACTTCTCCTCGTCGCTGGCCAACATCGGCTTCTTCTTCCCGAAGGCCAAGAAGGGCAACGCCACCGGCATCAACGGCGGCCTCGGCAACCTGGGCGTCTCCGTCGTCCAGCTGCTCACCCCGATCGTCATCACCTCCTCGGTGATCGCCCTCGGCTCCGCCCAGCACAAGGCCGACGGCTCGCCGGTGTGGCTGCAGAACGCCGCGTTCCTGTGGGTGCCGGTCCTCGTGGTCCTCGCCGCCCTCGCCTGGTTCGGCCAGAACGACCTGAAGGTCGCCGCCACCCCGTTCAAGCAGCAGAAGGTCATCTTCAGGCGCAAGCACAACTGGCTGATGACCTGGCTCTACGTCGGCACCTTCGGCTCCTTCATCGGCTTCGCGTCCGCCCTGCCGATGCTGATCAAGACCACCTGGACGCCGATCGACGCCTCCTACACGGCGGCCACCTACGCCTGGATCGGCCCGGCCGTCGGCGCCCTCGCCCGCTGGGGCGGCGGCTGGCTCGGCGACAAACTGGGCGGCGCGCGCGTCACGATCCTCTCGTTCGTCGGCATGGCCGGCTCGATCATCGGCGTCATCACCTTCATGCCGACGAACGGCGCGGGCGGCAACTTCGTCGGCTTCCTGCTCTGCTTCTACGCGGCCTTCCTGTTCAGCGGCATCGGCAACGGCTCCACGTTCCGCCAGATCCCGGTGATCTTCCGCGGCCAGCACCTGAAGGGCCTGACCGAGGGCACGCCCGAGTACACGAAGGCGCTGAAGCAGGCCGAGATGGAGTCCGGCGCCGTCACCGGCTTCACCGCCGCGATCGCCGCGTACGGCTTCTTCTTCATCCCCGCGATGTTCGCCAACTTCGCGGTGACCAGTGCCCTGTGGTGCTTCGTGGCCTTCTACGGCACGTGCATCGTCGTCTGCTGGTGGTACTACGCGCGCAAGAACGCCGAGTCCCCGAGCTGATCGGACGGGCGCAGCCCCCTCCCCGCGCGACCTGCGACAGGGAATTCCGCCGCATTTCTTGTGAATGCGTTCACAAGCGGACTTGGGTCGAAAGTCCCGAAGGAAACCCCAGGTCAGAGCGCTAATCCCGGGAGGAGTCGAGCCGGAACGAGGCCCAATGGTCCCGAACTCAGGACCATTGCGGCCCGCCGGACCGGCTCCGCGGGAGTCCAATGAATACGTAGCAACGAACCGGTCGAAGAGATGGGGAAGGTGCCGCAGATGACTGCCACTCCCGCGGAAAAGACGACGCACGGCGAGGCCTGGGACGGCTTCAAGGGAGGGCTCTGGCGGGACGCGATCGACGTCCGCGACTTCGTCCAGCAGAACTACACGCCCTACGAGGGCGACAGCTCCTTCCTCGCCGGCCCGACCGAGCGCACCACCGCCGTGTGGGACAAGCTCCTCTCGATGTTCCCGGCGGAGATCGAGCGCGGCATCTACGACGTGGACGTCCACACCCCGTCCCGCATCGACGCCTTCAAGCCCGGCTACGTCGACGGCGACGCGAAGGACCACAAGGACCTCATCGTCGGCCTCCAGACGGACGGCGCCCTCAAGCGCGCGATCATGCCGAACGGCGGCTGGCGCATGGTCGAGGGCGCGCTGAACGCCTACGGCTACGAGGCCGACCCCGAGGTCCGCGAGGTCTACACCCACCTGCGCAAGACCCACAACGAGGGCGTCTTCGACGCGTACACCCCCGAGATCCGCGCCTGCCGCTCCTCCGGCATCATCACCGGCCTGCCCGACGCCTACGGCCGCGGCCGCATCATCGGCGACTACCGCCGCGTCGCCCTCTACGGCGTCGACCGCCTCATCGCCGCCAAGCAGGCCGACAAGGACCGGCTCGGCAGCGAGTGGCCCACCGAGCACGTCATCCGCGACCGCGAGGAGATCTCCGAGCAGATCAAGGCGCTGAACGAGCTCAAGGCCATGGCCATGTCGTACGGCTACGACATCTCCGGCCCGGCCACCAGCGGCCGCGAGGCGATCCAGTGGCTGTACTTCGGCTACCTCGCCGCCGTGAAGGAGCAGAACGGCGCGGCCATGTCGATCGGCCGCATCGACAACTTCCTCGACATCTACCTGCAGCGCGACATCGAGGCCGGTCTCATCACCGAGTCCGAGGCCCAGGAGTTCATCGACGACTTCGTCGTCAAGCTCCGCATCGTCCGCTTCCTGCGCACCCCCGAGTACAACGACCTCTACTCCGGCGACCCGACCTGGGTCACCTGGTCGATGGCCGGCATCGGCCAGGACGGCCGCCCGCTCGTCTCGCGCACCACCTTCCGCGCCCTGCAGACGCTCTACAACCTCGGCCCGGCCCCCGAGCCGAACCTGACGGTCTTCTGGTCGCGCGAACTCCCCAAGGGCTTCAAGGACTTCGCCTCTCAGGTCGCCATCGACACCTCGGCCCTCCAGTTCGAGTCCGACGAGCTGATGCGCCCCAAGTACGGCGACGACACCGCGATCGCCTGCTGCGTCTCCGCGATGGCCGTCGGCAAGCAGATGCAGTTCTTCGGCGCCCGCGTGAACGTCGCCAAGGCGCTCCTCTACGCGATCAACGGCGGCCGCGACGAGAAGACCGGCAAGCAGGTCGTCGAGGGCTTCGAACCCATCGAGGGCGACCACCTCGACTACGAGACGGTCGCGAAGCAGTACGACGCGATGCTCGACTGGCTGGCCAAGACGTACGTGCACGCGCTCAACGTCATCCACTACATGCACGACAAGTACGCCTACGAGCGCATCGAGATGGCGCTGCACGACCAGGAGATCCTGCGCACCATGGCGTGCGGCATCGCGGGCCTCTCGGTCGCCGCCGACTCCCTCTCGGCGATCAAGCACGCCAAGGTCAAGGTCGTCCGCGACGAGACAGGCCTCGCCGTCGACTACGAGATCGACGGGGAGTACCCGGCCTACGGCAACAACGACGACCGCGCCGACGAGATCGCCAAGACGATCGTCCACGGCTTCATGGAGAAGGTCCGCAAGCACCCCACGTACCGGGACGCGGTCCACACCCAGTCCGTCCTGACGATCACCTCGAACGTCGTCTACGGCAAGAAGACCGGCAACACCCCGGACGGCCGCCGCGCCGGCACCCCCTTCGCCCCCGGCGCCAACCCGATGAACGGGCGCGACGAGCACGGCTACATCGCCTCGGCGCTGTCGGTCGCGAAGCTGCCCTACGACGACGCCGAGGACGGCATCTCGCTGACCAACACGATCACCCCGGACGCCCTGGGCCGCACCCCCACGGAGCGGATCGGCAACCTCTCGGGCGTGCTCGACGGCTTCATGGCCAGCGACGGCTTCCACATGAACGTCAACGTCCTCGACAAGGCGACCCTCCAGGACGCCATGGAACACCCGGAGAACTACCCGCAGTTGACCATCCGGGTCTCCGGCTACGCGGTGAACTTCGTCCGCCTGACGCGCGAGCAGCAGCTGGACGTCATCAACCGCACCTTCCACGGCTCGCTGTAGAGCGACCCCGAACCGCGGTCCCGGGGCCGGGCCCTCACTCCGGCCCCGGGCACCGCGCACTCCCCACCCGCACCTCGTAGCCCGAGGAGACCTGCCATGACCGTGCTGCTCACCCAGAACCTGAGCGCGAACGACGCCGCCACCCCGGCCGCCGCCGCGACGCACCGCCCCACCGAGGGCTCCGTGCACTCCTGGGACCTGTCGACCGGCGTCGACGGACCGGGCACACGCTTCGTGACGTTCCTCTCCGGCTGCCCGCTGACCTGTCTGTACTGCCACAACCCCGACACCTGGAGGATGCGCGACGGCAAGCGCACCTCGGCCGACGCGATCGTCGCGGAAGCCGCCAAGTACACCCGGTTCATCGAGGCCGCGGGCGGCGGCGCCACCATCAGTGGCGGCGAACCGCTGCTCCAGCCCGTCTTCGCCGGAGAGCTGCTGCACCGCCTCAAGCACGAACTGGGCCTGCACACCGCCCTCGACACCTCGGGCTTCCTCGGCGTGCGCGCCACCGACGCCCTGTTGCGCGACGTGGACCTGGTCCTGCTCGACATCAAGTCCTGGGACCGCACCACCTACAAGAAGGTCACCGGCCGCCCCCTGCAGCCCACCCTCGACTTCGCGCACCGCCTGGCCGACCTCGGCAAGAACGTCTGGGTGCGCTTCGTGCTCGTCCCCGGCCTGACCGACGACCCCGCCAACATCGAGGGCGTCGCCGCCTTCGCCGGCTCCCTGGGCAACGTCTCCCGGGTCGACGTGCTGCCCTTCCACAAGCTGGGCGAGGCGAAGTGGGAGGCGCTCGGCAAGACCTTCACGCTGCACGACACGCCCTCGCCCACCCCCGAGCAGGTCGCCACCGCGAAGTCGATCTTCGAGGCGCACGGCCTCACCGCGGTCTGAACCCGGCCCCCGTCCCGGCCCCCGGCCCCGTGCCGCCCCCGCGACGTACCCTGGAGCCATGAGCACCGCGCCCGACCCCGAACCCCGCAAGCCGGAGGCGCGCGACCCGAAGGCCGCGCTGATCTTCGACGACCCGCTGTCGGCGCAGTCCTCCGACGACACGGACCGTGGCTGGGGCGAGCGGCCTGCGGCCGGCGACAACAGCGCCGCCGACCTGGCCCGCTTCCTCGACGAGAAGCCGCCCCACCACCTGTGAAGCGCCGCTAGGACTCGCTGTGGCCCGAGCCGCGCTGCGCCACGAGCGCGTCGCGGATCTCCTTGAGGACCTCCAGCTCGGAGACCTCCAGCACCTCCTGCGTGCCCTCCTTCGCGGCGTCCATCCGGGCCTTCCTCGCCAGGTACTTCGCCATGGGCAGGACCATCAGGAAGTAGACGACCGCGGCCGTGATCAGGAAGCTGAGGACGGCGCTGAGCACCGAGCCCCACATGATCGGGACACCGCTGATCACATCGCCCGCTTCGTTGGTCTGGCACGGACCCTTGAGGCAGGAGCGGTAGTGATCGAGATCCTTGGTGCCGAAGGCGCCGACCAAGGGGTTGATGACTCCCTTGACCACCGCGTTCACGATGTTCGTGAACGCGGCGCCGATGACGACGGCGACCGCGAGGTCGATCACATTGCCGCGCATGAGGAAGGCCTTGAAGCCCTCCCACAAGCTCGGCTCGTTCTTCTCGCTCACCAGAAGGCCTTTCTTCACATGTGCAGGTTGTGGAGCAAACGACTCCGCAACCTACGTCAGCGTGGGTCAGACCTGTCCAATTCGGTAACTCGATCGGGGGACTTGACGCGATGTGAGTCACCACACCGTCACCGCCAACCGGGATGATGCGCCGGCACCCGCGAGCCGGACGGCCGTCTCCCGCCCCACCGACAGCACCACCAACGACCCGCCGGACAGCGCCGGTTCGCCCGCGCCGCCGGATCCCGGGGACGACTCCTCCTCCGGCACCGAGGCCACCCGCGCCCCCGACGCCAGGACCCGGACCCCCGGCCCGCCGTCCGCCCGGCCCGCCACCACGTCCACCCGGTCACCGGGCCGCAGCAGCCGCACCGCCCCCGCGTCCGCGATCCGCA
>NZ_JASERH010000030.1:0-326581 GCF_030766975.1 Streptomyces sp. KL116D | reverse complement strand
GCGCTCCCGGGCCGCGCGTGCCTCGGCGCGCGCCACGTCGGCCGCGTGCCGTCGGGGCAGGGCGTCGAGGAGCACGCTGTCCACGGCCCGGTGCGCGGTGCCCCGCCCGGCGACGGCGGCCTCGTAGGTGGCGGGGCGGTCGGCGGGGGCCTGGGCGCGCAGCAGCGCGGCGAGTTCCTGGGGCCGCTCGGCCGCGGCGCTCGCGTACCCGGCGAGTTCGGGTGCGCCGGAGCGGGCCAGGGTGCGCAGCGCCGACGGGGTGAGACGCGCGGCGATCCGCTGCCGCCAGGGCCCGGTGGCCATCCGGAGCAGGCGTCCGGGGGCGGCGGCTGCGAGCAGGCCGAGGCAGTGGCTCATCGCGGGCGGGAAGTGCTGCGGGGGCCGGGTGTCGAGGAGGTCGAGGACGCGCAGCGGCGCGGCCTCGGCGAGCGCCGCGAGGACGGGCCCGTGGCGCAGCCACCAGCCGTCGCGGGAGGCTTCGGGCAGCTCGGCGAGTTCGCGCCCGGCCACGTCGAGCACCGTGCCGGGGTGGCGTCGGACGAGTCCGGTCCAGGCCCTCACGGCGTGGAAGACGTCCGGCAGGACGCGGGCGACGACCTGGGGCGAGCAGCCGGCGAGCAGCCGTCCGGCCGCGGCGTCGCCCCAGTCGGCGCGCAGGCCGTCGACCAGCCGGTCGGCGAGGCCGGTGCGCCGCTCGGCGACGATCGCGCGCAGCAGTTCGCCGCGGATCACCTCCGGCGCGTCCCGCAGCGCCTCCTCGAAGGCGGCGTCCGGGACGCCGAGGCCGCGCGCCGCGCGCCGGGCGTGGCCGCGGACGAACGGATCGGGGTCGGCGAGGTGGCCGGCCGCCCACGCGGTGTCGCGTCCGGCGCAGGCGAGCAGCGCGCCGACGCTCCGCTCGTAGGCACTGCCGCGGTCGAGTTCGGCGACGGCCGCGGGGAGGTCGCCGGTGGCGGCGAGCGTGCGGGCGCGGTGCGCGATCTCGCGGGTGCGCCGGGGGTACGGCAGCGGTTCGAGGTCGGCGAGGAGCCGGGCGGCCGGGCTGAGGTGCGGGACGGACATGGGGAGAGTGTGCCCGGCCGTCGTCGGGAGGCCGAGCGAATATCGCCCTGCGGGCGGACTGGCCGCACCGTCCGTGCGGTGCAACGGTGCGCCCAGGGGGTGAACTCCATGGCGCAGACGCACGAGTGGATGTTCTACGAGGTCATGTGGCGCAACTGGGCCGCGCGGGCCCGGGTTCCCTACCCGGTGCCGTGGTGGGCGCAGCAGGCGTTCCGGCGGTGGAGCGACGACTTCGACGCGGGGACGTACGACTCGAAGGAGGGGGCGTTCGCGTCGAACGCGCTGTACCGGTACTGGGGCATGGTCGGGGTCAAGGACCACCGGCAGGAGTCCCTGATCGGGCAGGCCGGGGAGATCGAGCCGGTCTACGACAAGTACTGCCTGACGTTCTTCCTGTTCGACCCGGCGACGGGCGCGCTGCACCTGCCGCAGCTGCCGGAGGGCGGCACGCTGGAGCAGCGGATGGAGGCGCCGCACCTGCCGGTGGTGCTGACCACGTTCCGTACGGCGGACGGCGTCGAGTTCGTGCAGCGCACGTTCGCCGTGCCGGTGGGTGCGCGGCGGCGGGACGCGGTGATCACCCGGGTGACCGTGGGGTCGCCGACGGGGCAGGCGCGCGAGGGTCTGCTGTGTGCCGCCGTGCTGCCGGCCGGGCCGAGCGGTTTCCAGCGGCACGACCGCAACGGGCGGGAGATCACCGACCGGCGGCTGACCTATCTGCGGTACCTGCGGGACGAGCGGCGGGTGGAGACCAACAGCGGCTGGGGCCCGGCGTTCGACACGGCGCCCGAGCAGTTCGGGGTGTACGGCAACCCGGACTTCGAGCAGGATCCGGAGACGTACCTCCGGCACAGTCCGTTCCACGACCTGGTGATGGGCGGCAAGCTCAACGCGGCGGACGAGGCGCAGGACCAGGTGGCGGGGCTGTGCAGCGCGGTGTTCGGCTGGCCGTACCGGGTCGTGGAGGACGAGACGGTGCAGATCGACGTGCGGCTGCCCGTCGATCTGTACAGCGGCGCCGACGACCTGGCCGAGCTGCGCGGCACGTCCGCCGTCGAGCTGGAGGTGACGAACCAGGACTTCTGGTCGGTGAAGCTGCTCCGGTTCGGGGTGCAGCCGCAACTGCCGCGCCCGGTGGCCCACTTGACGGACCTGTTCCGGCAGGCCCGCTCGCAGCTGCTGATCCTGTCCGACCTCGGGGAGATCCATCCGGGGCCGACGGTGTACGACTCGTTCTGGATCAGGGACTCGTCGGTGGAGGCGACCGCGTGCTCGCTGGTGGGCGACACCGCCCTGGCCGAGCACCAGTTGGGCACGCACTACCCGCTGAGGTTCAACCGGGGCGGCGGGCGGATCGGGCCGTGTGCCGAGTACGGCTTCTACGGCGGGCCGCACGAGAAGGACGACCGGGAGTGGGACAGCAACGGGCAGGCGCTGTGGGCGATCGGCCGGTTCGACCGCACGCGCGGCCGGGCCGCCGCGTTCGGCGCGAAGCTGTACCAGCCGTACGTCGTGGACGGGGCGCGCTGGCTGCGGGACAACCGCGACGGGTACGGGCTGCTGCACAGCGGGTGGAGCGCCGAGCACCTGGGCGAGCGGGACAAGCCGCACTACTGGGACGACCTGTGGGGGCTCGCGGGGCTCTACGAGGCGGCGCGGCTCGCGGAGCGGCTCGGCACCCCGGAGGTGGCCGAGCTCTGGGGCGCCTTCGACGATCTGAAGGCGGCGACGGCGGCGTCCGTGCGCTGGGTGCTCGACGAGCAGCGGCGGCGCGGGGCCTGGGAGACGTACATCCCGACGGGTCCCGGGGACGTGGGGCGGCTCGACTCGACGATGATCGGGGCGGCCGCGTACTTCCATCCGCTGCGCCTGCACATGGGCAGCAAGCTCGGCGACGACGTCGACCGGGCCGCGCGCTTCACCCTCGACACGATGTACGCGCACTTCGTGACGGGCGGGTACCGGCACGAGGCGGCGTGGAACGCCTACGGGCCCTATCTGACCATGCAGCTGGCGCACGCCTACCTGCTGGCGGGTGATCCGCGGCGGATGGACGAGCTGCTCGGCTGGGTGGTGGGCGCCGCGTTCCCGCGCACGCAGGACCGGGCGGCGGCGCTCGGCGCGTGGAACGAGCAGCACGCCTTCCCGATCGCCTCGGACTTCCACGAGGTCCCGGACCGGCACTGGTACATGGGCGACGTCCCGCACGGCTGGGCGGCGGCCGAGTATCTGCTGCTGTTGCGCGACATCCTCTTCTTCGAGGCCGACGAGGACCGGGATCCGCATCTGTACATCGCGCCGGGGGTTCGTCCGCACTGGGTGCCGGACGGGGAGCGCGTGGGCGTGGCCGACGCGCCGACCCTGTTCGGGGAGCCCTTCGGGTACGGGCTGCGGCACGACGCGGGCGCGCGGACCGTGACGGTGTCGATCGGGTCGGCGCCGGCGGGGGTGCGGTTCGTGTATCCGTGCCGGTTCGGGCCGGTGCTGTCGGCCGTCGCGGACGGGCGGGAGCTGGACGTGTCGCGGTTCGGCGACGACGTCCACGTGCCCGCCGGGACGGCCGAGTTCCGTGTCAGGTACGCCTGAGGTGGTGCCGCTCCTTCTCGGAGAGGCCTCCCCAGACGCCGAACCGCTCGTCGTGGCTGAGGGCGTATTCGAGGCAGGCGGGCCGGATCTCGCACATGCGGCAGATCATCTTGGCCTCGCGCACCGAGCTGCCCGGCTCGGGGAAGAAGAAGTCTCCGCCGGTCTGGGCGCACAGGGCCTGTTCCTGCCAGGTGGGGCCGGCAGGCGTGAAGGTCGTGTTGGCGTGCATGGGGTGAGCATGCGGGGTGGCGCAAAACGTTTGATCAACGCCGGATCAACGACACCGTCCTGCGTCACCCTGCGTGTCGATACGCACCCGTTCGTCACGTCTGGTTCGGGTCCCCCTTGATCACGGCGAAGCCCGCCCCGGACGGATCGGCCAGCTTCGCGATCCGGCCCACCCCGGCGATGCTCACCGGAGCCGACCGCACCGTGCCGCCCAGCTCCTGGGTGCGGTCGGCCGTCGCGTCCACGTCCGGTACGTGGATGTACGGCGTCCAGTGCGCGCCCTCCCGCTCCTCCGCGGGGTCCATCGCGAGCGGCACGATCCCGCCGAACATGCCGTTCTCGTCCGTGCCCGCCGGGTTGACCGTCGTGTACGAACCGCCGGGGAACTCCACGTCGAAGGCGCCCCAGCCGAAGACCCCGCCGTAGAACGCCTTCGCGGCGGCGACGTCGGGCACGTACAGCTCCGCCCAGTTCAGGCCGCCGTCCTGCGTGACGTACTCCAGGCCCTTGTTCCTTCCCGGCTGCCAGATGCCGAAGGACGCGCCCGCCGGGTCGGCCAGGATAGCCATGCGGCCCAGGTCGAGGACGTCCATGGGCTGCATGAGGACGGTGCCGCCGCTCTGCTCGACAGCCTTGGCCGTGGCGTCCGCGTCCGCGCTGCGGAAGTGGATGCTCCAGGCGGGCTCGCCTTGGTCGGCGGTGACGGTCATGGCACCGGCGACGGTCTTCCCGTCGAGCTGGAACGTCCCGTACCCGCCGACTTCGGGTCCGCCCGGCTGGAAGCGCCAGCCGAAGAGTCCGCCGTAGAAGGAGATCGCTCCGTCCAGATCGGGGGTGCCGAGGTCCATCCAGTTCGGCGAACCGTTCACGAAATCCGTGGTGATCATGGTTTTGCCCTCCTCGTCGAGGGTCCGTCGTGGGTTTCTTCTCCCGGACTGCCGAGTCTTCCACCGCCCACTGACAATCGCCGTCGCACCGCGCTGACCAGGGAAGGTACAGACCAAGCGGACGCATAGGCGCGGCCTTCAACTTCTGAACGGAATCAAATCGTGGGAGCGCTCCCGGTCATAAGTCTTGACGCTCTTCGTCACTCTCGCCACAGTGGGGCTCCCCCACTCACCCCCCACACTTCAGGAGTGCGATCGTGATATCGCGCAGGATGTTCCTCGCCGGCGCCTCGGCGACCGCCGCAACCGCCGCCGCCTCCCTGGCCGTTCCGTCGTGGACCGCGGGCGCCGCTCCCGCCACGTGCGAACTGGCGCTGGAGAACAAGTCGTTGACCGGCACCGTGCGCGCGTACGTCACCGGGCACGAGCAGTCGACCGGGAACTGGGTGCTGCTCAAGTCCGACGGCAGCGTCTACCGGCCCGAGTCGCCCAGCGCCCCGCAGACCCCGCTGCCCGTCGACTGTGCCATCCCCCTGGGCGCGGCCGGCTCGGCACCGAAGGTGGTGACGCTGCCTCAGATGTACGGCGCCCGGGTCTACTTCGTCCGGGACGACACCCTGGACTTCTTCCTCAACCCGGGCCCGTCCCTGGTCGAGCCGGCCTTCGCCACCAAGGCCGACCCGAACTACGGCAGGACCTGGTCCTTCTGCGAATTCACCTTCAACTCGGACCAGTTGTACGCCAACATCAGTTACGTCGACCTGGTCACGGCCCTCCCCATCGGGCTCACCCTGGAAGGCGACGCGACGCACACGGTCGCCCCGCTGCCGGACGGCGCCGTCGACCGGATCGCGGCGGACCTCGCGGCGCAGGCCGCCAAGGACGGACAGCCCTGGGACGACCTCGTCATCAAGGGCGACGACGGGAAGGTGCTGCGGGTGATCTCGCCGCAGAACCTGATGGCGCCGTACTTCGACCGGCCGGACGAGATGCCGTTCCGCGACGTCTGGAACGGGTACATCGACCAGGTCTGGAGCAAGTACGCCGGCACCGACCTGAAGATCGACCTCCAGGGCGGGCGCGGCGTGTTCACCGGCCGGGTCAGCGGCGACACGCTCACCTTCAACGGCGGCCACACCTTCACCAAGCCGACGTCGAAGGACATCTTCACCTGCAACCACGGCCCGTTCACCAACAACCCGGCCGACTCCGACGACAAGAAGGGCCTGCTGGCCCGGCTCGCCGCCGGATTCAACCGGAGCATCATGCTCACGCACCCCGAGCAGCCGAACGGCACGGCGTCCGGCGACTACTACCAGGACGCCACGACGAACCACTGGTCGCGCGTCGTGCACGCCAACTCGCCCATCGGGTACGCCTTCCCGTACGACGACGTCCGCCCCGACGGCCAGCCGGACGTGTCGGGCGCGGCGCACGACGGGAACCCGCGCCGGTTCACGGTGAGCGTGGGGTCCTGACCCGTCCTGGCTCCTCTCCCCCCGGGGCTACTTGACGGCGTCCTCGCGGATGAGTTCCACCGCTTTCTCCGCGAGGGCGACCGTCGGCGCGTGGGTGTGGCCCCGGGTGATGCGCGGCATGACGGAGGCGTCGACGACCCGCAGTGACCGGGTGCCGCGCACGCGCAGCCGCGGGTCGGTCACCGAGCCCTCGTCGGTGCCCATCCGGCAGGTGCCGACCGGGTGGTAGAGGGTCTCGGCCCCGGCCCGCACCGACCGGGCGAGCGCGTCGTCGTCGACGACGCCCGGGTAGGCGCCCATCGGCGCCGAGTGCAGCGGACTCAGTGCGCCGTCGGCGAGGAGCTCCTCGGCCCGGCGGACTCCGGCGACGAGGGTGCGCAGGTCCTCCTCGTCGGTGAGGTAGCCGGGGTCGATGCGCGGCCGGGAGCCCGGTCCCGTCGGGGTGATGCGGCCCTCGCTGCGCGGTTGCAGCAGGATGACGCCGATGGTGAGGCCGTGCTCGGTCGGCGGGGTCAGCCCGTGGTTCACGAAGGGCACCGGCGCGTAGAGCAACTCGATGTCGGGGGCGGCCAGTTCGGGGCGCGTCTTGACGAAGGCGATGGCCTCGCCGACGTTCGAGGTGAGCGGGCCGCGGCCGCCGAGCAGGAACCGGGCGATGTTCGCGGGCGAGTCCGCGCCGACCAGCGAGACGGGGCGCGGGCAGCGCACGGTCACCGCGTAGGCGAGGTGGTCCTGGAGCCGGCGGCCCACGTCGGGGGAGGCGACGAGCGTGTCGATGCCGGCCGCTTCGAGGACGTCCGGATCGCCGATGCCCGCCTGCTGGAGCAGTTGCGGGGAGCCGATGGTACCCGCGGCGAGGATCACCTCGCGGGTGGCGCGCAGGGTGCCCGCGGCGATGCCGTCGGCGACGACGCCCGCGGCGCGGGTGCCGTCGAAGTCGAGGCGGGTGACGCGGGCGTCGGTGTAGACGTCGAGGTTGGTGCGGCGCGCGGCGGGCTTCAGATAGCCGTCGGCGGCGCTCCAGCGGCGGCCCCGGTACTGGTTGAGCGGGGTGACGCCGAAGCCGGAGTGGTCGGGCTGGTTCAACTCGCCCAGTTCGCGCAGGTTCTGTGCGCGGCACGCGTCGAGGAACGACGACGTGGTCGGGTTCGGATGGCGGGGCGGGGAGATGTGCAGCGGGCCGAGCGTGCCGTACACGGACTGCTCGGTGCGCTCGCCGTGCCACCGCTCGGCGCGCTGGAAGTACCGCACGAACTGCTCGTACGCCCACTCCTCCCCCGCGGCCTCGCCCCACGCGTCGTAGTCGTCGCGGTGCCCGCGCACCCACATCATGCCGTTGATGGACGAGGAGCCGCCGAGCGTGTGGCCGCGCGGCCAGTACAGCTCCCGGTCGTCGAGCCCGGCCTGCTTGGCCGTGGCGTAGTCCCAGTCGTACGGCGTCTTGAACAGTTTCGGGAACGCGGCGGGTATCCGGATCTCGGTCTTGCGGTCGCGCGGCCCCGACTCCACCAGGGCGACCCGCACGGCCGGATCCTCGGACAGCCGCCCGGCCAGCACACATCCGGCGGACCCGGCCCCCACGATGACGTAGTCGTACGTACGGTCCTTGCTCAACTCGGCTCCCTGGGCGGCTCGTCGACTGGTTGGCGCGTACAGGTGTTACCGATGGTTTACACCCATGCGGGGGCGGGCGTACATATGCGGTTGTGCGGGGGCCTGACGGGCCCGGAGGATCTCGCCATGGACCTCCCCCTGACGGACTTCGCCCTGCGTCCCTACGCGCGGCTGCCCCCTCACCACCACGGTCGCCCCGTGGTGTCCTCGACCGTGGACGCGTTCGGGCGCGCCCACTGGCTGCTCAGGGACCGGGTACGGGGCGGCCCGTACGACGCTCTGGTCGTCACGGTGGAGGCGGGCGGGGGCGCGTACGAGACGACGCTGCACAACGTGCGGGCAGGGCTGCCGAAGCTCGACGCGCTGCCCGACGGCGGCTTCGTCGTCGCAGACGCGCGCGACCGTCACCGCACCGACCACGTGCAGGTCTTCGACGCGGAGGGCCACTGCCTGCGGTCGTTCCGTGTCGGCGACGCGATCGCGCACTTCCTCGCCGACGAACAGGGCACCCTCTGGGTCGGCTACTTCGACGAAGGGGTTTACGGGGACGACGAGTTGAGCCACCCCGGGCTGCGCAGGTTCAGCGCGACCGGCGAACCGCTGTGGGCATTCACCCCGGCGTCCGGCACCGAGGACATCAGCGACTGCTACGCGCTCAACGTGTCGGGCACCACCGCCTGGGCCTGCGCGTACCACGACTTCGCCCTGCTGGAAGTGCGGTCCGGGCGGCGACCGTGGCCCCGGCCGAACTCCGTGCACGGCGCGCACGCCCTCGCGGTGCACGGCGCGACCGTCGCTTTCTTCGGGGGCTACGGCGATGACCACGACCGGATCGCCCTCTGCACGCTCACCTGGAACGAGGCGCAGCCGACGGCCACCGGCACCCTCACCCGCCCGGACGGCGGGGTGATCGGCAAGCGGTGGGTCGTCAGCCGCGGGGCACGGGTCTACGTGCAGGAGGACACCCGGACCGAGTGGTCGGTTTTCGATCTCAGCGAGGTCTGACCACCCCCAGCGCGGGCAGCACCGTCTCCGCCACCCGGTACGCCTCCTCCAGGAGGGGGTTGCCGGAGAGGATGAAGGTGTCGACGCCCAGAGACCTGAACTCCTGCAAGCGGTCGATGACTTGGGCGGTCGAGCCGACGATCGCCGTGCCGGGGCCCGGGCGGAACAGGCTCATGCCGGGCCAGAGGTTGGGGTGGGTCTCCAGTTCGCGGGCGCGGGCGGGGACACGGCCGCCGTGCTGACGGAACTGGCGCTGCCAGCCCACCCCGTCCTCGCCCGCGCGGTCGCCGAGCTGACGGGCGTACGTCGCCTCGCTGGTGACGTCGAGGAGCCGGTCGGCGGCGGCCCACGCCTCGTCCTCCGTGTCGCGGACGATGAGGTGCAGGCGCAGACCGACGCGGAGCGTACGGTCGTGGGCCGCGGCGCGCGCCCGGACGTGGTCGAGCTTCTCCTTGAGGAGGTGCGGTGGCTCGCCCCAGGTGAGGTAGACGTCGACGTGTTCCGCGGCCATCTCGATGCCCGGCGCGGAGGAGCCGCCGAACCAGAGCGGGACGTGCGGCGTCTGGACGGGCTTCAGGTCGCGGAAGGACGCGCCCGCGTTCCGCAGGTCGTAGAAGCGGCCCTTGTGGTCGAAGACCTCGCCCGCGGTCAGGCGCTTGACGATCGACCAGTACTCGGCGCTGAGCTCGTAGCGTTCGTCGTGCTCCACGTGCAGCCCGTACTCCTGGAGGGACGTGGTGGAGCCGTTGACGACGTTGAAGCGGAGCCGGCCGCCGAAGAGGTTGTCGAAGCTGAGCGCCGTCTTCGCGAGGAGCGTCGGGGAGATCAGGCCGGGGTGCACGGCGAGGAGGGGTCGGAAGGCGGGGCTCGTCGACGCCGCGAGCGCACTGCCGAGCGGCCACACGTCGTAGAGGTCCGTGGCGAGCAACGCGCCGCTGTAGCCGAGGCGTTCGACCGTCGCGGCGAGGTGGGTGAGGTAGCCGAGGTCGACCTGGCGGCGGCCCTCCGGCTCCCAGGGGTAGGCGCCTTCGCGCGGAATGATGTACCAGAGGACCTCGGGCGGGGCTGTCGTGTCGGTTGTGTCCGGCGTGGTGGTCGTGTTCGTCGCGTCCGTTGTCATGCCGCGTCCTGTCCGGGGCGTGCCACCGCGTCGGCGACCCGCACCGGCCGCTCCACGAAGCCGACCCGCGCGAATATGTCGGCGGCCTCCTGCTGCTCCGCGAGGAACCCGTCCGTGACGTCCTCGATCCGCCACGGCAGGGCGCGCAGCGCGGTCTCCCAGTCGTCGACGCCACCGCCCTGGTGCCCGGCGGCGATCTCGGCCGCCTCGCGCGGGTGGGCCCGCGCCCAGTCGTCGGCGCGCCGGAGGGCCCGGACGAGGGCGGCGACGACCTCGGGGCGCTGTTCGGCGAGGTCGCGGCGGGTGAAGAACACGGACCGGTCGGTGATGACGTCCCCGGTGCGGACCAGGACGCGGACCCCTCCGGCGCCCAGGGCAGCGACGAGCTGCGGACCCTGGGCGACCCACGCGCCGATGTCCCCGGCCCGCAGCAGGCGTTCGCTGTCCTCGCCGGAGCGCACGGCGGTGATGTCCGTGGCGTACGAAAGGCCGTGCTCGTCCAGGGACTTGGCGACGAGGTGCGTCTGCCAGGAGCCGATCGCGAGGTGCACGGTGGCGCCCTTGAGGTCGCCGACGCTCCGGACGTGGCTGTCCGCCGCGACGAGGAGCGCGCCGTGGTCGGGGCGGGGTGCGGAGACGGCGACGTACACGATGTCGTGGCCCGCGGCCTGGGCGGTGACGGGCGGCGTGGAGCCGGTGCCGCCGAAGTCGATGACGCCGCCGGTGAGGAGTTCACCCGTGCGCACGCCGTTCGTGTACGGGTGGAAGGCCGCGGTCTCGCCGAGCGTCGCCAGTTCTTGCTGCGCGAAGTCGAGCCGCGAGAGGTAGTAGAGGGTCGGATTGCTGTTGTGGACACCGATGGTGACGGTCATTCAGTTCACTCCGAAGGAAGCGGTGTACGGGTGGCGGCGTGCACGCCGAGATCGGCGAGGAGTCGGTGGCGCAGTTCGGCGAAGGCCGGGTCGCCGGGGTCGCGGGGGCGGTCGACGGTGACGGGTTCGTCGGTGATCAGCCGGCCGTCGCGCAGCACGCAGACCCGGTCGGCGAGCCGGACGGCCTCGTCGACGTCGTGCGTGACGAGGAGGACGGCCGGGCGGTGCGCGCGGCACAGGTCGGCGACGAGGTCCTGCATGCGGAGCCGGGTCAGGGCGTCGAGCGCGGCGAACGGCTCGTCCAGGAGCAGGAGTTCGGGCTCGCGCACGAGGGCGCGGGCGAGCGCGACCCGCTGGGCCTCACCGCCGGAGAGCGTGCCGGGCCAGGCGTCGGCGTGCCGCTCCAGGCCGACCTCGGCGAGCGCCGTGCGGGCCCGTTCGCGGGTGGCGGCGCCGCGCGGCAGGGCGACGGTGACGTTCGCGAGGACCTTCTTGGACGGGACGAGCCGTGGCTCCTGGAACACGACGGTGCGGGCGGGCGGCACGAGGACCTCGCCCTCGTCCGCGCCGTCGAGGGCCCCGAGGATCCGCAGCAGCGTCGTCTTGCCGCTGCCGCTCGCGCCGAGAAGGGCGACGAACTCGCCGCGTCCGATGGTGAGTTCGAGCCCGTCGAGGACGTTCCGGTCGCCGAAGGTGCGGCGCAGGCCCGCGATCCGGACGGCGGTCTCCGGGCCGGTGCCGCCGGCGGTCCCGGCGCTGGTGGTGGCGCTGGTGGTGGCGCTGGTGGTGCTCATCGAGGTGCTCCGCCCTGCCCCGCGGTGCGCCACGGCATCAGGGCGCGTTCCAGGAGGCGCACGAGGGCGTCCGCGGTGAGCCCGAGGAGGCCGTAGACGAGGATGCAGACCGCGAGGACGTCGGTGCGGGCGTAGCTCTGGGCCTGCGCCATCAAGTAGCCGATGCCCGCGGTGGCGTTGATCTCCTCGGCGGCGATCAGGGCGATCACGCTCAGCGTCATCGACAGGCGGAGACCGGCGAGGAGCGAGGGCAGGGCGCCGGGCAGCACGACCTCGCGGACGATCGCGAGGCGGCCCATGCCGAAGCTGCGCATGGCCTCGACGAGCTTGCGGTCGGCGCCGCGGACGCCGCCGTACGTGGACACGTACATGGGGAAGGTGGTGGCGACCGCGATGAGCAGGATCTTCGCCGTCTCGTTGATGCCGAACCAGACCATGAACAGCGGGACGAGGGAGAGGAACGGGATGGTGCGCAGGGTCTGGACGGAGGAGTCGAGGAGTTCGTCGCCGAGGCGGGTGAACCCGGTGACGACGCCGAGGACGAGCCCCGCGGTGAGCCCGATGACGAGGCCGATGCCGGAGCGGGTGAGGGAGGTGGCGAGCGCGTCGGGCAGCTGACCGTTGCCCCACAACTCCCCTATCGAATCGATGACTTGGGCGGGCGACGCGAGGACGTCCGCGGTGAGCACGCCGGTCGCCGACGCCACCCACCACGCGGCGAGCAGGACGAGCGGGCCGAGGGCGCGCAGGGCCGCGGTGTGCCCGGGGCGGCGGGCCCGGACGCGCGGCGGACGCGGCCGCACCAGGGCCGTGGGTGCCGCGGACGCCTTGACGGCCGTGGGGGCGGTGGGCGCCGTGGGGGTGGTGGACGCCGTAGGGGCGGTGGACGCCGTGGGGGCCGTCACGACAGCTTCTCCACGTCCAGGACGTGGTCCGCGACGGCGACCTTCGTCGGGGTGACCTTCTGGTCGGCGTAGAACCGGGCGACGGCCTCGAACCGCTTCGTGTCGGCCGGGGTGATCGGGTCGACGGTGCCGCCCTGCCGGGTGATCTCGATCTGCCGCTGCTCGGCGGCGCCGGTGAGCGCCTGCGGGCCCGCGTCGGTGTTCACGTTCAGATACGCGGCGGGGTCCTTCTTCTCCGCGGCGCTGGCGGTGTGCAGGTAGCCGTAGAGGGCGCGGACGACCTCGGGGTGCCGGTCGGCGAACGCGGTGCGGACGGCGGTGAGGCTGTAGTTGTCGGAGCCGATCTCCTTGCCGGTGGCGACGAACTCCGCCTTGCCGGTGCCGAGTTCGGCGACCGAGTACGTCGCCCAGACCGCCCACGCGTCGACCTTGCCGCTGTTGAACACGGCGGCGGTCTGGTCGGGGCGCAGATAGACCCGCTCGACCTTCGAGGCCGGGATGTCGTGCTCGGCGAGGGCCTTGAGGAGCAGGTACTCGCCGGTGCCGCCCTGGTTGACGGCGACCCTCCTGCCGACGAGGTCCTCGACGGAGTCGATGCCGGAGCCCTTCCTCGCGAGGATGCCCTCACCGGCGCCGTCGGGTGCGGTGGCGGTGAAGAACGTGAAGCCGGGCGTCCGCGTCAGGGACGTGATGCCGGAGGTGATGGAGCCGGTGGCGATGTCCAGCTGGTTCGCGTTCATGGCCTGCGCGGCGGGCGCGAACGGGCCCGCGCTGCCGGTCCACGCGACCTTCGCGTGGACCTTGGCGAGGGCCTTGTCGAGGCTGCCGTCCTTCTTGCCGACGGCGAGGGCGCCGGAGTTTCCGGGGTCGGGGATGCGGACGGTGATCTGCTCGCCGCCCGTGCTCCCCGAGTCGGCCTCCGAGGTGCCGCAGCCGGAGGCGAGGGCGGTGAGGGCCGCGACTGCGGCGAGGGCGGCGACGGATTTCGGTGTGCGCATGACGGGCGTCCTCACGGTCCTTCTGGAGCAGGGGCAGAGGCGGGAGCAGCGGCGGGGGCGGGGCCTGGGTGGAGCAGGCGGGCGCGGCGCAGCGGCTGCGGGTCGGCCCACTCCCGTACGTCGACGGGCGCGGGCAGGAAGCCGTGGGCGCGCAGCCCGCTCTCCTGCCGGGCGAGCAGGTCGAGGCGGTCGGCGGACAGGTCGGGGTGGAGGCTGCGGTGGGTGCCGGGCCGGTACGCCCCGGCGACGCCCTCGGCACCCGCGCCGGTCTCGGCACCCAGGATGCGGGCGACGTCGCCGGGGTGTCCCGCGGCCCAGTCGGCGGCGCGCAGCAGCACGGCCAGGAACCGGTCGACGAGGTCCGGGTGGTCGTCGAGGAGGCGCCGGTGGACGGTGATGGGCCGCGGTGTGCCGTTGTTGACGCGGTGCGTGCGGTCCGGCAGTTCGTCGAGTTCGACGGCGACCCGGGCGCCGGCGCGGCGGGCCGCCTCGACGGCGAGGGCGCCCTTGACGTAGACCGCGTCGACGTCGCCGCGGCGCAGCGCGGCCAGTTCCGCCGCCCACTGCCCGTCGTGCCCGTCGGCGGGTACGTCGACGCGGCGGACGTCGTCGGGGCCGAGCCCCGCGGAGGCGAGCACGCCGTCGAAGCCGCGCAGCGCCATGGCCCGCCAGAAGTCGATGGCGATGGTGTGCCGGGGCACGGCGACGCGCAGTCCGCGCAGGGCGTCGGCGCCGCGGACGGGGCTGTCGGGCCGGACGAGGATCGCCTGGCGCTCCTCGATCCAGGTCAGCCCGATGAGCCGGGTCTCCTCGCCACGTGCGCGGGCCCACAGGGCGGGCACGTTGCCGCCCTCGCGGAACAGTCCGGGCAGGGCGTGCGTGTAGTGCGTCTGCCGGTCGACGTCGGGGGCGGCGTCCTGGAGGGAGCGGACGGCGATGCCGTCGGCGGCGAACTCCTCGGCCAGCCAGTGCCGGTCGGCGGCGATGCCGGTGGCCGTGGGCACGGGACAGCGGGTGAACCAGAGGGTGTCGGGGGTGGTGCGGGTGGCGGTGTGCGCGGGCATGGCGGATCCCGGGTGTCAGGGGTGTGCGCGGGCGTGGGCGTGCGCGGACCGGCGGGGACCGCCGGGCGGGGCACGGGAAGAGGTCGTACGGCGCTGCGCGTCAGGCGCGGCGGCGACAGGAGGTGCTGCTCACACGGCCGAGGTCGATGTGCCGACGCAGCGTGAACCCGGCCGTGACCAGGGGGACGGCGGGCGCGGCACGGTCGATGCGACGGCGCATGGCGCGGTTCCCCTCTCTGGCCCGGGCACGGGTGGTGCGATGACGTGCTGGTGGTTGCAGCGACGTGCTGGTGGTGCGGTGACGTGCTGGTGGCGGCAGCGTGCCACGGCCGGTGAGGACCCGGCAAGCTGCTTCCCATCATGTGGGAATGAGTGTGAACGCACTGTTGCGGAGCAGGATTTGGCGCCCGTTCCACTGCCGTAATGTGGGAGATCAAGTCGTCGTCCGACCTGGGGGCCGCCGTGACCGACCACCTCGCCGATGCCGCCCGTCCGGCCCGTGCGCCGAGCGGCGCCCAGGCGGTGCGCCGGGCGCTCGACGTGCTGCACTGCTTCCACGACAACGGGCCGGACCTGAGCGCGTCGGACCTGGCGCGGCGCCTGGAGCTGCCGGTGTCCACGGCGCACCGGCTGGCCCGCACCCTGCTGGCCGCGGGGTTCCTGGAGCAGGACTTCCGTACCGCCCGCTACCGGCTCGGTCCTGCGGTCACCGAGCTGGGCCGGCTCTCGTACCACCAGCGGGGCCTGCACCTGGCGGCGCCCGAACTCGCCGATCTGGCCGAACGCACGGGCGCGACGGCCGACTTGGCGCTGCGCAGCGGCCCGTACGCGGTGATCGTGGCGGGCGGCTCGGTCACGCCGAAGGTGGGCCTGCGCCGCCCGCTGCACTCGACGGCGCTCGGCAAGGTGCTGCTCGCCTGGCCGCGGCCCGGCGACGGCGACCTCGCCGCGCTGCCGCCGCTGCACGCCTTCACGGACCGCACCATCGTCGAACGGGAGCCGCTGGAGCGGGAGTTGACGCGCGTCCGAGCGGCCGGGCACGCCCGGAACGACGGCGAGTCCGCGCACGGGGTGCGCACCCTCGCGGTCCCGGTCCTCGACCACGCGGAGCACGCCCGCTTCGCCCTGGCGGTGCGGGCCACGCCGGAGCTGATCACGGACGCGCGGGAGCCCTGGTTCCTGGAGCGGGCCCGGGCCTGCGCCCGGGCCCTCGAAGTGCTGCTGCTCCCGCCGGGCGAGCGCAGGGCCCCGGCGTAGCCCGGGGCAGTGGTACGGCGCGTCGCAGTCCGGGTCAGTGGTGCGGCGCGTCGTAGTCCGGGATCGACCCGTCCGCCTTCTTCACCAGGAACAGCCCCGCCATCCCCATGTCCGAGTGGCTCTGGACGTGGCAGTGGTACATCCAGGCGCCTGCGCCGACGCCCTCGCCCGCGATGATCTGGAAGCCGAAGGAGTCGGCCGGGCCGCAGATCTTGTTGTCGAGGACCTGGCTGGGGTCGTCGGGTCCGGTGAGCATGCCCGTGCGGTTGTCCGCCCAGCGGTGACCGTGCATGTGGAACGTGTGGTAGTACTCGCCGTGCGTGATCATCACGATCTCGACGCGATCGCCCACCGTGGCCTCGAAGTTGGGCGCCTCGTGGGCCGCCTTGTTGTTGATCGTCATGTCGTTGAAGACGATCGTGAACGTCTTGCCGGGGTCGGGCAGGATGTCGCCCTTGCGCCGCACGATGACGGGCCCGTAGAGGCCCTTGCGGATGCCGCCGGTGCCGTGGTCGGTGCCCACCACGTGGTCGTGGTAGTGCCAGTAGCCCGCCGTGCCGGGGCGCCAGGTGCCGTCCTTGCGGCGGCCCGGGGCATGGGTGCGCCAGGTGTAGGTGCGGGTGCCGCCCGGCTCGACGTGGCTGCGGTTCATCCGGGTGCCGTCGCTGGAGATCTCGTAGTCCATGCCGTGGACGTGCAGGCTGGCGTCGGCGTCCGTGAGGTTCTCGAACTCGATGTGCAGCGTGTCGCCCTCGTTGAGCTCGATGAGCGGGCCGGGGACCGACGCCTTGCCCTTCTCGAAGCCGTAGCCGAGCTGCCCGTCCGCGAGCTTCTCCGCGTACATCTTGATCCGCTTGACCTCGCCGCCCGCCGGCGCGGTGCGCGGCGGGGTGTCGGCGCCCAGCGCCTCCGGGGCCGACGCCCCGATGGACAACGATGTCACGCCGGCGGTGGCCGCCACGGCGCCACCGATCAGCATGCGGCGGCTGAGCGCCCGTCTGTCCTGGTCGCTCGCCTTGTCACTCGCCCTGTCGCTCGCCTGGTTCGGTCCGTCGTGCTCCGTCACGGCCAACTCCCCACCCTCGTACGGGCTTTCACGTCGCGCTGTGCACCGTAGCCAGAGGATCTTCGTTTATCCACACTCAGGACAAAGTTTGTGCCATTGCGGTCCAACCTATTGGCGAGCCATGAAAAGAGGTCTAGCTTCATCCGCGCTGTTGCTGTGTCCGATGAGGGGTGGGTGAACACATGCGGCGGTTACCGCATCAAAAGCCGTTGCCCGTACGAGAGTTCAGAGCGAGCAGACGCAGACGTGCCCGGGTCTGGGCGGTCGGGGTCGCCACCACCGCGGTGGCCGCCGGGCTGCTCAGCGGTCCGGCCGCCAGCGCGCGACCGGCGCCCGAACCAGGCCTGACAACGATGTCCCTGCCGTCGCCGCCCGGCGGCGCCAACGTGCGGGTCCTGGTGTTCTACGGGTCCGCGGCCGGCGGTGACGAATCGCCCCTGGTGAACGCGGGCATCGAGGCCATCGAGAAGATCGGTCTTTCGGGGCCCGCCGGGCAGCGGTTCACGATCACCGCGACCGACGACGCCTCCGTCTTCACCAACGCCACCAAGCTGGGCCGGTTCAACTCCGTCGTGTTCCTGACCGGCGGGGGCGACGTCCTCGACCCGGACCAGGAGGCCGGCCTGGAGACGTACATGGAGGCCGGCGGCGGTTTCGTCGGCATCCACGACGCCGCGCGCGCCGAGCCGTACTCGGACTGGTTCACCGGTCTGGTCGGGGCCCGGCCCGCCGCCTCCTCGCCGACCGACGTGCAGCGCGCGACGGTCGAGGTCGGCGACCGGCAGCACCCGGCGACGAAGGACCTGCCGGTGCAGTGGAAGCGCCCCGACCAGTGGCTGAACTGGGTGAAGAACCCGTCCGGCGACGTGCACACGGTCGCGCGGGTGCGGGAGTCGACGTACAAGCCCGGCGACAGCAAGAACGGTGCGGACCACCCGGTGAGCTGGTGCCGTGACTACGACGGCGGCCGGTCCTTCTACACCGGGATGGGCGGCACCGTCGCCTCGTACGACGAGGTCGACTTCCGCGACCACCTGCGCGGCGCCCTGCTGTGGACGTCGCGGATCGTGCGCGCCGACTGCAAGGCCGCGATCAACTCCAACTACAAGGCGGAGCGTCTCACCCAGCCCAACCAGCCCGGGCAGAACGACCAGATCGGCGAGCCGCACGGCCTGGTGACGGCGCCCGACGGCCGGATCTTCTACATCGGGCGCGGCGGCGCGGACTCCTCGCAGCCGGTGATCACCGACTGGAACAACCCCGACATCGGCAAGGGCAAGGGCGAGATCCACGTCTACGACCCGAAGACCAAGAAGGTCACCCAGGCCGGCGCGCTCACCGTCTTCGGCAACAAGGGCGGCGGCGACGAGCTGATCAAGGTCGAGGAGGGGCTGCTCGGGATCGAGCTGGACCCGGAGTTCGAGCAGAACGGGTGGGTGTACCTGCACTACACGCCGCACTCGGGGCTCGACCGCGACAAGCAGATGGCCGTGCGGCAGGTCTCCCGCTTCACGCTCGACCGGACCACGAACAAGCTGGACATGGCGAGCGAGAAGGTGCTGCTCAAGTGGCCGGTGCAGGTGCACAGTTGCTGCCACGCGGGCGGCGGGATGGCCTGGGACTCCAAGGGCAACCTGTACATCGCGACCGGTGACAACAACTCCTCACAGTTCAGCGACGGTTACTCGGGCAACAACCCGCAGCCGAACTACAAGGGCGTCTCGTTCGCGGACGCGCGCCGCACCGCGGGCAACACGAACAACCTGAACGGCAAGATCCTGCGCATCCACCCGGAGGCCGACGGCACGTACACGCTGCCGGAGGGGAACCTCTTCACCGGGAAGGAGACCGCCGAGGGCGGCGGGAAGACGCGGGGCGAGATCTATGTGATGGGCGTCCGCAACCCGGCGCGCATCTCGATCGACAAGAAGACCGACACGCTCTACGCGGGCTGGGTCGGTCCGGACGCCGGCGAGCCGTCGACGACGTGGGGTCCGGCGAAGTACGACACGTTCGCCGTCATCACCAAGGCGAGCAACCGCGGCTGGCCGTACTGCATGGGCAACAAGCAGCCCTACCGCGACCGCAACCTGCCGGATCCGACGAAGCCGCTCGGCTGGTACGACTGCGACCACCCGAAGAACGAGTCGCCGAACAACGACGGTCTCGTGAACCTGCCGCCGGTCACCGGCAACAACATCTGGTACTCGCCGCAGGGCGGCGCCCCGGACTATCCGCGCGACGCCAACGGCGTCCCCTCGTACAAGAAGGAGGAGGCGACGTACCTGCTGCCGTGGCTGAAGGGCGGCGGCCAGGCCGCGATGGACGGACCGGTGTACCGGTACGACGCGGCGATCCCGAACGCGGACAAGTGGCCGAGCTACTGGGACGGCAAGTGGTTCGTCGGTGACTTCTACGACTCCGACCAGCCGCGCCACGCGGTCCTGACCGATCCGAAGACGCACGGCGACGGATCGATCCCGATCCACTCCGAGTCGCTGAAGAAGATCGTCCCGATCGGGAACGACGGCATCAAGAACCTGATGGACTGGAAGTTCGGTCCCGACGGTGCGCTGTACGTCCTCGACTACGGGCGCGGCTTCTTCACCTCCGACGCCAAGTCGGCCCTGTGGAGAGTCACTTACACGGGCGGCGAGGCGACCCCGGCGGCCGATCAGCTGGCCAGGAAGGGCTGACCTCATGCGCAGACATCGCATCCACGGCAGACACAGACTCCTGACCGCGCTGCTCGGCGCCCTGCTGATGGTCCTCGGGCTCGGGGCGCTGCCCTCCGCGAGCGCGGCTCCCGCGCCCGTGGCGGCGGCCGACCAGGTGCTCACCTGGACGGCCGGCGACGACATCACGAAGTACGCGTCGGCGCCGACGACGGCGGTCGCGGGCAAGACCACGATCGTCTTCGAGAACAGCGCGGCGACCGGCAACACGACGGGCATGCCGCACACGCTGACGTTCGACGTGTCGGACCCCGAGTACAACAACGACGTGCCGCTGAACATCCTGGCCAATCCGTTCGACGCGGAGGGCGGCAAGCACTCGGTGGAGGTCACGCTCTCCCCCGGCCGCTACCGCTTCCACTGCTCGATCCCCGGCCACGAGTCGATGCAGGGCATCCTCGTCGTCACCGACGGCGGCACCGACGACACGACGGCCCCGGAGACCTCCGCGAAGGCGGAGGGGCAGACGGACGCCGACGGCGCCTTCATCGGTTCGGCCTCGGTGAGCGTCGCCGCGACCGACGCCGGTTCGGGTGTCGACCGGATCGAGTACGCGCTGGACGGCGGCGCGTACACGCCGTACACGACGCCCGTGGTCGTCGACCAGGTGGGCGCGCACACGGTGACGTACAAGGCGACCGACAAGGCGGGCAACACCTCCGCCGAGAAGTCGCTGGACTTCACCGTGGTCGCACCGCCGACCGACGACAAGACCCCGCCGGAGACGTCGGCGACGGTCAGCGGCGAGAAGAACGCGGACGGCGCGTACGTCGGCATGGCGACCGTGACGGTCACCGCGTCCGACACCGGTTCCGGCGTCAACGCCATCGAGTACGCGGTCGGTGCGGACGGCGCCTGGCAGCCGTACACCGCCCCGGTGATGGTGCACGACGCCGGCGCGTACACGGTGCGCTACCGGGCGAGCGACAAGGCGGGCAACCAGGCCGCCGAGAAGTCCGTCGACTTCACGGTGGTGACGACGCCGCCGCAGGACACGACCCCGCCGACGGTCTCGCTCACGGTGGGCGGCGACAAGAACTCCGACGGCGCCTACGTCAACAGCGCGAAGCTGACGCTGGCGGCGACGGACGACACGTCGGGCGTCGACAAGGTCGAGTACTCGCTCGACGGCGGCCCGTACCTCGCGTACACCGCCCCCGTGGTGGTGGACCGGGTGGGCGCGCACTCGGTGGCGTACCGGGCGAGCGACAAGGCCGGGAACACCTCGGCCGCGCAGACCTTCGTGTTCGCGGTGGCGTCGGGCGGCGGGGTTCCGGCCCCCAACTGCCCGGAGTTCGACGAGCGGTTGACGGTCATCGTCGGCACGGTCGACACCGGCATCCCGAACCGGGTCACGAACAACCGGTGCCGGATCAACGAGTTGATCGAGGACGAGAAGGAGTGGACGTCCCAGGCCCTCTTCCTGAAGCACGTGAAGACGGTCACGGACGCGCTGCTCAAGGAAGGCGTCATCGACCAGCGCGAGTACAACAAGATCAACCGCGCCGCCAAGCAGTCCGGGATCGGCAAGCCCGGACAGACCGAGGGCTACCGGAAGATCATGGACGGCACCCCGGAGTCGTTCGCGAAGTGGGAGCAGGTCGGCGGCGGCAAGTTCCTGCTGAGCGGTGACGGCGCGATCACCAGCGACCCGACCGTCTCCGGCATGGGCATGCTGTGGCTGCCGACCCGCAAGTACGGCGACTTCTCGCTGAAGCTCCAGTGGCGGGACGACGCGCCGGGCACGGGCAACGCCAACGGTGGGGTGTTCGTGCGCTTCCCGTGGGTGCACGACAACCCGGAGGAGCCGCGCCCCGAGTGGGTCGCCATCAAGTACGGGCACGAGGTGCAGGTGCTCGACAAGCCCGACGGCGACATGTACAAGACCGGTTCGATCTACGGCTTCGACCGGGTCGGGCTCGCGGGAGCGGGCGTCACCCAGAAGGGCACGTGGAACGACTACGAGATCAAGGTGGTGGACCAGCACTACTCGATCTACCGCAACGGCGTACTGATCAACGAGTTCGACAACACGGCGGGCCAGGTCTTCGAGCCGCCGCGCTCGGACGACCCGGGCACCGACGGCCGGCGCTACGCCTCCGGCTACATCGGGCTCCAGGTGCACAGCACGACGGACGTCATCTCGTACCGCGACATCCGGATCAGGGAGCTGTGACGGCTCCTCGGAGGTAGGTGTGCGGCTCGTTCGCGTTCAGCGGGCGGGCCGCACTTCCACGTCCACGGAGTCCGAACTCCCGTGCGTGAGTACGGGGTTGCTCTGTACGGACACGAAGTCCTCCGGCGCGACGCTGCCCGAGCCGTCGACGTCGGCGTGCACCCGCACCGTGTAGCGCGCCCGGGGATCGGGCTCCGGCACCGCCAGCGTCACCTGAGCCGCACCGCCGAGGTCGACGTCCGGCGCGGTGGTGCGGGAGACGACGCGGGCCGCCGCGTCGGCGGCGGTGATCTCCTCGACCTGAACCCGCAGGGTCACGGGTGTGTCCGGCGGCCGGACGCCGGGCGCGAGACGGACAGCGATTTCTACGTTTGGCATACGCTCGCCCAGCCCTTGTTGGTCGGTGGCACCCCCACTACTTTCCGCAAAATAGCGCCCTTGACAGAGGGGCGGGAAGCCAAAAGGCCAGGGGGAAATGAATCATGCCTGCTTCCGAGACTCGTGTTCATGGCGAGGGACACGGTGAAGGACACGGGGAATTCCGTTCGTCGCGCGAGGTGAAAACCGGGCTGATCGACGGCGTCAGTTTCCAGATCAAGCCGGTCCAGTACGTGGAGATCGACGGGCTCGCGATGTTCGAGGGCGACATCGTGCTCGGCACGGTCGCCGAACTGGAGCGCCACACAGCGGAATTGAAGGTGGAGTCGGACGGGCAGCTCCCGCAGTCGGCCGTCCCGATCACGGGGCGGCAGTTCCGATGGCCGAGCGGCGTCGTGCCGTTCGAGATCGACGCGGGCCTGCCGAACCAGCAGCGGGTCACGGACGCGATCGCGCACTGGCAGTCCCGCACCCGGATCCGGTTCGTGCGGCGCACGTCCGCCAACTCCGCCCAGTTCCGCGACTTCGTCCGGTTCGTGCCGGGCGGTGGCTGCTCGTCGTTCGTGGGACGGCAGGGCGGGGCGCAGTCGATCACGCTGGGCACCGGCTGCTCGACGGGCAACGCCATCCACGAGATCGGGCACGCGGTCGGCCTGTGGCACGAGCAGAGCCGCGAGGACCGGGACCGGTTCGTGACGATCGTGTGGGCCAACATCACGGCCGGCTTCGAGCACAACTTCGACCAGCACATCAGTGACGGGGACGACGTCGGCGCGTACGACTACGGCTCGATCATGCACTACCCGCGGGACGCCTTCTCCAAGAACGGCCAGGACACCGTCGTGCCGACGGTGCAGGGCGCCGGCATCGGCCAGCGCACCGGTCTGAGCACCGACGACGTCGCCGCCGTGCACGCGATGTACGGTCCCTCGCCGGCGTCCGGGCCCGTGGTGTCGTGGGAGTCGGAGCGGCTCGACGTGTTCGGGATCGGCACGGACTCGGCGATGTTCCACAAGTGGTGGGACGGGAGTTCGTGGGGCCCGAGCGTGCAGGCCTGGGAGTCGCTCGGCGGGATCTGCACGAGCCCGCCGACGACCCTCGCCTGGGCCCACGACCGGCTCGACGCCTTCGTGACCGGCACGGACTCGGCGCTCTACCACAAGTGGTGGGACGGGAGTTCCTGGGGACCGAGCGCCAAGGGCTGGGAATCGCTCGGCGGAATCTGCACCAGCGCGCCCGAGGCCGTGTCGTGGGCGCCCGACCGGCTCGACGTCTTCGTCATCGGGACGGATTCGGCGACGTACCACAAATGGTGGGACGGGAATGCGTGGGGCCCGAGCGTCAAGGGATTCGAATCCCTGGGCGGTATCTGCATGACCAAGCCGAAAGCCGTCTCGTGGGGCGCGAACCGGATCGATCTCTTTGTGGTCGGCACGGACTCGGCGCTCTACCACAAGTGGTGGGACGGGAGTTCCTGGGGACCGAGCGCCCAGGGCTGGGAATCGCTCGGCGGAATCTGCATGAGCGAACCCGTCGCGGTGTCCTGGGGGCAGAACCGGCTCGATCTCTTCGTGGTCGGCACCGATTCCGCGCTCTATCACAAGTGGTGGGACGGGAGTTCCTGGGGACCGAGCGCCCAGGGCTGGGAATCGCTCGGCGGGATCTGTGAGCGCACGCCCGCCGCCGTCTCCTGGAGTCCGGACCGGCTCGACCTGTTCACGGTCGGCACGGACTCGGCGCTCTACCACAAGTGGTGGGACGGGAGTTCCTGGGGGCCGAGCGCCCAGGGCTGGGAATCGCTCGGCGGGATCTGCACCAGCTCGCCGACGGCCGTGTCCTGGGAGCAGAACCGGCTCGACGTGTTCGTCCGGGGCACGGACTCGGCGCTGTGGCACAAGTGGTGGGACGGGAAGAACTGGGGTCCGAGCGTCACCGGCTTCGAGTCGCTCGGCGGCATCCTGACCCGCTTCACCGACTGACGCGGCGGGAGTTCGACGACGGGCCCTAGTCCTCGTGCTTGGCCCGGCTCGGCTGTACCCGCTTGGGCTCACCCGGCATCTTCGGGTACTCGGGCGGGTACGGCAGATCGCCGAGGCCGCGGTCCTTCTCGTCCTTGTCGGCGAGTTCGAGGAGGGCGTCGAGGGAGTACCGCTCGTCGTCCATGCCGGCGTGCACGTCGCCGAGTTCGGCGTACCGCTTGGGCATGGTGAGGATGTCGAAGTCGCGGGGCAGCGCGTCGCCGAGCTCGTCCCAGGTGAGCGGGGCGGAGACGGGGGCGTGCGGGCGGGCGCGGACGGAGTAGGCGGAGGCGATGGTGCGGTCGCGGGCCGTCTGGTTGAAGTCGACGAAGATCCGCTCGCCGCGCTCCTCCTTCCACCAGGCCGTCGTCACGAACTCCGGCATCCTGCGCTCCAGTTCACGGCCGCAGGCGATGGCGGCGCGCCGTACCTCGACGAAGGTCCAGCGCGGTTCGATGGGCACGAAGACGTGCAGGCCGCGCCCGCCTGACGTCTTGGGCCAGCCGCGCAGGCCGCCGAAGTCGTGCAGTACGGAACGGAGTTCGCGGGCGGCGTGCACGGCGTCGGCGTAGTCGGTGCCGGGCTGCGGGTCGAGGTCGATGCGGAGCTCGTCGGGGTGGTCGGGGTCGGCGCGGCGCACCGGCCAGGGGTGGAAGGTGAGGGTGCCGTACTGGGCGGCCCAGATCACGGCGGCGATCTCGGTGGGGCACATCTCGTCGGCGGTGCGGCCCGAGGGGAAGGTGATGGTGGCGGTGGGGATCCAGTCGGGCAGGTTCTTGGGGGCGCGCTTCTGGTAGAAGGACTCGCCGGTCACGCCGTCGGGGTAGCGCTCCAGGGTCGTCGGCCGGTCCCGCAGGGCGCGCACGATGCCGTCGCCCACCGCGAGGAAGTAGTTCGCGAGGTCGAGTTTCGTGTAGGTCGTCGTCCCGCCGTCGGGGAAGAACACCTTGTCGGGGCTGGACAGACGCACCGTCCGTCCGCCCGCCTCCAGCTCCACTGCCGCACCCTTGCTGCCCATGCGCCCACGCTAGGCCGAAGGGACGTATCACGCATACCGGGCGATGAGTGTCGATAGAGGTCAGAATCGGTGCATGGATCTTCCCGTCATGCCGCCGGTCCGCCCGATGCTCGCCAAGTCCGCCGCCCGCATCCCGGCCGGGATGCACTACGAGGCGAAGTGGGACGGATTCCGGGCGATCGTGTTCCGCGACGGGGCCGAGCTCGACCTCACCAGCCGCTCCACCAAGCCCCTGACCAGGTACTTTCCAGAACTCGTCGCGGCTCTCGCGGAGCGGCTCCCGCAGCGCTGCGTACTGGACGGGGAGATCGTGATCGCGCGGGACGGCCGGCTGGACTTCGACGCGCTGACCGAGCGGATCCATCCGGCCGACTCCCGGGTCCGCACGCTGGCCGAGCGCACGCCCGCGTCGTTCGTGGCCTTCGACGTCCTCGCGCTGGGCGACGAGTCCCTGGTCGACGCGCCCCTGACCGAGCGCAGGGGCCGCCTGGAGGAGACCCTCGCGGGCACCACCGCCCCGCTGCACCTGGCACCGGCCACCACCGACGCCGAGCTGGCGCAGCGCTGGTTCGAGCAGTACGAGGGTGCGGGCCTGGACGGCGTCGTGGCCAAGCCGCTCGATCTGCGGTACCGGCAGAACGAGCGCCTGATGATCAAGATCAAGCACGAGCGGACGGCGGACTGCGTGGTCGCCGGGTACCGCTTCCACAAGAGCGGCCCCGTCGTCGGCTCGCTGTTGCTCGGCCTGTACGACGACACGGGCACGCTGCAGCACGTCGGCGTCTGCGCCGCCTTCACGGCGAAGCGGCGCGCCGAGCTGATCACCGAGCTGGAGCCGCTGCGCATGGAGTCCGCCGAGGGCCACCCATGGGCGGCCTGGACGGAGGAGGCCGCGCACGAGAAGTCCCGGCTGCCGGGCGCGACCAGCCGGTGGACCGGCAAGAAGGACCTGTCGTGGGTGGCACTGCGCCCGGAACGGGTGGCCGAGGTGGCGTACGAGCACATGGAGAACGGGGCCCGGTTCCGGCACACGGCCCGCTTCCGGCGCTGGCGCCCCGACCGGACGCCGCAGAGCTGCACGTACGCGCAGCTGGACGAGCCCATGAAGTTCGACCTGGCGGACGTGCTGCGCTGACGCGGTACGGGGGTGAGCGCGGTCGCCCGCTGGGTATGCAGTCGCCGTGGACGGGATACGCAGGCGTGCGTTCGTGGTGGGTGGGCTCGCGATGCTGGGAGCGGGGTGCGAGCCGCGCGACGGGAACGGACCGGCGACCCCGTCCGGGCGCCGCACCGCCCTGCTCGCCGTGAAGATCGACAACGTGGGCGCGGCCCGGCCGCAGACCGGGCTCGACGCGGCGGACATCGTCTACGCGGAGCAGGTGGAGGGCGGGCTCAGCCGCCTCATGGCGGTCTTCGGGTCCCGCGTCCCGGCGGTGGTGGGGCCGGTGCGCAGCGCGCGGGAGACGGATCTGGAGCTGCTGCGGCAGTTCGGCCGTCCGACGCTCGCGTACTCGGGGGCGCAGAGCAGGCTGCGGCCGCTGATCGAGGCGGCGCCGTTGCGCGCGGTGCCGCCGGGCGCGGCGGACGGCGCGTACTTCCGGGGCGGCGGCAAGCCCGCGCCGCACAACCTGTACCTGCGGCCGGCCAGGCTCGGCGGTGTGGCCGCGGGGCAGGACGCGGGTGCGGCGGCCGGGTTCCGGTTCTCCTCGGCGGTCCCGCGCGGCGGGCGGGCCGAGACGGCGAGGACGGTGCGCTTCCCCGCGGCCCGGTTCTCCTTCGACTGGTCGGCGGGGCAGCGCCGTTGGCTGGTGGGCATGGACGGGCGGGCGGCCCTGACGGCGGAGGGGCGGCGGCTGACCGCGGCGACCGTCGTCGTGCAGTACGTCGACGTCCGGCCGTCCCGCTTCCACGACCGGCTCGGCAACACGTCGCCGCTGTCCCGGACCGTCGGCTCGGGGCGGGCCGTCGTGCTGCGGGACGGGCGGGCCTACGAGACGCGGTGGGCGCGGCCGGGCGCGGGCATGGGCACGACGTTCAGGGCGGCGGACGGCGGGGAGACGGTGCCGTTCGCGCCGGGGCCGGTGTGGGTGGTCTTCGCGAAGAAGTAGCAGGGGCAGAAGGAGCAGGCGGAAGGAGCGGAAGGAGCGGGCGACCCGGTCAGCCGCGGCTCGCGGCCACCGGCTCCTGCGGGTTGCGGAGCCCCTCGGCCGCGTCGGCGACCCGCTGGATCAGGTCGAAGAAGACCGTCTGCTCGTCCGGGCTCAGCGGGCCCAGGAAGATCTGGTTCATCCGGGCCGTGCGCACGGTCAGCTTCTTGTGCGTGCGCAGCCCTTCCGCCGTCAGCCGCAGCAGCCAGCGGCGACCGTCCTGCGGGTCCCTGACCTTGTCGACCAGTTCGCGCCTGGTCAGCCGGCTGACCACCTCGGCGATCGTGGAGCGGTCCAGGCCGACCCGCTCGCCCACGGTGCGCTGGTCGAGGCCCGGCTCGGCCACCAGCGCGTTCAGGACCGCGAACTGCGGGGACGTGATCTCCTCCGAGACCATCGTGTTCCACAGCAGGTAGTGCGCCTGCTGGAGCCGCCGGGCGAGATGCCCGGGATGGGTGGTCAGATCCACCGCGGCCATCGTGGCCCTCCCTGCGTTTGTGCCGGTGTACTGAGCAATCGTAGACCCTTGACGGTTCACATACCCAGTGGCAACGTGAGGCCCGTTGCGGAAATGCTCAGTGCGCTGAGCAATTCCTGATGGTTCTAGAGACGGGTCTTGGACACATGGACAAGGTGGTCGCCACGGCGGCGCACGCCGTCGCCGACGTGGGGGACGGCGCATCCCTGGCGGTCGGCGGATTCGGCCTCAGCGGCGTGCCGAACGTACTGATCAGGGCACTGTACGAGCAGGGCACCACAGGCCTGTCCGTGGTGTCGAACAACTGCGGCGCCATGGAGTCCGGCCTCGCGGTCCTGCTGGCGGCGGGCCGCATCGCCCGGGTCACCGGCTCGTACATCGGCGCGAACAAGGAGTTCGCCCGGCAGTACCTGGCCGGTGAGATCGAGGTCGAGATGATCCCGCAGGGCACGCTCGCGGAGCGGCTGCGCGCGGGCGGCGCCGGCATCCCCGCCTTCTACACCCCGGCCGGTGTCGGCACCCAGGTCGCGGACGGCGGACTGCCGTGGCGCTACGACGGGTCCGGCGGCGTCGCGAAGGCCTCGCCGCCCAAGGAGGTCCGGGCGTTCGACGGCGTCGAGTACGTCCTGGAGCACGGCATCCGCACGGACTTCGCGCTCGTCCGGGCCGCGAAGGGCGACCGGCACGGGAACCTCGTCTTCAACAAGTCGTCCCGCAACTTCAACCCCCTCGCCGCGACGGCCGGGCGGATCACCATCGCCGAGGTGGAGGAGCTGGTGGAGCCCGGCGAGATCGAGCCGGACGCGGTGCACCTGCCGGGGATCTTCGTGCAGCGCGTGGTCGCCCTCACCCCGGAGCAGGCCGCCGACAAGGGCATCGAGAAGCGAACGGTGAGTGAGTGACGATGGCGTGGACGCGGGAGCAGATGGCGGCGCGCGCCGCGCGTGAGCTGCGCGACGGGCAGTACGTGAACCTGGGCATC
Source organism: Streptomyces sp. KL116D (assembly GCF_030766975.1). Taxonomy (NCBI): domain Bacteria; kingdom Bacillati; phylum Actinomycetota; class Actinomycetes; order Kitasatosporales; family Streptomycetaceae; genus Streptomyces; species Streptomyces sp. KL116D. Next base: position 297,713 of record NZ_JASERH010000030.1, on the reverse strand, counting down.
GGCCTGCCCACCCTTATCCCCAACCACCTGCCCAGCGGCGTGGAGGTGATCCTGGAGTCCGAGAACGGGATCCTGGGCACCGGCCCCTACCCGGCGCAGGACGCGGTCGACCCGGACCTGATCAACGCGGGCAAGGAGACGGTGACCGTCCTGCCCGGCGCCTCGTTCTTCGACTCGGCGCTCTCCTTCGGGATGATCCGCGGCGGCCACATCGACGTCGCCGTGCTCGGCGCCATGCAGGTGTCCGCTGCGGGCGACCTCGCGAACTGGGCCGTGCCCGGCAAGATGATCACCGGGATCGGCGGGGCGATGGACCTGGTGCACGGCGCGCGCACGGTGATCGTCACGATGACGCACACCGCGAAGGACGGCTCGCCGAAGCTGGTCGAGGAGTGCTCGCTGCCGCTGACCGGCAAGGGCTGCGTGGACCGGATCATCACCGACCTCGCCGTCCTCGACGTCACGGAACGGGGCCTGGAACTCGTGGAGTCGGCCCCGGGAGTCGACGTGGCGGAGGTCGTCGCGAAGACCGCGGCGCCGGTCCGGGTCCGGGACGGTGTGCGGTGAAGGACGTCTACGTCGTCGACGCGGTCCGCACCCCGATCGGCCGGTACAACGGCGCGCTGGCCGCCGTCCGCCCGGACGACCTGGCCGCGCACGCCATCCGTGAACTGCTCGCCCGCACCCCGGAGTTGGATCCCGCACGGATCGACGACATCTATTACGGGAACGCGAACGGCGCGGGCGAGGAGAACCGCAACGTCGCCCGGATGGCCGGGCTGCTCGCCGGCCTGCCGACGTCCGTGCCGGGCGTGACCGTGAACCGGCTGTGCGCCTCGGGCCTGGAGGCCGTCGTCCAGGCGGCCCGCGCCATCGCCGTCGGCGACGCGTCGATCGCGGTCGCGGGCGGCGTCGAGTCGATGACCCGCGCCCCCTACGTACTGCCCAAGAGCGACCGGCCCTTCCCCGCCGCGCACACCGAGCTGTACTCCACCACGCTGGGCTGGCGCATGGTCAACCCGCGGATGGAGCCGCAGTGGACGGTGCCGCTGGGCGAGTCGGCCGAACTCGTCGCCGACAAGCACGGCATCACCCGCGAGCAGCAGGACGCGTTCGCCCTCGCCAGTCACCACAAGGCGGCCGCGGCGCAGCGCGACGGCCTGTTCGACGCGGAGATCGCGCCGGTGACGATCCCGCAGCGCAAGGGCGACCCGGTCGTCGTCGCCACCGACGAGTGCGTGCGCCCCACCGCGTCCCTGGAGGCGATGGCGAAGCTCCGGCCGTCGTTCCGCGAGGACGGCGGCACGGTCACCGCGGGCAACGCATCGCCGCTCAACGACGGCGCCGCCGCGCTGCTCCTGGTCGACGAGGAGGGCCTCGCGGCCACCGGGTGCGAGCCCCTCGCCCGGGTCTCCGCGTCCGGTGTCGCCGCGCTCGACCCGCACTACTTCGGACTCGCGCCCGTGGAGGCCGTGAACCGGGCACTCGCCAAGGCCGGAAGGGGATTCGACGACCTGTCGACCCTGGAGCTGAACGAGGCGTTCGCCGCGCAGGTCCTCGGCTGCGTCGCCGAATGGCCGGACCTCGACCCGGCGGTCCTCAACCCGCAGGGCGGCGCCATCGCACTGGGCCATCCGCTCGGCGCGTCCGGCGCCCGGCTCGCCGGCACCGTCGCCCACCAGCTCGCCCGCAAGGGCTCGGGGGTCGGCGTCGCCACCCTCTGCATCGGCGTCGGCCAGGGCCTCGCCCTCGTCCTGGAACGTTAGCCAGAAAGGTCAGGGACTCCCATGACGCTCACCCAGCACGACATGGACACCGAGATCGCGGCCGAGCGCGCCGCGTACGAGAAGCGGGTCGCCGACGGCGCGCCGGTCGAGCACCATCCGCGCCGCGACTACGCCCCCTACCGGTCCTCCACGCTGCGCCATCCTCTTCGGCCGCCGGTCGCCATCGACGTCAGCAAGGACCCGGAGCTGGTCGAGCTCGGTTCGCCCGCGTTCGGCGAGCGCGACATCACCGAGATCGACAACGACCTCACCCGGCAGCACACCGGCGAGCCGATCGGCGAGCGGATCACGGTCTCGGGCCGCCTCCTCGACCGGCGGGGCCGCCCGGTGCGCGGCCAGCTGGTGGAGATCTGGCAGGCCAACTCGGCGGGCCGCTACGCCCATCAGCGCGAGCAGCACGACGCGCCGCTCGACCCCAACTTCACCGGCGTGGGCCGGATGCTGACGGACAATCAGGGCCGCTATCACTTCACCACGATCCAGCCGGGCCCGTACCCGTGGCGCAACCACGTGAACGCCTGGCGGCCCGCGCACATCCACTTCTCGATGTTCGGTTCGGCGTTCACGCAGCGGCTCGTGACGCAGATGTACTTCCCGAGCGACCCGCTGTTCCCGTACGACCCGATCATCCAGTCCGTGACGGACGACGCGGCACGGGCCCGGCTGGTCGCGACGTACGACCACGGTCTGTCCGTGCCGGAGTTCTCCATGGGCTACCACTGGGACATCGTGCTCGACGGCCCGCAGGCCACCTGGATCGAAGAAGGGCGCTGAGCGACCACCATGACGAAGATCGACACGACCGATCCGGCGAACGTGCTGCCCACGCCGTCGCACACGGTGGGCCCGTTCTACGGCTACGCGCTGCCGTTCCCCGGGGGCGCGGACATCGCGCCCGCCGGCGCCGCGCACCAGGTCGTCGTGCGCGGCTACGTGTACGACGGCGCGGGCACGCCCCTGCCCGACGCGTTCCTGGAGATCTGGGGCCCCGACTCCGAGGGCGAGCTGCCGCGGGTCGACGGCTCGATCCGGCGCGACCCGGCCACCGGCGGCTACCTCGGCCGCAACGGCGTGGAGTTCACCGGCTGGGGCCGCAGCCAGACCGATGCCGACGGGCACTGGTACGTGCGGACGCTGGCGCCGGGCGCGCGCGGCGCCAACGCGCCCTATCTGAGCGTGTGCGTGTTCGCCCGCGGGCTGCTCGTTCACCTGTTCACCCGGATCTACTTCGAGGGCGACCCGGCGCTGGCCACCGACCCGCTGCTCTCGCGGCTCGCTCCGGACCGCCGCGACACGCTGATCGCCAAGAGGCAGGGCGACGGGACGTACCGTTTCGACATCCGCCTTCAGGGCGAGGGCGAGACGGTCTTCCTGGAGTTCACGTGACCCTGTTCGACCCCGGCACCGAGGACGCGCCGACCGAGGCCACCACGTCCGACGCGGCGTTCCTTCAGGCCCTGCTGGACGCGGAGGCGGGGCTGACGCGCGCGCAGTGCGCGCTCGGCCTGGCCCCCTCCGCGGCCGCCGACGCCGTGACGGCGGCGGCCGTCGCCGCGTCCTTCGACGTCCGGGACCTGGCGCGGCGGGCCCGCGCCGGGGGCAATCCGGTGATCCCGCTGGCCGCCGACCTCACGGCGGCGGTGCCCGCGGAGCACGGGCCGTACGTGCACCGGGGCGCGACGAGCCAGGACGTCCTCGACTCGGCGCTGATGCTGGTCGCGGCGCGAACCCTGGACGTCCTGCTCGCCGAACTCGGGCGTAACGAGGTCGAGTTGGCGACTCTCGCAGCCGCCCACCGGGACACCGTGATGCCGGGCCGTACGCTCACGCAGCACGCGGTGCCGACGACGTTCGGCCTGAAGGCGGCCGGGTGGCGCTCCCTGGTCCTGGACGCCCGCGACCGCGTGCGGACGGTCCGGGGCGGACTTCCGGTCCAACTGGGCGGCGCCGCAGGCACGCTGGCCGCCTTCGAGGCGTACGGGGCGAGCGACCCGCTGCCCCTGGTGGCGGAGTTCGCCCGCGAACTCGGTCTCAGGGAGCCGGAGTTGCCGTGGCACGTGCTGCGCACGCCGGTGGCGGACCTCGCGGGCGCGCTCGCGTTCACCGCGGGCGCGCTCGGCAAGGTGGCCGTCGACGTCCTGACGCTCTCCCGGACCGAGATCGGGGAACTGGCGGAGGGCACGGGCGGCGGATCGTCCGCCATGCCGCACAAGGCCAACCCGGTGCGGGCCACGCTCGTCGCCGCGGCGGGCCGCCGCGCCCCGGGTCTCGCCGCGACGCTGTACGGGTCGACGGCCGCCGAGGACGAGCGGCCGGCCGGGGCGTGGCACGCCGAATGGGCCACGCTGCGCGAGCTGTTGCGGGTGGTCGGCGGGGCGGCGCGGGACGTCGCCGAGCTGGTGCCCGCTCTGGTGGTGCACGGCGACGTGATGCGCGACCACCTCGCTCTCACGGGTGGGGCGATCGTCTCGGAGCGGCTGTCGGCGGAGCTGGCCGGGCTGCTCGGCCGGGGCCGGGCGAAGGCGCTGCTCGCCGCGGCGTCCGGGCGGGCCCGGGCCGAAGGGCGACACCTGGGCGCGGTGCTCGCCGAGGAACCGGACCTGGCGGACGTCGACGTGGCGGCACTGATGGATCCGGCGCGTTACGTCGGGGCGGCCGGCGCACTGGTGGACCGGGCACTGACACGCCGGTGAGCAGCCTCCCGCCCCACCTCGGGGCTCCTCCCCCCTTCCCCTTGTCCACCCCACCACCCCCTGGAGCCCACCCATGAACCACGCCGCCCCCACCCCGCTCCTCCACCACCGTGCCGAGGGCTCGCCCTCCGCTCCCCCGCTTCTTCTCGGGCCGTCCCTCGGGACGTCGTACGCGTTGTGGGATCAGGTCGCCCCCGAGTTGTCGAGTGCGCACCGCGTCGTGCGGTGGGACCTGCCGGGGCACGGCGGGTCGGACGCGGGGCTGATCGGGCGCGGGGCGAGCGTCGGGGATCTCGCGGGGCTGGTGCTTCGGCTCGCCGATGACCTGGGGATCCGTCAGTTCGCCTATGCCGGCGTCTCGTTGGGGGGCGCCGTCGGGCTGTACCTCGCCGTGCACCACCCGGAGCGGCTCAGCAGCCTCGCCGTGTTCTGTTCGTCCGCGCACTTCGGCGGGGCCAGGACCTGGGAGGAGCGGGCCGCGCTCGTGCGGAAGGAAGGCACGGCGGGGGTCGCCGAGACGGCGCCGGCCCGCTGGTTCACGCCCGGGTTCCGGGTGGACCGGCTCGTGCGGGACAACCGGGACGCCGACCCGGAGGCGTACGCGGCCTGTTGCGACGCGCTCGCCGCGTTCGACATCAGCGGGCGGCTCGGTGAGATCACCGTGCCGACGCTGGTCGTGGCCGGCCGCGACGACCCGGCCACCCCGCCCGCCCATCTGCGCGAGATCGCCGACGCCGTACCGGGCGCCGAGCTCGTCGAACTGGCCGGTGCCTCGCACCTGGCGGTCGCCGAGCGGCCGGACGCGGTCGTCGGACTGCTGCGCGCGCACCTCGGGCAGCGTGCGCGGCGCGGCATGGAGGTGCGCCGCGAGGTGCTCGGGGACGCGCACGTCGACCGGGCGCAGGACCGGCAGACGCCGTTCACGGCCCGGTTCCAGGACTTCATCTCGCGCTACGCGTGGGGCGAGATCTGGACCGATCCGACGCTCACCCGGCGCGAGCGCAGCATGGTCACGATGACCGCGCTCGTCGCGCACGGCCACCACGACGAACTGGCCATGCACGTACGGGCGGCCCTGCGCAACGGGCTCACGCCCGACGAGATCGGCGCGGTGCTGCAGCAGTGCGCCGTGTACGTGGGCGTCCCCGCCGCCAACTCCGCGTTCGCGGCGGCCCAGCGGGTCCTCGCCGAGGAGGGTCTCGGGTGACCCCGGCAGGCGTAGGACCAACTGTGCCTCCGGTACGGGGCGTCCGCGCGCCTAGCCTGGCCCCATGGCCACACTTCTGATCACCGGTGCCACCTCCGGCCTCGGCCGGCATCTCGCCTTCGCCCTGGTCCGCGACGGGCACACCGTCCTCGCCCACGGCAGGGACCGGGCCCGCACGGACGCGCTCGTCGCGGAGCTGCGGGCCGCGGCGCAGGACGGCGGGCACGCCGAGGGGTTCGTCGCCGATCTCGCCTCGCTGACGCAGGTGCGCGAGCTGGGCGCGCGGGTCGCCGCGGCCCACCCGGACCTCGACGTCCTCGTCAACAACGCCGGGGTCGGCGCCGGCTCGCGCGGCTCGGGCCGTGAGCTGAGCGCCGACGGGCACGAGCTGCGGTTCGCCGTGAACGTGCTGGCGCCCGTCGCGCTCACCCGTGCGCTGCTGCCCGTGCTGCGCGCCAACGCCCCGTCCCGCATCGTCAATTGCGGTTCCCTCGGACAGGCTCCGCTCGACTTCGACGACCTGGGCCTCGCCCGGGACTACAACGGCACCGAGGCGTACTGCCGCGCCAAGTTCGCCCTCGCCGCGCACACCTTCTCGCTGGCCCGCGAACTGTCCGGCACCGGTGTCACGGCCCACGTCGTCCACCCGGCGACGTACATGGACACGGCGATGGTCAGGGACGCCGGGATCCGGCCGTGGAGCAGCGTCGAGGACGGTGCCGTGGGCGTCCTGGCGCTGGCCACCGGGGCGCCGGGCGCCGAGTCGACCGGCCGGTTCTTCGACGGGCCGCGTCCGGCACGGGCGCACGAGGACGCGTACGACCCGGCCGTGCAGCGCCGCCTCGACGCCGAGCTGGAGCGCCTCGTCGGCTGAGCCGGGCGTCGGTCCGGTCGCGCGCTAGCGCAGTCCGCGGCCCGTCTCCAGCACGTCCCTGGCCCGCGCCGCCAGCCCGTCCGCGCCGCACGAACGGGCCAGCGTCAGACCGCGGTTGAGCTCCGACAGGGAGCGCCCGGCTATCCCGTACTCGACCCGTGCGAGGGCGTGCTCGTACGCGCAGGGAGATGCCTCCAGGTACGTCACCGCCTTGGCGTACAGGGTGAGTTGCTTCTGGCCGGTCTCCAACGCGGCGGCGCAGCGCAGCGCTTCGCCGATCGCGGTGTCCGTGCCGAACCGCTCGGCCTGGACGCGGGCCTCGGCGGCGAGTGCGGCGGCGCGGCCGGGGTCGCTGACGGCGAGGGCGCGGGCCAGGTCGAGGGCCCACGGCGCCATGATCGTGTTGTGTCCGCCGCGGGCGATGGCGGCCTTGGCCGCCGCCTCCAGCTCGTTGACGCCCTCGTCGGTCTCTCCGGTGGCGAGCAGCAGCCTGCCGCGGACCGAGTGCGCGTCGGGCAGCACGATCGTGGACGGGTAGGGCGGTCCGAAGGAGTAGCGGTCCGCGATCTCCATCGCCTCGCCCGCCTTGCCGCGGGCGAGCAGCGTGTCGATCAGCATGCAGGCCGCGTCCCAGTGCATCGGCAGGCCGCGGCCGACGCGGTCGGCGAGGCGCAGCGACTCGCGCAGGAACGCCTCGGCGTCGGTGAGGCGGCCGCGCCTGCGGTGGACGTAGCCGACGAAGGCGTGCGCGAGGGCGAGGTGGCCGCCGCTCCAGCCGGCCGTCTCGTACTCGCGGACGGCCTCGGTGAACAGGCTCTCGGCGCGGTCGAGCCGGTCGGCGAAGAGATAGGCGCTGCCGAGCATGGCGAGGATCTCGAAGCCCCACTCGGGGTCGGTCCAGCCGAGGCCGGGCGCCAGGCGGCCGTTGACGAGGGCCTTGTCGCAGCGCTCGACGACCTCCTCCGCGTTCTCCCCGCGGGTCATCGCGTCGAAGGCGCGCAGCACGAGCAGGACCCGCTCCGGGTTGTCCCGGCCGGCGAGCTGGTCGGCGAGCGCGGCGAGGCTGCGGGAGCGGCCCGGGGAGTCCACCTCGCCGGCGTGGATGCCCTCCCACATGAAGTGCATGGCCTGCAGCCGCAGCCGCGCGTGGCCCGGTTCGAGCCGTCCGGCCTCGGTGTCGATGAGGCGCAGCGCCTCCTCCAGCTGGTCGTTGTGGACCAGGGCCTGGGAGAGCCGGCAGACGGCGTCGACGCGCAGGTCGCCGACGAGTCCGGGCGCCGAGTCGAGCGCGGCGTCCAGGTGGCCGATGGTGGTGGCGGGCGAGGTGAGGAGCGTGGCGCAGCCCAGTTCGTAGTGCACCTGCGGGCGCACGTCGAGCAGCGGCGGCTCCCGCAGGGCGCGCTCCAGGCAGCGGCGGGCGGCCTCGGGCGCGCCGACGGAGAGGTGCTCGCGGGCCGCGGCGCGCCTCTGCTCGACGAGTTCGGGATCGTCGTCGGGGTGCACCTCCAGCAGGTGCCGGGAGGCCGCGGCCGGGCCGTGCCCGGAGGCGGTGACCGCCCAGGCGGCCTGCCCGTGCATGGCGGTGCGGGTGGCCGACGGGATCGCGTCGTAGACGGCGGAGGCGATCAGCGGGTGGACGAACTCCAGCGTGCCCGCGTCGCCGTACGTGGCGTCGGTCAGGATGCGCGCGGCGCGCAGCCGGTCGGCGCAGCGGCCCGCCTGTTCCGGGTTCATCCCGGCGAGGAGGGCGGCGAGTCCCGGTTCGATCCGGGTGCCGAGGATGGCGGCGGCCCAGGCGAACCGGGTCGCCTCCGTGCCGAGCCCTTCGAGGCGGGCGACGAGTCCGCGGCCGCGCGCCGACTTGTTCAGGGCGCGCAGCTGGGCCGCGGAGTCCTCTTCGGGGCGGAGGTCGCTGTCCTGGACCTTGGCGAGCAACTCGACGGTCTCGTACGGGTTTCCGCCGGTGACCGCCCAGACCTCGCGGCAGAACGGGTCGTCGGCGTGGTCGCCGAGCGTGGCGCGGGTCAGGCCCGCGGTGGCGTCCGGGGTGAGGGCGCGCAGCTGGGTGGCGCCGGGCCGGGCGGCGGCGCCCACCGCGTCGAGGCAGGCGGCGGCGCCCGCGTGCTCGGGGTCGCGCTGCGCCACCACGACGAGGACGGGCAGGTCGTCGAGGCGCTCGGCGAACGCGGCGAGCCACTCCAGGGTCTCCAGGTCGGCCCAGTGCGCGTCGTCGATGAGCAGCACCAGGGGCCAGTGCAGCCGGGCCAGCCGGGACACGGCGGCGACGAGGCCGTCGCGCACGCCCTGCGGGTCGGCGGGGCGCCCGGTGGGCTCCGCTATCCCGAGGGCGGGGCCCGCGATGTCGTACCAGTCGCCGAAGTATTCGCGGGCCTCTTCCTCGGTGAGGGCGAGCAGCGCGGGCTGCAGCAGTTGCCGTACGACGTTGAAGGGGACGGAGGTGACCGTCTCGCCGCCCCGGGCCGACCACACGGTGGCCCGTCCGGCGGCCATGTCGCTGACGCGGGAGAGCAGCGCGGTCTTGCCGATCCCGGCGACGCCCTTGAACACGACGAGGCTGCCGGAGGACGCGGCGTCCCCGCACAGGTCGTCCAACGCGCGCGCGGCGACGTCGAGTTCGGATTCCCGCTCCCACAACGGCGGGCCGGAGGAGGCGGCGTCGGCGTGCCGTCCCTGAGTCATCCCGCATCCTCCCGGTGTCGTTCACCCTCGGTCGATCGACGTACTGGTGTCGAGACTAGTAGGCGGGGACGGGCCGTGGTGGGGGGTCCGCGGAGCCGGTGACAATTGGCCGGACCTGGGGTCCGTCAGGTGCGGGCGGGTGGTGGCCGGATCCTGGCGGCGCGGTGCGGCGGGTAACGATCGCGACCGCGATGCGGACCCTCTCATCCCCCTTTCACGCGCGCCTCATACTGTTTCGTCCATGACGTCGCAGACTCCCGCAGGCTGGTATCCCGATCCCGGTCAGGTCCCCGACGGCCCGCGCACCGAACGCTGGTGGGACGGCGGCCGCTGGACGGACCGGACCCGACCCGCAACGACCCCGCCGCCGCTCCCGCCGCAGCCGGCCGGTCAGGCCCCGGCGCCGCTCGCCCAGCAGCCGACGGCTCCGGGTACGATTCCGGCGTACCCCAACCACCCGGCCCAACCTGACTATTCAGCACATCCGGGCCATCCCGCTCACCCGGGCTACCCGGGCTACCCGGGCCAGTTGCCGCCGAAGCCGCGCAACAAGGCCAGGATCGCGATCGCGGCCGGAGTCGCGGTGGTGGTGCTGGCCGGGATCGTCGGCGGCGTCTACGCGCTCACGGCCGGCGACGACAACGGCGGCAGCGGCAAAGTCAGCGCCGAGTCGAAGCGGCCGGAGGGCCCGCGCGGGAACGACGGCGGTCCGGGCGGCGGCAGCGGCGGGGGCGAGGGCAGCCCGTCCCCCGAGGGGCCGCAGTCCCCGCAGGCACCGCTCGACAAGGGCTACGCCACCGACGTCACGAACGGGGTCGCGCTGCCGGTCCTCGACGGCTGGACCGGTGCCGACGGCCCGGGCGTCGCGGGCGTGCAGACCGGCACGTACGCGTGCCCGGACGACGTGACGAAGAAGTGCGTGCGGGGCGGTGCCTCCACGTCGTCGGCCAAGGACCTCAAGCTGGACGCGACGACCGCGGAGGCCGCCGCGAAGGAGGACATCCTCAAGAACGCCAAGGCCTCCTACGGCGGCAAGGTCTACGGCGGGATCGTCCAGCACGACCAGCTGCTCGCGGAGAAGGTCACCGTCGCAGGACAGCAGGGCTACCGGGTGCGCTGGAACGTGGACACCAAGTCGTCCGTCGACGCCTGGGTGGAGTCGGTGGCGTTCCCGTCGCCGTACGACCCGAAGACCCTCGTGGTCGTGCGCATCGGCGTCGACATACCCCGGACCGCGAAGGAGAAGGCCGCGGGCCCCGACGACACCGCGATCGACAAGGTCGTCAAGGGGATCAAGAAGGCCCGGGTGACCATGGGCGGTGACCTGGGCGGCGACGGCCAGGACGTCTGAGGCGGTCCGTCGGTCTACGCAGGGCGACCGGCCCGGCGGTAGACCCGACGGCCGCCCCCGGCCCGCACTTCGGCCCCCTCGGCCGAGCGGTCGGCCCCGTCTCCTCCGGTCCGCACGGATGCGGGCGCGACCGCGGGGTACCGGGTGGGGCGTCCCAGCCCTTCACGAGGGAGCCCCAGAATGACAACGCCCGCTCCGGATTGTGTCGTGCTCGACATCCCGCAAGGACTGCGGCTGGATCTGCTGGGCCTCGTCGTCGAGGTCGGTCAGGTCCGGATCGTCGCCGACCGGGACGGTCTGCTCGGTGGCCTCATCGCTTCGTTGACGTGCGGGGGCGGCGCAGCCGCCGCGCAGAGTCTGGAGGCCATGGCGCAGATGGTGCGCGCCCGGGAACAGACCGCGGAGGCCAACGGCCGGACCTAGGGCCGGTCCGGACGGTGACGCACATGGGCCGGGCGGGTCCCCCTCCGCTCAGTGGAGGGACCCGCCCGGCCCGGGGGTGCGCGCCGCCCCCGTCCCCACGGTGCGGCGCGGGCAGACCACCGGCCGGTCATCCCTGCGGCCGGTGGTCTCCCGTCTAGGTGGTCCGCCCCGTGGGGGCCAGACCGAGTTGCGGAAGCAGCACGCGCTCGACGAAGCCCGACATGTAGTCGGCGTCGGCGTCGCGCCCCTCCAGGATGGGTCGGCTGCGCATCACTCCGAAGAGCTGCGCCGCCAGATAGGGCAGGGCCGGATGGTCGGCGGCGACCTCGCCGCGCGCCACGGCCCGCTCCACGATCGCGTCCACGGACGCGATCTCCGGCTCGATCAGCGCCTCCCGCAGCGCGCACTTCAGCTCCGCGTCCTGCTGGACGGCGTGCCCGAGCGCCTGCATCAGCGTGGTGTCCGGCTTGGCCTGCGTCGCCGCGTTGCGCGCGGCGGTCACGAGGTCTCCTGCGAGGGTACCCGTGTCGGCCGCGAAGAACTTCGTGCACCGGCCGGCCCGCAGCGCGGCGGCCACCAGCTGCGGCTTGGTCTTCCACTGCCGGTACAGCGTGGACTTGCTGCAGCACGCCTGCGCGGCGACGCCCTCCATGGTGAGCGCGTCGTAGCCGTTCTTCCGCAGCTGGTCGAGGACCGCGTCGTAGAACTCCTGCGCCCGCTCAGGGGTGATCTTGGAACGGCGCGAAGTGGTCTGCGCCGCCACGGCGGTCTGCTCTCGCGTCGTCATGACCCACTCACTCCTCGCTCGGCGTCCGTGTCGATGAGATCACATCCCCTATCGATACGCCAGTGTACCGGTACGCGAACGTTTCGGTACACTGGCGTATCGATGAGTACGACGACCGGTCGTGCTCGCCCCAGCGCGCCACAAGCGCGCCCAGGCACCATCACGCACAACCCAGTCGTCACGAAAAGGGGCCGGGGGATGAATTCCCTTACCGAGCCTGCCGAACCGGAGCCGGACGCATCCGTCGCCCGACCGCCCCTGGTCCGCGAGCTCCTGCTGGTCGTAGGACTCTTCCTCGTCTACAAGTTCGGCCGCCAGCTGGCCAACGGTCACGAGGCCGAGGCGTTCCACAACGCCGACCACGTGTGGAGCTTCGAGCGCGCCGTGCACCTGCCCGGCGAAGGAGCGGTCCAGGGCGTGCTGCTGCACAGCGACGCCCTGATCCACGTCGCGAACACCTACTACGCGACCGTGCACTTCCCCGCCACGCTCGCGTTCCTGGTCTTCCTGTACCTGCGCCGCCCCCGCCACTACGTGTGGACCCGGCGGGTGCTCGCCGCGCTGACGGCCGCGGCGCTCGTCCTGCACCTGTCGTTCCCGCTGGCGCCGCCCCGGATGCTGGACGCCGCGCACCTCGTCGACACGGCGCAGGTGTACGGGCCCTCGGTGTACGCGGCGAAGCCGGCCACCGACACGATGGCCAACCAGTTCGCGGCCATGCCCTCGCTGCACTTCGGCTGGGCGCTGATGGTCGCGATCGGCCTGATCGTCGCCACCCGGTCGCGGTGGCGGTGGCTGTGGCTGCTGCACCCGCTGCTGACGCTGCTGGTCGTCGTCGGCACGGCGAACCACTACTGGCTCGACGCGATCGTCGCGACGGCCCTGCTCGGCATCGCGCTCGCCGCGATCCGGATGCCGCTGACGGTGGGCGGGTCCGCCATCCGCCGCCATCTGCTGCCCGCGCCCGCCGAGCCGGTGGCGGCCGTCGCCGCGACGGCCCGGGGCGCTCTGCCGTCGGCGCCGTGGGTTCCGTCGGCCGCGTTCCGCACGCCCCCGGACGCGCTGTCCGCGTCCGACGTCCTGGCACGGATGCCGATCCGGATACCCGTCCAGGTGTCCCCCGAGCCCGGCTCCACGTCGGTCGCCACCGCGCCGCAGCTCGCCTCGACCGGGGCCCGCCGATGAGCGCCACGCTGCTCGCCGTCGCGCTGTCCCTCGTCTCCGCGGTGGCGTACGCCGCCGCGGCGGTGGCCCAGGAACGTCTCGCCGCCCGCACCGCCGGCGCCGGGGCGGGCCTGTGGCGGCTGCTCGGCACCGGGGCCTGGTGGTGGTCGGTCGGGCTCAACGCGTCGGCCGCACTGCTGCACGTCGCCGCGCTCAAGTACGGTCCGCTCACCCTGGTCCAGCCGCTCGGCGCGCTCACGCTCGTCGCCGCCGTGCCGCTCGGCGCCCGGATCGCCGGGCGGCGCGTCTCGTCCGGCGAGTGGCGGGGCACGGCGCTGACCCTGGCCGGGCTCGGCGCGATCCTGGTGACCGCGTCCGGACCCGCCCCCGACGACACGCTCGCGCTGCCCGAGGCGCTCGGGGTCGCGGGCGCGACGGCCGCGCTCATCGGCGTCCTGTCGCGGCGCGGCGCCAAGCCCGGACTGCGGCACGCCACCGCCTCCGGCGTCGCGTCGGGTGTGGCGTCCGCGCTCACCCAGACCGTCACCGTCGCCGCGACGGACCGGTCGGGGCCGCTGCTCTCCGTACAGGTGATCGTCGTGGCGCTGCTGGTCGCGGCGTTCGCGGCGGGCGGGCTGCTGCTGTCCCAGACGGCGTACCGGGGTGGGCTCGGCGCGCCGCTCGCGATGGTGACCCTCTCGAACCCGCTGGCCGCCGCGGTCATCGGCGTCTCACTGCTCGGCGAGCGGCTCCAGGGCGGGGTGGCGGGGCTGGTCCTCGCGGCGGGTGGCGCTGCGCTGGCCGGTCGGGGCGTGCTCCTGCTCACCCGTACGACGTCGGCTCCGCCGTCGGCGTCCCCCGCGGACGTGGTCCCACTCCCCGCGATCCCCACGCAACCGGACCCAGAACCGCTCGCCCTGCGGGCGTCCTGACGACCATCTCTGCGAGCGCACCACCGTCGTGGTCGCTCGCGCAGTTCCCCGCGCCCCTGACGGGCGCCTCGGCCACATCAAGCCCCTCCGGCGATTGAGGAGCGGGGACCGGGGCAGAGCCCCGGGGCGTCGCGCCGTTGCCGGTTGGCGGAACGGCGGCCCGTGCACCACCGTCGTGGTCGCTCGCGCAGTTCCCCGCGCCCCTGACGGGCGCCTCGGCCACATCAAGCCTCTCCGGCGATTGAGGAGCGGGGACCGGGGCAGAGCCCCGGGGCGTCGCGCCGTTGCCGGTTGCTGAATCGTCGCCCGGTGCACCACCGTCGTGGCTGCTCGCGCAGTTCCCCGCGCCCCTGAGAAGCAAGCTCGACCGCACCCACGCACCCGTCAACGGGCGCGGATGCCGTCCAGGGCGTAGCCGAGGACGCGGTCGCGTTGGGCCTCGTCCACGTAGGCCGCCGCCGTCACGCCGGACACCATGCGCAGCAGGTCGTCGAAGGAGAGGTCGGCGCGGGCCTCGCCGGCCTCGCGGGCGCGGCGCAGCAGAGGTTCGCCCGCGTCGAGCATGGCGCCGCGGCACGCCGTGAAGATCTCGGACTCGCCGCTGAGCGCCTCGCGGATGGCGCGCTTCGTAACCGTGTAGTCGACGAACCGGCGCAGCCACGCGACGAGCGCCTCCCACGGCTCCGCCGTCCCCGCCAGCTCGTCCGCGAGCCGGCACAGCGTGTCGACCTCCTCCGCGTAGACCGTCTCGAAGAGGACCTGGCGCGTCGGGAAGTTCCGGTACAGCGTGCCGATGCCGACCCCGGCCCGCCGGGCGATGTCCTCGAGCGATGCCTCGGCCCCCTTGTCCGCGAAGGCCGCCCGCGCCGCGGCCAGCAGCGCGTCGAAGTTGCGCCGGGCGTCCGCGCGGCGCGGGCGCTGCGCGAGGACGACACCTCCGACGCGCTCCCTGTCCGTGGTCATGCCTCTCCTCTACGCCCATGAGGTTGAACCGGAGGCACCCCTCCGGTATCGTTCCTTAAGTCGAGGGCACCCTCCACTTTAGCAAGGGTGCCTCTCCCTCCACCTGTCTCCACCCGACTCCGTCTGCCTTCATCCTTTCAGCCCGCGCAGCTCCGCGGGCCGCGGCCCCCTGCCGCCTTCCGCTCGGAAAGAAGCCGTCTTGAACCGGAACAACCGCCTCACCTTCGCGGTCCTCGCCACCGGTGCCGGTGTGTTCTCGATGATGCAGTCGCTGGTCGCACCGGCGCTGCCCACGATCCAGCACGCCCTGGACACCTCCCAGGCCACTTCCACCTGGGTGATGACCGCCTATCTGCTGTCCGCCTCCGTCTTCACGCCGATCCTGGGCCGGATCGGCGACCTCGTCGGCAAGAAGCGGACCATGGTCGCCGCGCTCACCGCCCTCACCGTGGGCTGTCTGCTCGCCGCGCTCGCCCCGAACATCACCGTCCTGATCGTCGCCCGCGTCGTCCAGGGCATCGGCGGCGCCCTCTTCCCGCTGTCGTTCGGGATCATCCGGGACGAGTTCCCGGCCCACCGCGTCAGCCCCAGCATCAGCAACCTGTCCGCCGTGATCGCCGCGGGCGGCGGCGTCGGCATCGTGGCGGCCGGACCGATCGTGGGCGCGCTCGACTACCGGTGGCTGTTCTGGCTGCCGTCCGCCGTCGTCGCCGTCACCGCGCTGATCGCCCTGCGCCACGTGCCCGAGTCCCCGCACCGCGGCACCGGGCAGGTCAACTGGACCGGCGCCGTCCTGCTGTCCGGCTGGCTCGTCGCCCTGCTCCTCCCCCTCAGCCAGGCCACGTCCTGGGGCTGGGGTTCGGCCAAGGTGACCGGACTGCTCGTCGCCGCCGTCGTCCTGTTCGGCGCCTGGGTCCTCGCCGAGGCGCGGGCCAAGAGCCCGCTGATCGACCTGCGCGTGATGCGGCTGCCCGCCGTGTGGACGACGAACACCGCCGCGCTGCTCTTCGGCGCCGGCATGTACGCGGTCTGGTCCTACCTGCCCGGCTTCGTGCAGACCCCGTCCGCGGCCGGGTACGGCTTCGGGTCGAGCGTGACCGGGGCCGGGCTGCTGATGCTCCCGATGCTCGTCGCCATGTTCCTGGCGGGCGTGGTCAGCGGCCGCCTCGAACCGGTCGTCGGCGCCAAGCCCCTGCTCACGACGGGCGCCGCGCTCGGCGCCGTGTCCTGCGCGATGCTCGCCCTGTGGCACGGACAGCAGTGGCAGATCGCCGTGGCCGCGGGGGTGTTCGGGCTCGGCATCGGGCTCGCCTTCGCCTCGATGGCCAACCTGATCGTGCAGAACGTACCGGCCGCCCAGACCGGCGCGGCCACCGGCATGAACGCCAACATACGCACCATCGGCGGCTCCATCGGCGCCGCCCTGATGACCAGCCTGGTCACCGGCAGCCTCCAGCCCTCGGGCCTGCCGTACGCCTCCGGCTACACGCACGGCTTCACGCTGCTGGCCTGCCTGTGCCTGGCTGCGGCGCTCGCCGCGCTCCTCGTACCGGCCGGCCGCCGCACCGCCCTGGTCGCCCGGGCCGCGTCGACGCCCGCGCCCCGGCGGGAGACCGCCGACCACTGACGGCCGGCGACAGCACGAAGGGGCGGGCCCGACGCCGGGCCCGCCCCTTCACGCGTGCGCCGTGCCGGTCACCCGAAGCCGCGCGAGTCCTGCTTCAGCGCGGTGTCCACCGTCAGGGCCGTCGCCACGACGAGGCTGAGCAGCGGCTCCGGCAGCTGGAAGTGGATCTGCAGCACGTAATTGTCCGCGGTCGTGAACATCGTCTTCGCGAGGCCCTCCCACGTCTTCGTGATGCGGGCGACCTCCTGGTCCGCGTGGTCGACGATCGCGAAGTTCCAGGCGCGCCAGTTCTCCGCCTTGATCGCGCCGATCTGCTGACCGTTCGCGTTCATCGCGAAGTTGATCTTGCCGATGGCGTTCTGCTGGACGATCTCACCGACCGGCGAGCCGTCCGGGCGCTCGACGAGCACCCGCGACTTGATGAACTTCGCGGGACGCGTCAGCACCAGCTGCGGCTGCCCGTAGGCGTCGCGGATCTCCAGCTTGTGGGTCATGAACTGGTCGACGCTGGAGACGAAGCGCAGCGCCTTCTTCAGGCCGCTCTGACCGATCTCGGTGACCGAACCCAGCTGGTTGCCCTGCTGGTCCATGACGCTGTACTCGTTCGTCAGCTCGATCAGCTTGGCCTTCTGGTTCACCACCAGGACCGGCTCGGTGAACAGCGTGCCGCCGCCCTGTCCGGTGGCCGCGACGCCGGCCTGCTGCTGGACCTGGCGCTGCACACGGGCCTGGTCGGCGTGCTGCTGGGCCTGCGCGGCGTACTGCTGCTGGGCGGGCTGCTGCTGCTGGCCGAACTGTCCCTGCGCGGCGTGCTGCGGCACGGGCTGGGGCTGCTGCGCCTGCGGCGGGACCTGGCCCGCGGCGGGCGCCTGGGCCTGACCCGCGTGGGTGTGCTCGGTCCACTGGGCACCGTCCCACCACCGCAGCGTCTGGGCGGCGCCCTGGGGGTCCGGGTACCAACCGGCAGGGGTGTTCGATTGCGTCGTCACCGGGGCACACTATCGCGAGGTCCCAGGAATGCATCCAGGCCACATGAATGTGATGTGCGCCCCTCCGGCCACACCGGTGGCCGGAGGGGCGCGGCGCTCACGCGGTCGCGATGCCCGGGTCGCTGACCCCGGCCTGACCGTTCTCCACGTGTCCGGCGAGGCGCCGCAGATATCCGGCGCTGCCGTCGAGGACGACCTTCAGGTCGTACCAGCGCTTGGTGGCCCGCAGGTCGACGGTCTGCTGGACCGTGGCGCCGGCCCGCACCGTGTACGTCTGCGGCGTCCCGCCGTAGGCGTTCGTGACGGTGAGGTGGGCGTCGGCGGTGCCCGGGTTGCGCAGGGTCAGCAGCAGGTTGCCGGTGGCGCCGTCGTGCCGCGCGGTGACCTCCGGCTCGGCCACCTTGTTGTTGCCCTTGAAGGCGCGCAGGAAGCCGTTCGGGCCGTGCGCGGTGAGGTCGTAACTCCCCGCCGAGTAGACCGAGTTCCAGCTGTCGGAGATCGACTTGGCGGCCTCCGCGGTGTACGTCCACGGGCCGTCGGTGCGGTTCTGGGAGCGGACCTGGAAGGCCGCGCCCGCCAGCTGGCCGCCGCTGAACGTCAGCTTGTACTTGCCCGTCGCCAGGTCCGCGGCGCCGTCGACGTAGGGCGCGTACGCGAGCGGGCGGCTGGGCCGGGAGCCCTTCTCCTGCTTGGGCAGCGCGCCCTGCGCGGGCGGTTTGGGGACGTAGCTGGAGTGCCGGTCGTGGTCGGGCGGGAGGTAGCCGGCGGTGTCCGGCAGGTCCGCCGGGTCGGTGACCTTGAGCGAGAAGTCGAAGGCCGAGGTGAGGTCACCGCAGATCGCGCGCCGCCACGGCGAGATGTTGGTCTCCTTCACCCCGAACCGCTTCTCCATGAACCGCAGGATCGAGGTGTGGTCGAAGGTCTCCGAGCAGACGTAGCCGCCGGTCGACCAGGGCGAGACGACGAGCATCGGCACGCGCTGCCCGAGACCGTACGGGCCCGCGGCGCGGCTGCCGCCCGGGTAGTAGTCGAGCTTGGTGTCGACCGTCGACAGGCCCTGGTTCGCCGAGGCGGGCGCGTACGGCGGCACGACGTGGTCGAAGTAGCCGTCGTTCTCGTCGTACGTGATGAACAGGGCCGTCCTGCTCCACACGTCGGGGTTCGAGGTGAGGGCGTCGAGGACCTGCGAGATGTACCAGGCACCGTAGTTGGCGGGCCAGTTGGGGTGCTCGGAGAACGCCTCGGGCGCCGCGATCCAGGAGATCTTCGGCAGCGTGCCCGCCTTCACGTCGGCCTTCAGGACGTCGAAGTACCCGTCCCCCGCCTTGGCGTTCGTGCCGGTGCGGGCCTTCTCGTAGAGGGCGTCGCCCGGCTTGGCGTTGCGGTAGGTGTTGAAGTACAGCAGCGAGTTGTCGCCGTAGTTGCCGCGGTACGCGTCGTCGATCCAGCCCCAGCCGCCCGCGGCGTCGAGGCCGTCGCCGACGTCCTGGTACACCTTCCACGAGACGCCCGCCTTCTCCAGGCGTTCGGCGTACGTGGTCCAGCCGTAGCCCGCTTCCTCGTTGCCCAGGACCGGTCCGCCGCCGGTGCCGTCGTTGCCGACGTACCCGGAGAGCATGTAGTAGCGGTTCGGGTCGGTCGCGCCGATGAACGAGCAGTGGTAGTCGTCGCAGACGGTGAACTTGTCGGCGAGCGCGTAGTGGAACGGGATGTCGCCGCGCGTCAGGTACGCCATCGTGCCGGTGCCCTTGGCGGGGATCCAGTTGTCGTACTTGCCGTTGTTGAAGGCGCTGTGCCCGCCGGCCCAGTCGTGGTCGAGCCCCGCGATGAACTGCATGCCGAGGTCGGCCGCGTCCGGGTGGTAGGGCAGCGTCTCCTTGCCGCCGCTCGTCTGGTTCCACACCGGCTTGCCGCTGGGCAGCGTCACCGGACGCGGGTCGCCGAAGCCGCGGACGCCCTTCATGGACCCGAAGTAGTGGTCGAAGGAACGGTTCTCCTGCATCAGCACGACGATGTGCTCGATGTCCTGGACGGTGCCGCTGCGCCGGGCCGCCGGGATCGCGGCGGCCCGGTCGATGGAGCCGGACAGGGCGGTGAACCCGGCCGTGGCCCCGGCGATCTGGAGGAAACGGCGCCGATTGAGTTCGGTCATGAGTGTGGGGGTCTCCTGTTGCTTCGGTGGTGGTCGGTCCACGAAGAGGGGCAACGGGAGTGTTCAAGACGAGCGGGGTTGAGGGAAAGGGGGCGGAAGTGACGGTCGCGCAAAATGTGCGCGACGGGGTGCCGCTGCCGCGGGGGCCAGGAGGGGGCTCGGGCAGCGCCGCCGGGTGGGGTGGGCGGCCGCCCGGGGCCTGGAGGAGCGGGCGCCCCATGTGCGTCCAGGGGCGGACGCCCCGGTGCGTGCAGGGACAGACGCCCAGGTGCGGACGCGCCGGTGCGTGCAGGGACAGACGCCCCGATGCGTGCAGGGACAGACGCCCAGGTGCGTCCAGGGACAGACGCCCAGATGTGTGCAGGGGCGGACACCCGGGACTTTGCAGGGGCGGACGCCCCGGTGCATGCAGGGGCGGATGCCCAGGTGCGTCCAGGGACGGACGCCCGGGACTCTGCAGGGACGGACGCCCAGGTGCATCCAGGAGCAGACACCCGGGCGTGTGCAGGAGCAGACGCCCGGGCGTGCGCGAGATCGGTGCTCGGGGTGCGGTGCAGCGGCGGTGCGGGGCCCGGGCGTGCGGCGGTGCCGGTGCTCGTGTGGGCTGTCGGCGGTGGGGCGTTGTGGTGTCGGGTCGGGCCCGGGCACGGGTCGGCCCCGACGTGAGCGGCACGGGAGTTCACCCGGCCCGGGCCGGAGGTCAGCGCCTGCCGTCCCACAGGGCTCGCTCGGCCGCCCGCGGATCGCTCTCCGTGCGGCACGCGCCCGCGTCGAAGACCCGGGTGGCCCGGTCGGCCGCCGGCTCGTACGCGGGCCAGCCCGGGTCGCCGGTCGTGGCGAAGGAGACCCAGGCGCCGTGCAGGGCGCGGGCCAGGTCGGCCGGGGCGTCCGCGCCCGTCATCGGGAGGTAGTCGGGGTCGCCGACGAGGTCGAAGACGAAGCCGAGTTCGAGGGCGTGGCAGGCCCCGAGCCGGCCGTCGAACTGCGGGGAGCGCCAGGCGAACTCGTAGACGTGGCTGCCCGGCACGGACTCGGCGAGACGGATCGCCGGGACGCGCCAGAACCAGTCGGTGACGATCGCGTCCAGGAGCTCGCCGGGGCTCGCGCCGGGCCGGTTCGCCCGGTATCCGGCGAGATCGGCGCCGTAGGCCCGGGCGCCCCGTTCGAGGCGCTCGTCCGTGATGGTGTCGAAGCGGCCGGTCGGCACCATGTACAGCCGGTTCTCCTCGCGGTTGGAGCCGACGAGGAGGTCGACGCCGAGGTCGGGCCCGGGCAGCCGACGGCCTTCGGCGACCGGCTCGAAGACCATGCCGTTGAGCGCCGCGTCGCCCCACACCGCCGGGTCGGGCCGCTTCGCGAAGTCGTTCCGCAGGTCCGCCTGCGCGGCGACGAGCGCGGGCAGCGGCACGGCGGCGAAGGCCTCGGCGGTGTGCGGGACGCCGAGCCGATCGGCCATCCGCTCGCCGATCCGGCGCGCCGTGTCCGGCCGCACGAAGTGGTGGCAGGCCCCGCTCTGCAGCACGGCCCGCCGGAACAGGCCACGGGCCCGCGGCTCCGCGAGCAGCTGCCCGATGCCCACGGCGCCGGCGGACTCGCCGAAGACCGTGACGCGGTCCGGGTCGCCGCCGAACGCCGCGATGTTGTCGCGCACCCACTCCAGGGCGGCGATCTGGTCGAGGAGTCCGCGGTTGTCGGGTGCGCCGGGCAGGTGCAGGAAACCGTCCGTGCCCAGGCGGTAGTTGACGCCGACGAGGACGACGCCGTCGCGGGCGAAGGAGTCGCCGCGGTAGCCGGAGGAGTTCGCCGAGCCGTTGGAGAAGGACCCGCCGTGCAGCCACACCATGACGGGCAGCCGGGCGCCGGGGCCCGGTTCGGGGGTCCACACGTTGAGGTTGAGACAGTCCTCGCCCGGCACGTCCGTCTCCGGGATGAGCGCGTCGAAGGGCGGTGTGTACGGGGCCTTGGGCGCGGTCGGACCGTAGGCGGTGGCGTCCCGCTCGCCGGTCCACGGCTCGGCGGGGGCGGGGGCGGCGAACCGGCGGGGCCCGAACGGCGGGGCGGCGTACGGCACTCCGAGGAACGCGCTGATCCCGTTCTCCGTACGGCCGCGCACGGCGCCCTGCCGGGTCGTGCACACGGGCGGTGTGGTGAGCGTGGTCATGACGGGAGCGTAGGCCCCACCGGTCCCACGGGTCAGGGGGCGGGGGACACGGCGACCCCCTCCTCGCCGTCCCCCGGGCCGGGCGGGCCGAACGGCTCTCCCGCGAGCCACTCGGCCACGGCCCGGCCGATGGGCTGCCCGGTCTCGATCTCCACGAAGCCGAACTGGCCCGACTGGTTGCACTCCAGGAACCACCACATGCCGTCCGCGTCCTCGGCGAAGTCGAAGGCGCCGTAGGCGAGTCCGGACCGGGTCAGATAGGCGTGCACCGCGTCGGCGATCCGGCGCGGCACGGGTACGGGGCGCCACGGGCCGGCGGCGCCGCTGAAGCGGACGTCGACGACCCGGTCCCCGGCATCGTTGTCGTCCGCCGCCCGCGCCGCGAACATCCGGTCGCCCACGCAGGTCAGCCGGATGTCCGCGGCCTTGCGGATCCTGCGCTGGAGCAGCGTCGGCCCGTGCGCGACGTCGCGGTAGTCCTCGCCGGGCCGCACCCGGGTGGTCGGCACGGCGAGTCCCTCGCCGCCGGGGTGCGCGCCGGACACCGGTTTGACGACCAGGTCGGGGTAGCGCTCGGCGAACTCCCGGGCCACGCGCGGGAACGTGGTGATCAGCGTGGCGGGCACGGGCAGCCCGCAGGTGCGTGCCAGCCACAGCTGCCACGGCTTGTGGCGGGCCTGGCGGGCGGCGTCCGGATGGTTCATCCACCGTGCGTCGGTGCAGCGCAGCATCCCGTACAGCGCCTGGGACGCCTCCTCGGTGAGCCACGGCGACGCGGCCCGGGCGCGGGCGGCCGGGGTCCCGGGCCTGCGCACCCAGATGGACCGCAGTCCGCCCATGCTGACGACGCGCCCGGCCACCGACAGATGGCCGTGGAACGTGCCGTGCGCGAACTCCCCCGACACCTCGACGCTGCCGGGCAGTTCGGCCGGGTCGAGCCGCAGGACGGGGATTCCGCGCGTGTTCAATTCGACGACCGCCAGGTCGGCGGTCACATCCTGTTCGGACGTCAGGATCAGGACTGTCATTTCCGCGCGGCCGCTCAGTCGTCGAAATGTGTTTTGGACCCTGCCGTGGACGTGGTGGCGGCGCATTCTCGCAACACTGCGTAGTCGCGCGCGGCCACTCCGCCGTCAGGCAGCAGATTCAACTGCAGCGCGGAGTCGTACGTGTACGGCGCGCTGACCTCTGCCTCTCGCACGGGGCGGGCATAGTTCAGGGCGAACGGTCGCATGAGTACTCCTAGTTGGGGGGCGCACCAAGTCAAGCGCATGGTGACTCTCCGGCGTCACACTCCTAGCGAATTTCTCAGATTCCCTCTGTAGGACGCGTCACACCTGCGGATGAGTTCATTCCGCCACGCTCCGTGATGACACAACGTCAGCAAGGGAAAAGGGGCGGCCCATTGGGCCGCCCCTGCCTATACCTCGCCTTTACGCGCCTTTACAGTTCCTCACACAGTCCTCCACACTCCGAACAGCTATGCGCCCAGGTACGCGAGTCCGGGGTGCGCCGCCACGTACCCGTCGAGGAGCCGGCGGGCCACGGTGACGGAGTCGACGAGCGGATGCAGGGCGAACGCCTTCACGGCGGAGGCCCGCGCTCCGGACTCCGCCGCCGCCAGCACCTCGCGCTCCACGGCCTTCACCGCGGTGACGAGACCGGTGGCGTGGTCCGGCAGCGGGTCGACCGCCACCGGGTGGGCCCCGTTGGCGTCCACCAGGCAGGGCACCTCGATGACGGCGTCCGCGTCGAGGGCCGCGAGGGCGCGCCGGTTGCGGACGTTGAGGATGAGCGTGGCGCGCTCGTCGCGGGCGATGGCCCGCATCAGGGCGAGGGCCACCTTCTCGTAGCCGCCGGACTCCTCCAGGTCGGCGGCGTCCCGCTCGCCCGCGCCGGACGCCTCGCGGTTGTGCGCCATGTACGTGGCCTCGCGCTCGGCGCGGGTGCGGTCCCAACTGGCGTAGGAGGGTGCGGAGTAGAACGCGGACTGCTGCTCGGCGAGGAACGCGCCGCGGGTCCGCTCGGCCTCCTGGTAGGCGCGGACGGTCTCGCGGTTGAAGTAGTAGTAGTGCAGGTACTCGTTCGGGATCGCGCCCAGCGAGCGGAGCCAGTCGGTGCCGAAGAGCCGGCCCTCCTCGAAGGAGCCGAGCAGCGTCTCGTCGGCGAGCAGGCGCGGCAGCTCGTCCCGCCCGGCCACCCGCAATCCTCGAAGCCAGCCGAGGTGGTTGAGGCCGACGTAGTCGATCCACGCGTCCGCCGGGTCGGCGCCGAGCACCCGGGCGACCCGGCGCCCGAGGCCGACCGGCGAGTCGCAGATCCCGATGACCCGGTCGCCCAGGTGCCGGGACATGGCCTCGGTGACCAGGCCCGCCGGATTGGTGAAGTTGATGACCCAGGCGTCGGGGGCCACCGCCTTGACCCGGCGCGCGATGTGCTCGGCGACCGGCACGGTCCGCAGCCCGTACGCGATGCCGCCCGCGCCGACCGTCTCCTGCCCGAGCACCCCCTCCGCGAGGGCGACCCGCTCGTCGGCCGCCCGTCCCGCGAGCCCGCCGACCCGGATCGCCGAGAACACGAAGTCGGCGCCGCGCAGGGCCTCGTCGAGATCGGTCGTGGAGCGCACGGCCGGCGCGTCCGGGACGTCGCCGGCCTGCTCCGCCAGCACCCCGGCGATCGCCTTCAGCCGGTCGGCGTCGGTGTCGTACAGGGTGACCTCGGTGACCCGGCCCGGAGCATGGTCGCCCAGCAGGGCCCCGTACACCAGGGGCACTCGAAATCCGCCACCGCCGAGAATCGTCAGCCTCATGGCCCGATCGTAGGGCAGCCTGGTCCCCGACCCGATCTTCGACCGGCGGAGGACCCCCCATGATGCGACGGACGAGACGCCCCCTCCTCACCCTCGCGGCCGCTCTCGGCGCGCTCACGCTCGGCGTGGGTACGGCGACGGCCGCACCGAGTTGGACCGAGAGCGGTACCGCGTACGTGAACTCACTGACCGGCGGCCAGGGGCTGGCGAGCCGCGCCGACGGTTCGCTGGTGTACCGGGGGCTCGCCTCGATCCCCCTCGACCTGCGGATAGCCGGCTGGTCGCACGTCGGCGACCCGGACGTGGCGGGCGGGTACACCTTCGACGCGTACCAGGGCGGTGACGCGGCGACGCGCAAGATGTACGCGGTGACGGCGCCCGACGGGAAGCGGACCACGTACGAACACGCTCTGGAGCAGGGTGAGTTGCTCAACAACTCGTTCGCGTCCGTGTCGCCCGACGGGCAGTGGCTGGTGTCCGGCGAGTGGGGCACCATGAACCGGCTGCAGGTGTTCCCGACACCCGTGCTCAACGCCTCGGCGCCCGGGCCCGGCGCGAACCTGCCGCAGGCCGGGCAGATCGGCCTCGACCGGCCGGTGGAGGACATCCAGGGCTGCGACTTCACCGACGCCACGCATCTGCTGTGCTCCTCGGACGGCGCCGCGAAGGAGGTGCTGGAGGTGGCGCTCGACCGGCCGCTCGACGGGAAGCCGGTCACGGGCCGGGTCACGAGCGTGTTCGCGGTCCCGCAACGCAGCGTCTGCACGGGCACGTTCGAGACCGAGGGCATCGACTACGACGCGGCGCGCGGCACCCTGCGGGTGGAGATCGTGCCGCCGTCCCCGTGCCTGGTGACGACCGCGGTGATCTCGTACAAGAGGTGAGGGCGGTCTCCTCCCGGAGGTGATGCGGCGGGCGTGACGGGTGAGGTGTGGGGTGCCGGGGTTCGGGGGATGGTCGCGGTCATGACAGATCGCACGTCCCCCTCCCCCGCCTCCCCGGGCTCCCCTGGCTCCCCGTCACCCCACACCTCGGTGGCCGCTCCCCCGCACCGCCCGGTCCGCCAGCTCCTCGCCGCCTCCGTCGGCAACGCCGTGGAGTGGTACGACTGGTACGCGTACACCTTCCTCGCCACGTACATCGCGGCCGAGGTCTTCCCGCGGAGCGCCGACAACTCGCTCGTCCCGCTGCTGTCCACCTTCGCCGTCTTCGCGGTCGGCTTCTTCATGCGGCCGGTGGGCGGGCTGCTGATGGGGGCGGTCGCCGACCGGCACGGCAGGCGTGCCGCGCTGACGGTGACCATCCTGCTGATGGGCGGCAGCAGTCTGCTGGTCGGACTCACCCCGACGTACGCCGCCGTGGGCGTGCTCGCGCCGGTGGTCCTGGTGCTGGCCCGGCTGCTCCAAGGGCTGTCCGTGGGCGGCGAGTTCGCGGCGTCGACGACGTTCCTCGTGGAGTCGGCCGGCCCGGGCCGGCGCGGTCTCTTCTCGTCCTTCCAGTACGTGTCGACGTCCATCGGCCAGCTGATCGCCTCGGGCGTGTCCGCGCTCCTGGTGAGCGTGCTCGGCGACGGGCAGATGGACGGGTGGGGGTGGCGCATACCGTTCCTCGCCGGTGCGCTGCTGAGCCTGGTCGGGTTCTGGATCCGGCAGGGCGCGCAGGAGACGCGGTCCGCGGACCACCACCGCCCCGGCCTCTTCGACGCGCTGCGCCAGTACCCCCGGCAGTCGCTCCTCATCGGCGGCATCACGGCGGGCGGCACACTCGCCTACTACACGTGGACGTCCTACCTGCCGACCTACGCGGAGCTGAACACCGGCATCGACAAGTCCGACGCGCTGCTCGTCGGCACCGTCTCGCTCGGCTTCTTCGCGCTGCTCCAGCCGGTCGGCGGGCTGCTCTCCGACCGGTTCGGACGCAAGCCGCTGCTGCTCTTCTTCGGGCTCGGGTTCGCCCTGCTGAGCGTGCCGCTGCTGCACTCGCTGTCCGGCTCGGTCCTCTCGTTGCTGCTCGTGCAGTGCGGCGGCATGGTGCTGCTGACGGGGTTCACGTCGATCTCCGCGGCGGTCAACGCGGAGGTGTTCCCGGCGCGGGTGCGGGCGGCCGGGATCGGGTTCCCGTACTCGCTGACGGTGGCGCTGTTCGGCGGCACGGCCCCGTACATGGGGACCCTCTTCAAGGAGATCGGGCACAGCGGGCTGTTCCCCTGGTACGTCGCCGCGCTCTGCCTCGTGTCGTCGGCCGTGTACCTGCGGCTCCCGGAGAGCGCCCACCGGGAGCTGGAGCGGTGAGCCCTTCCTGGGTGAGTCCTGGGTGAACCCTTCCTGAGAGAGCCCCTCCTGGTCCTAGTGGGAGCGGCCCGCCTTCCAGTAGCCGCAGAACGTGATGTGGTCCTTGGGTACGCCCTGTTCCACCCAGTGGCGGCGCAGTCCGGTGGCGAGGCCCGATTCGCCGACCACCCAGCCGTAGAACGGCCCGTCGGGCAGCGGCAGCCGGCGGGCCCGCTCCAGGGCGGCCGCGCCGGGGACGGCGGGACCCGTGGCACCGCGCTCGACCCAGACGACCTCGACGCCGGGCGGCGCCGTGAGGTCCTGGCGGTCCTCGGGCGTGGGGACCTCGGCGACGGCGGTGCCGGTGGTGTCGTCGGGCAGCGAGGCGAGCACGCCGGCGAGGGCGGGGAGGCCGGACTCGTCGGCGGCGAGGGCGACGCGGTGGACGCCGTCGGGCGGGTTGAAGCCGATGCCCTCGTCGACGAGGACGACGGCGTCGCCGGGCGCGCAGCCCTGCGCCCACGACGCGGCGGGGCCCGGCGCGGCCGCTTCGGCGTGGTCGTGCAGCACGAAGTCGACGTCCAGTTCGGGGCCTTCGGGTCCGTCGGGGCGGTGGGCGCGCACGGTGTAGTTGCGCAGGACGGGCCGGTCGCCCCTGGGGGCGGTGAGGAGTTTCAGGTAGCTGAGGGTCGTCAGGCGGTCGGGGACCCGGTCGAGGGAGTCGGCGGTGCCCCCCGGCGCGGGCAGGAAGAGCCGGAACCACTGGTCGTGGCCCATCGGGCGGAAGCGGTCGATGTCGCCGCCGCCGAGGGTGACCCGCATGAAGTGCGGCGAGAGGCGGGTGCGCCGCAGGACGTGCAGCCGCAGGGGCGCCGTCGTCTCGGGCTTGACCCGGGTGGTGGTGAGGTTTCCGCGCGACATGACGACTCCTCAGTGGTGGATGTGGGCGGGGTCGAGGAGTTCCTGGATGCGGTGGCCCACGTCGTGCGGGCCCCGCGCCTCGGTGAAGAACGGGACGCGCACGTCGTCGTGGCCCGCCGCGCGCTCCAGCCGCAGCACGAGGCCCTTGCGGTCGAGCCGTACGGGGCGGACCCGTTCGACGCCGGTGAGGCCGTCGGGGCCGTAGAGGTCGGCGAGCTGGACGAGGACGTCGGCGTGGCCGGTGTCGAGGTGGCCGAGGAGTTCCGGTTCGCGGGCGGTCAGCGGGTCGGGGGCCGCGGCGGCCAAGGCGGCCGCGTCGAGGGAGCGCACCGTGTCGTCGTCGGAGAACGCGGCGCGCGCGGGCCGGAAGACGAGGGTGCCGGGCCCCGCGGTGGTGAGGCGGCCGCTGAGGGTGAGGCGGGCCCTGACCCGGTCGCGCACGGCGACGGGGGCCACGTCGGTGAACTCCGCGTAGGCGGCGAGCCCGGAGCCGGGGGCGCCGGCGAGCTGTTCGGTGAGGTGTGGGTCGGCGGGGTCGAGCAGGACGAGCCGGGACGCGGCGTCGACGGCGTGCAGGGCGACGCAGTCGATCCGGTGGTCACCGACGGTCGTGGTGAGCGACAGGGAATCGGCGGCGGCGAGGACCGTCCGTGCGCGCTCGGCGTCGGTGGGCTCCGGGTGTGTGTCTGGGGCGGCGGCCATGCTCACTCCAACTCCTCCACTGCAAGATTAGGTAAGGCTCACCTTACTTAATCCTGGAGTGCGGGAACACCCGGGGTGCGGATCAGGTCGCTTTCGAAGCGCATCGACCAAGAGCAGCGGGACGAGGATGGTTCAACTGACCTACCGCTCAAGCCTTGTCGTGACTTCGCGGCGCTGACTAGCCTCTCCATGATCGAGGCGGGATCACATCTTGATCGAAGCGCTTCGAAACCACGTCGACACCACGACTCCACGACTCCACGACTCCACGGAGAGGTGCCCGCATGTCAGGCGGACCCCCTGTCACTCCCGTCACTCCCGTCACTCCCGTCACCCCGGTGATCCCCGGCTTCCATCCCGACCCGAGCGTCTGCCGGGTGGGCGACGACTACTACCTCGCGTGCTCCAGCTTCGAGTACGTGCCCGGGGTGCCGCTCTTCCACAGCCGCGACCTCGTGCACTGGACGCAGATCGGCAACGTCCTCGACCGGCCGGGCCAGTTGCGGCTGCCCGTGGACTCGCCCTCGTCGGCCGGGGTCTACGCCCCGACGCTGCGCCACCACGACGGCCGGTTCTGGCTGATCGTCACCGTCGTGGGCAGCGGCGGGAACCTGATCGTCACCGCCACCGACCCGGCGGGCCCCTGGTCGGACCCGGTCCTCCTGCCCGGCGTCCCGGGCATCGACCCGGACCTCGCCTGGGACGAGGACGGCACCTGCTGGTGCACGGTCGCCGGGGTGTCGCAGGTGCGCATCGACCCGGTCACCGGCGAGACGTTCGGCCCGCCCCGCCGCCTCTGGTCGGGCACGCCCGGCGCCAAGGCCCCGGAGGCGCCGCACCTGTACCGGATCGGCGCCTACTGGTACCTGCTCATCGCGGAGGGCGGCACCGAGCGCGGGCACGGCGTCTCGGTCGCCCGCGCCCGCACGCCCGAAGGACCCTTCGAGCCGTGCCCGGCCAACCCGGTGCTGAGCCACCGCTCCACGGACGACCCCGTCCAGAACACCGGCCACGCCGATCTGGTGCAGGCGCCCGACGGCTCCTGGTGGCTGGTGTTCCTCGGCGTCCGGCCGGGCGGCGGCACCCCGGGCTGGCACGTGCTCGGCCGGGAGACGTTCCTCGCACCGGTGACGTGGGAGGACGACTGGCCGGTCGTCGGGCCGCTGACCAGTGGTGAGCGGGCGCCCGCCGCGCCGTTCACCGACGACTTCGACGACTCCGTCCTCGGGCCCTGCTGGATCTCGCCCCGCCACCGCTCCCCCGAGCACTGCACCACGAAGGAGCGCCCGGGCCGGCTGACGCTGCGCGCCGTCGGGGAGTCGCTCGACGCCCCCGACGTCGTGTTCGTCGGCCGGCGCCAGCAGGACCTGTCGTGCCGGGTGCGGGTCGGTGTCGATCCGGCGCAAGGGCGCGGCGGACTCGCCGTGCGGCTCGACGAGTCCCACCACTACGAGATCGAGGCGGACGCCGGGGAGGTGCGGGTGCTCGCCCGGATCGGCCCGCTGCGCACCGTGGTGGCGTCCCGGCCCCGGACGGGCGCGGGGCCACTGGTCCTCGGCGTCGACATCACCGCGACCGAGGAGCTGCGGGACCCCCGCACCGGCCCGGACACCCTCACCTTCGGGATCGAGGAGCCGGACGGCACCTTCACGGGGCTCGGCACCCTCGACGGCCGCTATCTGTCGACCGAGGTGGCCGGCGGGTTCACCGGACGCGTCATCGGCATGTATGCCGCGTCCGGCACGGTCCACTTCGACCGGTACGCCTGCACGCCCGGATCCGACCGCTACAACTCCCGCACCTCATAGGGGAGTTCCGTCCCGGTCACCTCGACCGACAGGCCCCCGTCCGCCCCGCCCCGGCGCACCCGGTACGTGGCGCCGGGGGTGCCGTCGTGGTCCGGCACCGTCACCGTCACGTCGGCCGCGTCCGGCGTGACCAGGAGCGTGAGTCCGTCCGGCCAGTCGCCGTCCGGGCGCTGCTCGTCTGCGCCGAGCGGCAGCACCGCGCCGGGCCGCACGTACAGCGGCAGGCTGTCGAAGCCGTGCGTCTCGCGGCGCCAGCAGGGGCCCTGCACCCGCTCCCCGGTGAGCAGCTGCGTCCACGTCCCCTCGGGGAGGTAGAACTCGACGTCGCCGTCCTCCGTGAAGACCGGGGCCACGAGCAGGTCGGGGCCGAGCAGGTACTGGCGGTCGAGGGTGCGGCACGTCGGGTCGTCGGGGAAGTCGAGCAGCATCGGCCGCATCACCGGGACGCCGGTGCGGTGCGCCTCGACCGCGGCGCCGTACAGGTACGGCATGAGGCGGTGCTTGAGGAGCGTGAACTGCCGTGCCACGTCGACCGCTTCCTCGCCGAACTCCCACGGGACGCGGTAGGAGACGTTGCCGTGCAGCCGGCTGTGCGAGGACAGCAGGCCGAAGGCGAGCCAGCGCTTGAAGACGGCCGGGTCGGGGGTGCCCTCGAAGCCGCCGATGTCGTGCGACCAGAAGCCGAACCCGGACAGCGAGAGGGACAGGCCGCCGCGCAGCGACTCGGCCATCGCCGTGAACGAGGCGAAGCAGTCGCCGCCCCAGTGCACCGGGAACTGCTGCCCGCCGGCGGTCGCCGAGCGGGCGAAGACGAGGGCCTCGCCGCTGCCGCGCTCCTTCTCCAGGAGTTCGAAGACGGTGCGGTTGTAGAGGTGCGTGTAGTAGTTGTGCATGCGCTCCGGGTCGGAGCCGTCGTGCCAGACCACGTCGGTGGGCACGCGCTCGCCGAAGTCGGTCTTGAAGCTGTCGACGCCCTGGTCGAGCAGTCCGCGCAGCTTGCCCGCGTACCAGTCGCGGGCGGCCGGGTCGGTGAAGTCGACCAGGGCCATGCCGGGCTGCCACAGGTCCCACTGCCAGATGTCGCCGTTCGGCCGCCGCACCAGGAAGCCCCGGTCGGCGGCCTCGTCGAAGAGGGCGGACTTCTGGGCGATGTACGGGTTGATCCACATGCTGATCCGCAGTCCGCGGGCCTTGAGGCGGGTGAGCATGCCGACCGGGTCGGGGAAGACGTCGGGGTCCCAGGCGAAGTCGGACCACTGGTACTCGCGCATCCAGAAGCAGTCGAAGTGGAAGACGCTGAGCGGGATGGCGCGTTCGGCCATGCCGTCGACGAACGAGGTGACGGTCTCCTCGTCGTACTCCGTGCAGAACGACGTCGTGAGCCACAGCCCGAACGACCAGGCCGGCGGGAGGGCTGGGCGGCCGGTGAGCGCGGTGTAGCGGCGCAGCACGTCCTTCGGGGTGGGCCCGGCCACGACGTGGAACTCGATCGACTGGTCCTCGACGCTGAACTGGAGCTGACCGACGGACTCCGACCCGATCTCGTAGCTGACCTTCCCCGGGTGGTTGACGAGGACGCCGTAGCCGCGCGAGGAGAGGTGGAACGGGACGTTCTTGTAGGCGAGTTCGCTGCTGGTACCGCCGTCGGCCTGCCAGATGTCGACGGTCTGGCCGTTCTTGACGAACGGGGTGAAGCGTTCGCCGAGGCCGTAGACGTGCTCGCCGACGGCGAGGGCCAGCTGGGCGACCATGTGGTGGGCGCCGTCGGGGGTGGTGGCGAAGGCGGTGCCCTTGCGTTCGACCGCGGTCAGTCGCCGGCCCGTTGACGCGTCGAGGATCTCCAGGCCCCACTCCCCCGCCGTGTCCAGGCGCAGGGTGAGCGGGCCGGTGGTCAGCTCGGTGACGGTGCCGTCGCGGGTGACGCGGGCGCCGCTGCCGCCTTCCGTGGGCAGCAGCTCGAAGTCGGGTCCGCGGCGGCGCCTGCCCGCGTGGTGGGTGAAGCGGATGCCGATGACGCCCTCGGCGGGCGAGAAGCAGTCGACCGTGATCAGGGGCGAGTTGAGGGTGTCGCCCCGGTCACGGACGGGCCGGACCGCGGCGTACGCGGTGAAGCGATCCTGGTCGGCCCTGACCTCGCGGACCTCGGTGGCGTAGGTGGCGCTGACGCCTTCGCGCATCAGCCAGAAACCGTCGGTGAACTTCATGCGTCAACCCCTCGCGGGACGAAGGTGAGCCGGGCGATGCGGACGCCGCCGCCGAGCCGGACGCGCAGGTCGCGCACTCCGGTGGCGGTGAAGTCGGCTTCCGCGGTCACGTAGGTGTACGGGCCGCCGGTTGCGGGGACCTCGACGCGGCAGCCGTCGGCCAGTTCGACGGTGCCCTCGCCCGCGGCCTCGACGCGCACCCCGGTCACGCCGTCGGTCCCGAAGTCGCAGGCGCGGTAGAGGAGTTCGCCGGTGCCGGTGACGGCGTCGCCGTGGGTCTTCGTCCGGTCGACGATCTCGGTGCCGTGCTGCTCGTCGTACGCGGCCGCGTCGAGCCCGTCGGCCAGGACCGGCCGGGCGGCCGGTGCGTCGCCCTCGACGGTCAGGCGGGTGGTGAGCCTGATGTCCTCGCAGGAGGCGCCGACGAGGAGTTCGTACGTGCCCGTGGTGACGCTCCACCGGCCGCGCGCGACGTCCCAGTGGCCGAGGTCCGTGACGGGCACGGTGAACGTGACGCGTTCGGACGCGCCGGCCGCGAGGGTGATCCTGCGGTGCGCGAGGAGCTGGCGGCGCGGGCGCGGCACCGGCATGCCGACGGGCCGGACGTACAGCTGCGGGACCTCGTCGGCCGTGCGGTCCCCGGTGTTGGTGACGGTGACGCTCACCTCCAGGGTGCCGGCGTCCTGGCGCACGGACGGGTCGGCGTAGCCGAACGAGGCGTAGGACAGGCCGTGGCCGAACGGGTACAGGGGGGTGCCCTCGAAGTAGAGGTACGTCTGCCGGGAGCCGACGACGTCGTAGTCCAGCAGGTCCGGCAGGTCGGCGTCGGCCGCGTACCAGGTCTGCGGGAGGCGGCCCGCGGGGCTGACGTCGCCCGCGAGGACCCGGGCCAGCGCGCGGCCCGCGGCCTGGCCGCCGTGGGCGGTCCACAGCAGGGCGGGCAGTCCGGCGTGCGCGTCGGGCACGGCGTACGGATAGGCGGAGACCAGGGCGAGGGCCGTGTTCGGGTTGGCGGCCCTGGCCGCGCGCCACAGGCGGTCCTGGTGCGGTGGCAGGTCGAGGGTCGTGCGGTCCTCGGTCTCCCGGCCGTTGATGTGCGGGTCGTTGCCCGCGACGACGATCACGACGTCCGCGTCGGCGGCGGCCCGGGCCACGGCGTCCTCGCCGCGCTCCACGTACTCGATGTCGAAGACGGTGCCGGTCTCGCCGGGGGCGGCAACCTTCACGCCGTCGGCGGCGACAGAGACGTATCCGCCCCTACCCGTGTGCTTGAGGAGGTGCCCGTCCTGGTGCGGTTCGCGCGTGAACGTCTCCTGGACGACCCAGCCGCCCGGCTCGTCGGCCGACGCCCGCACGTACCCGTCGTCCGCGACCGACAGGTAGCGGCCGTCCGGCGCGCGCAGGGTGAGCACGCCGTTCCCCCAGTCGACCAGGGCGAGTTCGGTGCCGTGGCCGGGGTCGGTGGTGAGCGGCGGCAGGTCGGTGCGGCCCGCGAGGAGCGCCGGGTCG
This sequence comes from Streptomyces sp. KL116D, assembly GCF_030766975.1. Classification (NCBI taxonomy): domain Bacteria; kingdom Bacillati; phylum Actinomycetota; class Actinomycetes; order Kitasatosporales; family Streptomycetaceae; genus Streptomyces; species Streptomyces sp. KL116D. The sequence continues at coordinate 263,680 of NZ_JASERH010000030.1, read as the reverse complement.
AGGGCGCCCTCGGCGCCCCGTGCCGCGTCCTCGGCGGCCGGGGCGTCGGGGACGAGCAGCCGGCCGGCGGCGCAGCGCAGCCGGATCCGGTCGACGCCTTCGGTGTAGCTGACGCGGTCCGTGCCGAACCGCTCGTACAGGCCGTCGAGCGGGGTGGAGCGGTGCAGGAGGGTGCCGCTGTACCAGTCGGTCTTGCACTCGTCGGCGAGCAGGCCGACCAGGGCGATGCGGGTGTCGTCGGCGAGCGGCAGCAGGCCGTCGTTCTTGAGCAGCACGACGGCCTGCTCGGCGGCCTCGGCGGCGAGGGCGCGGTGGGCCTCGGTGTCGAAGTCGCGGACGTCCTCGAAGGGGTCGGTCTCCGCGAACTCGCCGAGCCGGGCCCGGACGTCGAGCTGGCGGCGGACCGCGGTGTCGATGTCGGTCTCGGTGAGCAGCCCCCGGTCGAGGGCGCGCCGGACGCGTCCGGTGATCGTCGACGACTCGGTGCCGTGGTCGGTGAAGCTGTCGACGCCCGCGACGAGCGCGGCGGCGGTGGCCTCCTCGTGGGTGGCGAAGTAGTGCTCGGAGTCGACGAGGTTGCTGGGCGCGCCCGCGTCGGAGCAGACCAGCAGCTCCTGCTCGGTCCAGGTCCTCAACTGCTCGCGCAGGTAGGGCGATACGTGGTTGGGGCGGCCGTTGACCAGGTTGTAGGCGGGCATCACCCCGGCGACGGCGCCGGCCTCGACGGGGCGGCGGAACGCCTTGAGGTCGTACTCGTGCAGGACGCGGGGGCGCACGGACGAGGACGTCGTGTCCCGGTCCGTCTCGTTGTTGTGGGCGAGCCAGTGCTTGAGGACGGGGGCGGTGCGCCAGTACGTGGGGTGGTCGCCGCGCAGGCCGCGGGTGTACGCGGTGGCGATGGCGGCGGTGAGGCACGGGTCCTCGGAGTAGCCCTCCTCGTTCCTGCCCCACAGCGGGTGGCGCAGCAGATTGACCGTGGGCGCCCAGACGTTGAGTCCGACGCGGTCGTCGCGGGCGCGCATGGCGCGGACCTCGGCGGAGACGGCGTCGGCGACGCGGCGGACCAGGTCCTCGTTCCAGGTGGCGCCGAGGCCGACCGCCTGCGGGAAGACGGTGGCCGGGCCCATCCAGGCGACGCCGTGCAGCGCCTCCTGCCCGGTGCGGAACGCGGCGAGTCCGAGCCGCTCGACGCCGGGCGTGAACTGGTGCAGCAGGGCGATGCGTTCGTCGAGGGTGAGCCGGGCCAGGAGCTCGTCGACGCGCTTGTCGTCGGCCGCTGCGACACCGGGGATGAACGGGAGTCTTTCGGTCACGTGCGGGTCCCTTGGCGGAGAGGTTCGGAGAATCTTCGAAGCGCTTCGATGCTCCGTACTCGGGTTGTCAGGTGTCAAGTGGGCGGCAGAGATCACGCGTTCAGGAATTCCGTGCACCGGTCTTGTGAGCGTGGAAGCGCTCCCTTAACCTCGCTGCAACATCGAAGCGCTTCGACAAATGCGCGACGCGTTCCCCGAAGGGTTACCGCAATGACGCCGAACTCGCCCTCCGCCTCCGCTCCCAGCCGGAGAAGTTTCCTCGCCTCGACCGCCGTGGCCGCCGCGGCGGTGGCCGGCGGCGTGCCGCTGCTCACCGCCTGCGGCGGGTCGGAGAACACGGACCGGGAGGGCACCACCTCCGGGAAGGCCGCCGACAAGTTGCTGCCGACGTTCGTCGCCAGCAAGTACGCCGACCCCGACATCGCGTCGAAGAACGGCTCCGCGGCCGGCTACACCAGCAAGGTCGAGCTCTCGGCGCTCGTCGCCTCGGTCGCCAAGCCGCTGGGCACCGGCGCCCCGCTCAAGGTCATGTCGCCGTTCTGGGGCAGCCCGCCGAAGCCCGACTGCACGTACTACACGGCGCTGGACAAGGCGGCCGGCACCAAGATCACCTGGCAGAACCAGGACGGCAACACCTACGGCCAGAAGCTCGGCGCCGTCCTCGCCTCCAGCTCCATACCGGACATGGTGGTCGTGCCGAGCTGGGAGCTGGTCGGCAAGATCTCCAACGCGGTCACCGCGAAGTTCATGGACCTCGGCCCGCACCTCGCGGGCGACAAGGTCAAGAAGTACCCGAACCTCGCGGCCATCCCCTCGGACTCCTGGAAGATGGGCATCTTCGGCGGCGCGCTGCGCGGCATCCCGATGCCGTCCGCGGCCGCGACCTTCAACCCGCCGTACTACCGCAAGGACATCTTCGACAAGAAGGGCTACGAGGTCCCGAAGTCGCCTGACGAGTACCTGAGTTGGGCCAAGGAGGCGACCAGCGCCAAGGCCAAGGTGTACGCCTGCGGCGACATGTCGTGGACCGCCTTCAACATCTTCGGCGTCCGCCCCTCGGGCACCCTCGGCTGGCACATCGGCGACGACGGCAAGCTGACGTACCGGCACGAGGAGCCGGAGTACCTCGAAGCCCTGGAGTGGACCCGCAAGCTGTTCGCCGCGGGCGTCGTGCACCCGGACGACAAGGCGCGCTCCGGCGACGCGGGGCAGCGGTTCGGTGCGGGCCAGATCCTCATGTACAACAACGACATGTCCGCCTGGTACGGGAAGACGGCCGAACAGGCCAAGTCCAACCCGGACTTCGTGATGGAGGCCATGGACCTGTTCGGCGCCGACGGCGGCGACCCGAAGCTGTGGGCGAGCCAGCCCGCCACCATCTGGTCGCTGATCCGCAAGGGCGCCTCGAAGACGACGGTCGAGAACGCGCTCGCGGCGGCGAACTTCGCAGCGGCCCCGTACGGCACCAAGGAACACATGATGGTGAACTACGGCGTCGAGGGCACCCACTACGAAGTCAAGTCCGGCGTCCCGGTCAAGACGGACCAGGGCAACCAGGAGGTCATCAACGCCTGGGTGATGCTGTCCGCCCCCGCCCCCTACTTCGCGCACCCGGACTACCCGGACGTCGCCCGCAAGCAGGTCGAGTGGGAGCAGCGGATGGGCGCCTTCATGAAGAAGACGTCGACGTACGGCATGAACATCGTCGAGCCGACCCGCTACGCGAACCTGGCCAGCCAGTTCGAGCAGCTCGAGATCGACTTCGTGCGCGGCAACAAGAAGCTGTCCGACGTGCAGCAGGCCCTCTCCACCTGGAAGTCCTCCGGCGGCGACAAGCTGCGCGACTGGTACAAGAAGCTCATCGACAAGAACGGCAGCGGCAACTGATGTCTCTCACGGCCGGGAGCCGGCCGGACGGGACGCGTCCCGCGGCGGCCGTCGAGGAACCGACAGCCGCCCTCGTCCCGAAGGCGGCTCCCCACAAGGGCGCGGCGCACAAGGTCCCCTGGCGGGTCCGGCTGCGCCGCGACCGCGCGCTCATCCTGATGACGCTGCCCGCCATCGGGCTGCTCGTGCTCTTCAACTACATCCCGCTGCTCGGCAACGTCGTCGCCTTCCAGGACTACGACCCGTACGCGTCGAGCAACGGCATCACGGCGATCTTCCACAGTCCGTGGCTCGGCGTGGAGCAGTTCTCACGGATGGTGGACGACCCGCTGTTCTGGAGCGCGGTGAAGAACACCATCACCCTGTTCCTGCTCCAGCTGGTGCTGTTCTTCCCGATCCCCATCGCGCTCGCGCTGCTCATCAACAGCGTGATCAGGCCCCGGGTGCGGGCCGTGGCGCAGGCGATCATGTATCTGCCGCACTTCTTCTCGTGGGTGCTCGTGGTCACCGTGTTCCAGCAGGTCTTCGGCGGCGCGGGCATCATCACGCAGACCCTGGAGGACCACGGCTGGAGCGGCTTCGACCTGATGACGAACGCCGATCTGTTCAAGTTCCTGGTCACCGCGCAGTCCGTGTGGAAGGACGCCGGCTGGGGGATCATCGTCTTCCTCGCCGCGCTCGCCGCCGTCTCCACCGACCTGTACGAGGCAGCGGCCATGGACGGCGCGGGCCGCTGGCGCCGGATGTGGCACGTGACGCTGCCGGCGCTGCGCCCGGTGATCGCGCTGCTGCTCGTGCTGCGGGTCGGCGACGCGCTGAGCGTCGGCTTCGAGCAGTTCCTGCTGCAGCGCGACGCGGTCGGCGTGGGGGCCAGCGAAGTCCTCGACACCTATGTGTGGAACGTCGGCATCATGAACGGGGACTTCAGCTACGCGGCCGCGGTCGGCCTGGTCAAGGGCGCCATCGGCGTCTGCCTCGTCCTCGCCGCCAACAAGTTCGCCCATCTGCTCGGCGAGCAGGGGGTGTACAAGAAGTGAGTCTCAACACGCAGTTGATCCGCAGCCTGAAGGCCCCCGCGCGACCGGTGTGGGAGGAGGCGCCGAGCCGGGCGGGACTGTCCGCCAAGAGCGGCTTCCTCGTCCTGTGCTGCCTGGGCGTGCTCGCCCCGCTGTGGATCGTGATCGTCACCAGCCTCTCCCCGAAGCCGGTGATCGACCGGGCCGGCGGACTCGTCGTGCTCCCCGAGGGCATCACGTTCGTCAACTACACGGAGCTGCTCAGCGGCGGCCAGGTCAGCCGGGCGATCCTCGTCTCGCTGGGCGTCACGCTCGTCGGCACCGTCTTCTCGATGGCGGTGTCGGTGCTCGCGGCGTACGGCCTGTCGCGTCCCGGCAGCCTCGGTCACCGGTTCCTGCTGATGGCGCTGATGGCGACGATGTTCTTCGGGGCGGGTCTCATCCCGACGTATCTGCTGGTGCAGTCGCTGGGTCTGACGGACACCTATCTGTCGCTGATCCTGCCGAGCGCGGTGAGCGTCTTCAACATCCTGGTGCTGCGCGGGTTCTTCATGGGGATCTCCCCCGAGCTCACGGAGTCCGCCCGGATCGACGGGGCGAGCGATCTGCGGATCCTGCTGACGATCATCATGCCGCTGTCCCGGGCGGTGCTCGCCGTGATCTCCCTGTTCTACGCGGTCGGGTACTGGAGCGCCTGGTTCAACGCCTCCATCTATCTGAGCGACCAGCAGATGATGCCGCTGCAGAACGTGCTGATCCAGCTCGTCCAGAAGAACACCGAGGCGCCGACCGGCCTCCAGCAGGCGGTCCGCACCGGTCAGCTCTCCACGCTGGGCCTCCAGATGGCGGTGATGGTGCTCGCGCTGATCCCCGTCGCGATCGCCTCCCCCTTCGTCCAGCGCCACTTCAAGAAGGGCATGCTGACCGGCGCCGTCAAGGGCTGACGGTGCCGCTCACCCGACACTCCCGCCGCTCCCGGTGTCGCTCCCTCGGACCGGGCGCGGTGGGCCCCACCTCCCCGTACGTGATCCCCATCGGAGCCGCACCATGATCGCCCCCGACGGCCGCCTCCTCTTCGGCGGCGACTACAACCCCGAGCAGTGGCCCGAGGAGGTGTGGGCCGAGGACGTCCGGCTGATGAAGGAGGCGGGCGTCACCTCGGTGACGCTCGGCGTCTTCTCCTGGGCGCGGCTCGAACCAAGGCCGGGGGTAAGGGAGTTCGGGTGGCTGGACCGGCTGATGGACCTGCTGCACGCACACGGCATCGGCGTCGTGCTCGCCACGCCGACCGCGTCGCCGCCGCCGTGGCTGGGCCGGCTGCACCCGGAGACGCTGCCCCGCGACGAGGACGGGCGGACCGTGTGGTGGGGCTCCCGCCAGCACTTCGCGCACTCCAGCAGCGCCTACCGGCGCTACGCCGCCGCGATCACCGAGGACCTCGCCCGGCGCTACGGCCACCACCCGGCCCTGCGCATGTGGCACGTCAACAACGAGTACTGCACCTTCGACCACGGCGACGAGGCGGCCCGCGCCTTCCGCAGTTGGCTGCGCGCCCGGTACGGGACGCTGGACGCGCTCAACTCGGCCTGGGGCACGGCCTTCTGGAGCCAGCACGCCGACACGTGGGACGACGTGATCCCGCCGCGCCGCGCCCAGTACCTGCGCAACCCGGCCCAGCTCCTCGACTTCCGCCGCTTCACCTCGGACGCGCTCCTGGAGTGCTACGTCGCCGAGCGGGACATCGTGCGCCGGCACTCCCCCGGCCACGTCCCGGTCACCACGAACTTCATGCCGTTCTGGATCGGCCAGGACGGCTGGGCGTGGGCCGGGCAGGAGGACGTCGTCTCGGTCGACATCTATCCGGACCCGCGGGACCCGCTGGGCGGCCAGTACAACGCGATGATCGCCGACCTGACCCGCAGCCAGGCCCGCGGCCCGTGGATGGTGATGGAACAGGCGGCGGGCGCGGTGAACTGGCGGGACGTCAACCGCCCCAAGCCGCGCGGTCTGAACCGGCTGTGGTCGCTGCAGTCCGTGGCGCGCGGCGCCGACGCCGTCTGCTACTTCCAGTGGCGCCAGTCCCGGCAGGGCGCGGAGAAGTTCCACTCGGGGATGCTCGGCCACGCCGGCCCGGACGGCCGGTCGTTCGCCGAGGTGAAGCAGATCGGCGCCGAACTCGCCGCACTGGGACCAGAGGTGACGGGCAGTCGACTGACGGCCGAGGTCGCCGTCCTGCACGACTGGCACTCCTGGTGGGCGGGGAGCCAGGAGGCCAGGCCGTCGACGGAGGTCGGCTACGAGGACGTGGTGCGGGCCTGGCACCGGGCCCTGTGGGAGGCCCACCTCACCACCGATTTCGCCCATCCCGAGCACGACCTGTCAGCGTACGCGATGGTGGTCGTGCCGCAGCTGTACCTGCTCACGGACGCGGCGATCGAGAACCTCCTGGCGTACGCGCGCGGCGGCGGGACCCTGGTGTGCGGGTTCTTCACCGGCGTCGCGGACCCCGACGACCGGGTGCGCCCGGGCGGCATGGACCCCCGGCTGCGCGAGCTGTTCGGCATCCGCACCCTGCACGAGTGGTGGCCGCTCGATCCCCAGGAGACCGTGGACTGCGGGGAGTTCACCGGCACCCTGTGGTCGGAGGAACTCACCGCGGCCGAGGACGCCGAGGTGACCGCGGTGTACCGCGGCGGCGAACTCGACGGACTGCCCGCCGCGCTGCGCCGCGGCCGCGCCCACTACCTCTCCACGCTCCCCGGGCCCCCGGCCCTGCGCTCGCTGCTCGCGGGCGCGGCCGCCGAGGCGGGCGTACGGCCTCCGCTGTCCGGCCTCCCCGCAGGAGTGGAGGCCGTACGCCGTGGCGAGCTGCTGTTCCTGCTGCACCACGGCGCGGGCGAGGTGACGGTCGGCCTGCCGGCCGGCGCCTTCCGCGATCTGCTGACGGGCGAGCCGCGGTCCGATTCCGTGACCCTGGGCCGCTTCGGCGTCGCGGTGCTCGCCCCGGCCGGTCACGGGGAGCGGTGACGCGGTGCTGCCCGAACACCCGCACGGCACCTGGGAGACGACGCCGGCCACCCGCTGGGAGGACGGCTTCCTGAGCGGCAACGGCCGGCACGGTGCCCTCACGTTCGGTGACCCGCACGACGATCGGGTGGTCGTCACCCATCATGCGCTGGTCCGCCCGGACGGACCGCATCCGGGACCGCCCGCCCTCGCCGCCCGGCTCGCCACGCTGCAGGACCAGCTGCTCGCGGGCGACGTGACGGCGGCCGACCGGTTCACGGACGGCAGGCCGTTGCAGTGGGTGCGGGCCTTCCATCCCGCCTTCCAGGTGCGGTTCGTCCGGGACGGCATCGTGTGGCGCGGCTACCGGCGGGCGGTCGACTTCGCGACGGGGGTGGCCGAGGCGCAGTGCGGCGGCTGGCGCTCACGGGTGTTCGTGTCGCGTGCGGACGACGTCGTCGTGCAGTACGTCACCGGTCCCGGGCTCGACGGCGAGCTGTCCCTCGACCACCGGCTGGCCGGGGTGCCGGGCGGGCTCGGGGTCGGCCGCAGCGTCGTCCTCACCCCGCAGGGCGCCCAGTTGACGCTGCGCTGCCGCTATCCGGACAGCGATCTGGCGTACACCGGGGTGACCCTCGCGGTGCTGCACGGCGGCCGCGCCTCGGTGGGCACCACCGGGCTGCGGGTGGCGGACGCGGCCGGGCTGCTGCTCCTGACCCGGGTGCGCCGGCACCTCGGTGAGCTGGACGCGGGCACCGAGGTCGCGAACTTGGCACGCCTGTTGGCGCGTACAGGTGCCGGTGCCGGAGGTGGTGCCGGTGCCGGTACCGGGGGTGGTGCCGGTGCCGGTGCCGGAGACCGCACCGGAGCCGGAGCCGGAGATGCTGCCCGTGCCGGTGTCGGAGACCGTGCCGGCGACGGCGGGGACCGGGCCGCCGACACCTACCGGGAGCTGCTCGCCCGGCACGAGGCCGAGCACCGGGCCGCGTACGAGCGGGTCGCCTTCGACCTGGACGCACCCCGGCCCGAACGCGGCCTGACGGGCACCGAGTTGCTGAGCCGACCGCGCAGCCAGGCCCTCCTGGAGCGGCTGTTCGCGGCGGGCCGCTACCACCTGCTCAGCGCGTCGGGCGCGCTGCCGCCCCGGCTGACCGGCCTGTGGACCGCGGAGTGGGACACCGCGTGGTCCGGCGCGTTCACCACCGACGCCAACCTCAACCTGCAGACCGCGTCGGCCGCGACCTGCGCCCTGCCGGAGGTCACGGAAGCCCTGGGCGCCCTGGTCCAGGGTCAGTTGGCGGACTGGCGGGACAACGCGCGGGACGTCTTCGGCGCCCGCGGCATCGTGGCGCCCGCGCACACCGACGGCGAGTCCGGGCACGCGTACCACTTCCAGCGCGCCTGGCCGATGCACCTGTGGACGGCGGGCGCCGACTGGCTGCTCACCCCGCTGCTGGAGCAGGCCGCGACCACCGGCGAACGACCGGCCTGGCTGGCCGCCGCACTCGCCGAACTCGCCCTGTTCTACGAGGACTTCCTGACCCGGACCGGGCCCGACGGCCGGCTGGTGATCGTGCCGTCGTACTCCCCGGAGAACCGGCCGGGGAACGCGGGCTGGGGCACCCTCAACGCCGCGATGGACATCACCGCGGCCCGGCACGCCCTGCGCACCGCGGCGGCCTGGCACCCGGGCCCCGACGGCATCCGCTGGTCCGCGCTGGCCGACCGGCTGCCGGACCACCGGGTCAACGCGGACGGGGCGCTCGCCGAGTGGGCGTGGCCGGACCTCGACGACCGCTACGACCACCGGCACCTGAGCCATCTGTACGCGGTGTGGCCGCACCACGAGATCAATCCGTACGACACCCCCGGCCTCGCGAAGGCGGCCCACCGGGCGCTGGAGCTGCGCGGCGCCGAGAACCACTCCGCGCACGGCCACCTCCACCACGCGCTGATCGCGGCCCGACTGCGCGACGCACCCAGCGTCGGGCAGGCGCTGCGCCGGGTGCTGACCGGCGACTACTTCCACCGCTCCCTCATGAGCGCGCACTACCCGGGCCGCGACGTCTACAACGCGGACGCCGCCCACACCCTGCCCGCGCTGCTCACCGAGGTGCTCCTCCAGTCGACCGAGGACCGGCTCGTGCTGCTGCCCGCGCTGCCGGCCGACTGGCGGCGGGGCACGGTGCGCGGACTGCGCACCCGGTTCGGCGCGCGCGTCGACCTCACCTGGGGCGGCGGCAGCTGCACGGCCGTCGTGCGCCCGGACCGCGACGCGCACGTCTCCCTCCAGACCCCGGCCGGCGGTGACGGGCGACTGCGCCTGACCGCCGGCGAGGACCGCGAACTCACCCTGAGCACGCGGTAGTTCCCCCGTACCCCCCACCGACCATGGAAAGGGACACCATGGCACCTTCAGTACGGTCGACGCGACGCCGCACCTTCCTCGGCGCCACCCTCGCGGCGGGCGCCGCACTCGCCCTCGCCGCCGCCCCCGCACAGGCGGCCGTCTGGTCCTCGTCCGACCAGTGGGGCAACTACACCACGTCGGACGGCTACATCCTCTACAACAACATCTGGGGCTCCGGCGCGGGCGCCCAGACGATCTGGGCCAACTCCTCGTCGAACTGGGGCGTCCGGGCCGATCACCCGAACACGGGCGGCATCAAGTCCTACCCGAACGCGAAGAAGGTCGTGAACAAGAAGCTCAGTTCACTGACCTCGCTCACCAGCAGCTACAACGTGACGGTGCCGTCGTCGGGCGCGTACAACACGTCGTACGACATCTGGGACAGCGACTACGACCACGAGGTCATGCTCTGGGTGAACTACAACGGCGCGGTCGGCCCGCTCGGCACCTCGCAGGGCAACCTCACCCTCGGCGGCCACACCTGGACCGTGTACAAGGGCAACAACGGCGCCAACGAGGTGTATTCGTTCCTGCGCACGTCGGACTCGACGTCCGGCACGGTGAACATCCTGCCGATCCTGAAGTGGATCAAGGACACCAAGGGCTGGTGGGGCGATGAGACCATCGGTGACGTCCAGTTCGGCTACGAGATCACCTCGTCGTCCGGCGGCCTGGACTTCCGGACCAACAGCTTCAAGGTCTCCAGCAGCTAGCGGCCGGCGCGCCTGAGGACGCGCGGCTCAGACGCCGGCGGGCGCCTGGGCCGCGCTTTCGCGGACCGTCAACTCCGGTGCGAGCAGCACGACTTCCTCGTCCGAGCCGCGTCCCTCGATCTTCGCGATGACCTGCTCGACGGCGCGTCGGCCCATCTCCTGGGCGGGCACCGCGACCGAGGTGAGCGGTACGGAGGCGTGCGCGGCGACCTGGTCGGGGCAGACGGCGACGACCGACACGTCCTCGGGGACGGCGCGGCCCGACTGGCGCAGCAGAGCGAGCAGCGGATCGGTCGCCGCCTCGTTCTGGACCACGAACGCGGAGGTGCCGGGGCGCTCGTCGAAGATCCGGGACAACGTTGCCGACACGGAGGCGTACGAGCCCTCGCACGGACGGTGCAGCAGTCGCAGGCCCAGCTCGTTGCTGCGCTCGCGCAGGCCCGTCAGGGTCCGCTCGGCGAACCCGGTGCGCCGCTCGTACACGGCGGCGGCCTCACCGATGACGGCGACCTCGCGGTGCCCGAGGTCGGCGAGGTGCTGGGCGCAGAGCGCGCCCGCGGCGGCGAAGTCGAGGTCCACGCAGTTCAGCCCGGTGGTGTCGGCGGGCAGTCCGATCAGGACGGCGGGCCGGGACGCGGTGCGCAGCAACGGCAGCCGCTCGTCGTCGAGTTCGACGTCCATCAGGATCATGGCGTCGGCGAGCGCGCTGCCCTCTATGCGGCGCACCGCCTGGGCGCCCTCCTCGCCGGTGAGCAGCAGGATGTCGTAGCCGTGCGTGCGGGCGGCGGTGGCGACGGCCATCGCTATCTCCATCATCACCGGCACGTACATGTCGGTGCGCAGCGGCACCATCAGCGCGATGATGTTCGACTTGCTGCTGGCCAGCGCCCGCGCGCCCGCGTTCGGGTGGTACCCGAGCTGGCGGACGCTGTTCTCGACGCGCTCACGGGTGGCCGCGGAGATGGACCGCTTGCCGCTGAGGACGTAACTCACGGTGCTGGCGGAGACTCCGGCGTGCCGGGCGACCTCTGCGAGCGTGACCATGTCGTTCTCCTGAGCCGGGACGAAGGGACGAAATGCCTCGATCGCGAAGCGCTTCGACGGGGGGCGGACTGCCGTTGGCCGTTCGGAATCCCGACCCTATGGCGCCGGACGGGCACCTGTCCATAACTTCGTCGAAGCGCTTCGACAGGGGTGGCCTGCCGCATCACCGGCTCACAGCCTAGTCAAAGGACGCCCCTGCGGTCAGGCGAGTTCGCCGAGCACCTCCCAGGTCCGCAACCGGGCGTCGTCCCCGGCGATCTCGGTGCCCGACACCACCACGTCGGTGGCGCCCGCGTCGCGGTAGCGGCGGACCGCGTCGGCGAGGTCCTTCTCGTCGCCGACGACGGCGAGGTCGGCCGCGCGCCGGTGTCCCGACTGCTCGATGACGCGCGCGTAGGACGGGATCTGCTCGTAGAACGCGAGGTCCTCGTAGAGCCTGGCGCGCAGCGGTTCCGGGTCCGGCGTGACGACGCCGGGGACGAACGCGACGACGCGCGGCGCGGGTCGTCCCGCCTCCTCGGCGGCCCGGTGCAGCTCGGGCACGATGTGCTCCTCCAGGGCGCGCGGTCCCGCGAGGTAGGGCAGGATCCCGTCGGCGAGGCGTCCGCTGACGCGCAGCGCCTGCGGGCCCATGGCGGCGACGTGGACGGGCACGGTCGGTGCGGCGCCCGGCACCCGGGCGGGCCACGGCGTCCGGGCGGTGATCAGCTCGCCCTCGAAGTCGGCCTCGCCGGTCTCCAGCAGTTGCCGCAGCACGGTGAGGAACTCGCGCAGCCGGGCCACCGGCCGCTCGAAGGGGATGCCGAGTCCGCCCTCGCTGATCAGCTTCGTGCCGACGGCGAGCCCCAGGTGGAACCGGCCGCCGGTGGCCGCCTGCACGGTCTGCGCCTGGCTGGAGACGAGCAGCGGATGCCGGCCGAAGACGGGCAGCGCGGCGGTGCCCAGCTGGATCCCGGGAACGTCGCGGCCGATGACGGCCGCGACCGTCGGCGCGTCGTGGCCGAAGGTCTGGCCGAACCAGAGGGACGCCAGTCCGGACGCCCGGGCCTCGCGGGCCTGCCGGACGGCGTCGTCGAGGGTGAGGTCGGTACCGGTCGTGTCGAGTGTCACTCCCACAGTCATGAACGGGAGAACCGGCGCGGCGGGCCGCCGAATTCCGGGTGCCGTATGAACAGTTCGTGACACGGCACCGGCGGGGCCGGGACGGCGACTACGCCACTCTGCCGTCGCGGTCCGCGGGCTCCTGGCCCGCGAGCCAGGCCACCATCCGGCTGATCCCGGCCGCGTCGCCCGGCGCGAGGAGCAGCCCCGCCCGTGCGTCCTCCCAGTGCTCGGCGTACGCTCCGGGCACGATCACCGGGTCCCGCGGCACCCCGGAATCAGCCTGCCGTCACAGCGGCAGCGGAGCGATGTCGAACTCGATCCGCTGGAGCAGCTGCGCCGCCACGCGCCAGGGGTGCTTGGCGCCCAGGACCCGTGTGAGGCCCTCGACCGCATCAGCCTGCAACGGGTCGGCCCGCGCTGTCTCGTCGAGGCCTCGCAGGTCCAGAGCGAGGTTGGCGGTGCAGGCCAGCGTGAGCGGGTGCTCAGGACCCGCCACCTCGGTCAGCAGCGGCAGTACGACCTCGTCGACGTCACGCGCCGCCGCGAACTCGAGTTGCGCATAGTGGTCGTTGGCCCGGCCCAGGCGCGCGGTCAGCGTGAACGGGTGCCGCTCTCCCACCGTCGCCGTGAACCGCTCGACGGCCTCGACGTCGTGTCGCTCCGCGGCATCGACGTCGCCCAGGGCACGCAACGTGGCCGCCAGGTTGACCAGGGAACTCAGCGTGCTCGCGTGGTTCTCGCCGAACACGGTGCGTTAGCGCGCCACGTTTTCCTCGCCCAGTTCGCGCGACCGTGCCAGGTCGCCGGTGATGCGCCGGTCGACCACGGCGTTCATCTGGGTGGCCAGCGTTTCGCCGTACTCCGTCCCGTACCGCTCGGTGAACCGGACCAGCGTGTCCTCGGTCAGCTCGCGCGCCTCGGCGAAGGCGCCGGCCCGGCGGCGGCACACGGCGAGTTCGCGGGCGGCCTTGTTCGTGGCGGGGTTGTCCGGGCCGAAGCTGCTCACGTACATCTCGTACGTGGATTCTTGGAGGATGTGCGCTCCGCGGTAGTCGCCGGACTCCCGGATGCCGATCGCCAGGCCGTTGAGCGAGTCGAGGGTCAGACCGTTCGTGGGGCCGTAGAGCTGGTCGAACTGGCGGGCCGTCTCCTCGTCGAGGGCGCGCGCCTCGGGGAACGCGCCACAGCACCGCAGGGAGATGCCAAGGCTGTGTGCGGCGTGCAGGGTCTCCGGGGCGTCCGGGCCGAAGAGCCGACGGGCCATCGCCACCGCCTCCTCGTCGAGGGCGCGGGCCTCGCCGAAGTCGCCCCGGTAGCGCTGGGCGATCGCCATCTGCCACATGGAATCGACGAGTTCCTCGTCCGGCACGTGCCCGGCACGGGAGCGCTCGAGCGCCGTCTCGTTGAGCCGCATCGCCTCTTCCAGGCTGCCGAACTGGCACAGCATGAACGCCAGGGACTTGGCCATCCGGATCACCAAGATGTCGTCGTCGCCCGACTGGGCCTGCCAGGCCGTCCAGGCTTCCCTGGCCATGCTCATCGACGTCTCGTGAGCACCCCAGTAATAGAGGAAGTACACGACGTCGTGGATGAAGTCGCGCACCCACGGGTCGGAGCTGCGGACCGCGCCCGACGCCTGCACGTGCGGCAGCAGCACCTGGTAGTCCGGCCACAGTTCGGGTGAGGCGCCCTCGCCCGGCTTGGCCGCCGCGAGGAGTTGGTGGGCGGCCTTGCGCATCCTGGCCTCGGCGGACTCGTCGAGACCGGTCGCCAGCACGTTCTGCAGCAGTCGGTGCATCTGGAGCGTGCCGCGCCTGTGGTCGAGGCGGATCAGCGAGAACCTGCTGAGCTCGCGGGTGGCGCGGGCGAGCAGCACCGGGTCGCGCAGGACCGAGTCGAGTTCGGGGCTGATCTCGACGTTCCGGCCGCCGCGCAGCAGGTTGAGCGGAATCGGCTCGGGCGCCATCAGGGAGCAGATCTCCAGGAGTTGCCGGGCGGCGGGGTGGTTCTCCGCCAGCCGGTCGAGCGAGAGGTTCCACGCTGCCACCACCGGGACCGGATAGTCCGGACTCGGGTCGAGGTCGAGGATCTCCGGACGGCGCCGGGCAAGAAGTTCGAGGTGTTCCGCGACGGGCATGCCGGTAGCGGCGTGCCAGGCTCCGGCCTGCTCGATGGCGAGAGGCAGGTCACCGAGAGCCTCGGCCAGCCTGAAGGCGTCCTCGGAACCGAGGTCGGCGGCCCGGCGCTGGAGCAGGGCGATGGATTCCTCGCGTTCGAAGACGTCGACGCCGAGCGGCGTGGCGACCCGCTCCCAGTCCCGGTTGCGCGAGGTCACGATGATCTTGCCGGGGCCACCGCTGGGGAAGTACGAGCGGACTGCGTCGATGTCCTCCGCGCTGTCAAAGATCAACAGCCAGTTCTCGTACGGCTTTCCGGAACGCAGCGCTTCCCGAACCGCCGGCACCGCAATGTTGGCCTGCGGGCCGGTGTCCAGGCCGAGGCGGCCGGCCAGTTCGGCGAGGGAGGCGAGGATCAGGGACTCGCGTTCCGAGGGGACCCACCAGATCACGTTGTACTCGGTGCTGTGCCGGTACACGTACTCGATCGCGATCTGCGACTTGCCGACACCGCCCATGCCGTGCAGCGCGTGCGGCAGGACGGCGGCCGTCTCCTTCCGCCGCAACTGCTCCTCGACCGCTTCCAGGAGGATCTCGCGTCCCGTGAAGTTGGGATTCTTGGGCGGAACACATCCCATGATCTTCGGCTGACCGCTCCGGACGAAGCGGTGCTCGGGAGTCTTGAGGTCCATGGTCGTGTCAGCCTTCCCAGCATCAGTGTGTTCGGTTGTCCCGGGACTCGCCGTCGACGACACATCGTTTCCTGGTTCGGTGGTGCTCCTCGGTACCAGCCCTTCCCTCCAGGGCCCTTGCTTATTGCTGTTCGCCCCCCCGACCGCCCCACCTTTGTGACGGGCGTGCCACCCCTGATCCCCCCAGGATCCGTGCGGCGCGCGGTTCCCGGTGGCGAGCAGCGCCTCCCGCACCGTCCGCGCATTCGAGGCGGCCGGCCCCGTCGTGATCCCAGTCGACGAGGCCGCCCATCACGCCCCGGCCACCTGATCGGGACCTCCTCGGGGGCGGCACGAGCGCTGCCGGTCCGCCGCGGGCGAGCTCGGCCGGCAGCGGGTCGGTGCCGGCCGCGGCCCAGCCCGGTCCGGGAAACCGCGCTCGTGCGGCAGGATCTTCTTCAGGAGGGCGACCATCTCGGCACGCGGCTCGAGTCCGCGCTCGCTCGTCTCCACTCACCGCCCTTTGCTACCAGGGCACGTTGACGGTGCGCACGGTGTTCGTGGGGCGTCTGTGACGACCGGTACGGGTGATCACTCCGGTCCACCCCCACGCGCGTCACCACGCGCGTCACCCCGCCCCACCCCCTCCCCCCGCCTACCGTCGGACCCATGAACAGACGCGCCCAGATCTCCCTGCTGCTGCTCGCCGGGGCGTCCGGTGCCGTGGACGCGCTCGCGTTCACCGCGCTGGGCACCGTGTTCGCCGGGGTCATGACCGGGAACCTCGTGCTGCTGGGGATCTCCGCGGGGCGGGGGTTCTGGAACGACGTGGGTGCTCCCCTCCTCGCGCTCGGCGGGTACGCCGTCGGGGCGGCGCTCGCCGCTCTCGTGTGCCGGGGGGTGCGTCGGGACGACGGGCGCGGCGTCTGGCCGGGGCGGGTCGTGGGGTGTCTGGCGGCGCAGACCGTGCTGCTCGGCTTCGTCGCGGTCACGGGCGGTGTGCTGGGCGGGGAGCCGTCCGGGGCGTGGCGCGACGTGCTGCTGGTCGTGGCCGCGGTGGCGATGGGCGGGCAGTCCGCGGCGATGGTCGCGGCGGGGACGGGTGCCGCGCCCACCACCTACTTCACCGGGACCCTCACCACGCTGGTGACCGGAACCGTCGACGGATCGGCGCGCGGGGCCGGTCAGTGGTGGGTGGCGGGGCGGCTGTTCGCGGTGGTCGGCGCGGCCGCGGCGGCCGTCGCGCTGTGGCGGGCCGCGGCGCCGTGGGGGTTCGTGCCGCCGGCGGTGCTCACGGCTGCGGCGGTCGTGTGCCAGAAACCTGCACAGCGATTGCGCAGGGCAGTCACGTCGGTTCATGAAAATCCATTGCACAGTCCAGGCAACGGAACCCATTGATGCGCGAGTGTCCCCTTTGGCGAATGCGGACACAACCCGTTCACATTTCCCTCCGTGAAGATTGTGAAGGAGCTGCCACGGCCCCGTGAACAGGCCTGCACCTCCTGGGAATTGACCTCGCACATCCCCCCTGACCGGGGACCTTCCGATTGGCTGTGCGATGCGTCGGCGTGCTTTGATCCTGCGCACCGCAGAACATCACCGGATTTCGGATCCACCGATGTCCGACGCGTTCCGCGTTTATCGAAATACCCATGAGAAGGGCAGCTCACATCATGAACAACACCCCCCAGGTTGAGACCCTCGAGATTTCCGACGCCGAGCTCGACAACGTCTCCGGCGGTCTCGTCGGCGGCCTCGTCGGCCAGGCCACGGCCACCGTCGACGGCATCGCCCCGGTCTCGGGCGTCGTCACCGGCCTCACCGGCACGGTCGAGGGCCTGACCGGCGTGAACACGGGCGCCGTGACGGGCCTGGCCACCGGTCTGGTCGCCGGCCTCTGAGCCGGATCCGACGGATCGTTCCGCCGCTCACCTGACGTGGCGGCGAACCCCGGGCCTCGGGACCCTGACGGGTTCCGGGGCCTACGGGCGCGTCCGGGCCCGGTCGGGTGGCCCGGTTTCGGCAACGTAAGGGAAAGACCGCGTGCAGTTCCGCCAACAGGCCCTGTCCAAGCTGCAGTCGCCGGAGGAGCTCGACCTCCCGGTGCGGCTCGCGCGGCCGCAGGGGCTGCTCGCCCTCGCCGTCACCGTCGTCGTGATGGCGGCGTCCTGCGTGTGGGCGGTGACCGGCTCGGTGTCCTCGACGCTCGACGCGGCCGGCATCCTCACGTACGGCCAGGGCAGTTACGTGCTCCAGACCCCCGTCACGGGACAGGTCACCGGCGTGTACGTGAAGGAGGGGCAGCGGGTCCGCAAGGACGCGCCGCTGCTCAAGGTCCGTACGGAGCAGGGTGACCGGGCGGTGCGCGCCATCGACGCGGGCCGGGTCACGGCGCTCGTCGCACGGATCGGTTCGGTCGTCACGACCGGCTCGGACGTGGCGACGCTGGAGAAGACCGGCTCGGCCGGCGACCCGCTCCTGGCGATGCTGTACGTGCCCGCGACCGGCGCGGCGAACATGCCCGCCGACGCCGCCGTCGACCTGACCGTGCCGGCGGCCCAGCAGTACGGGGTGCTGCGCGGCAGGGTGAAGGCGGTCGGCCGCAGCCCGCAGACGCGGCGGCAGGTCGCCGACTTCCTCGGCGACAGCGAGCTGGCCGGGCAGTTGACCAAGGGCGGGACGCGGGTCCCGGTGCTCGTGGAGCTCACCAAGTCGTCCGCGAGCAGATCCGGTTACGCCTGGTCGTCGGACGGCGGCCCGCCCTACGCCCTCACGTCCATGACCCTCACCTCCGGCGCCGTGCACCTCGCCGAGCAGCGCCCGATCGATTGGCTGCTGCCGTGACCACGACCTCACTGCCGCCCGCGGGACACGGTGGACGCCGGCGGGCCCGGCCCGCTCCCCCGCCGCCCAAGCGGCGCGGGAAGGTCCGCACGCCCACGGTGCTCCAGATGGAGGCCGTCGAGTGCGGCGCCGCCGCTCTGGCGATGGTCCTCGCGCACCACGGCCGGCACGTCCCGCTGGAGGAGCTGCGCATCGCCTGCGGCGTCTCGCGCGACGGCTCGCGGGCGAGCAACCTCCTGAAGGCGGCCCGCAGTTACGGCATGACCGCCAAGGGCATGCAGATGGAACCGGCCGCGCTCGCCGACGTGCAGGGCCCGGCGATCCTGTTCTGGGAGTTCAACCACTACGTCGTCTACGACGGCCCCGGCCGCCGCTTCGGCCGGCGCGGCGTGCACATCAACGACCCGGACAAGGGCCGCCGGTTCGTACCGGCGGAGGACTTCGACACCAGCTTCACCGGGGTCGTGCTCGTCCTGGAGCCGGGGGAGAACTTCCGGACCGGCGGGCGGCGGCCGGGCGTCCTGAAGGCGATGCCCGGGCGGCTGCGCGGTACGACCGGCACCATGCTGGCCGCGCTCCTGGCGAGCCTGCTGCTCGTCGCGGTGGGCGCCGCGGTGCCCGCGCTCAGCCGCACGTACATCGACCTGTTCCTGATAGGTGATCAGACCTCCCTGCTGGGGGCGCTGTTCGCGTCGATGGGTGCGATGGTCGCGCTGACCGGCGCCCTGACCTGGCTGCAACAGGCGAACCTGCTGCGCGGCCGCATCATCTCCTCGACGCTGAGCAGCGCCCGCTTCTTCGGGCATCTGCTGCGGCTGCCCGTCACGTTCTTCGCGCAGCGCAGTCCGGCCGACCTGGTGCAGCGGCTCCAGTCGAACGACGCGGTGTCCGAGACCCTGGCCCGCGATCTGACCGCGGCCGGGGTCGACGGCATCGTGGTCCTCCTGTACGCGGCGCTGCTGTGGACGTACGACCCGCAGCTGACGATGGTCGGCGTCGGCATCGCGCTGCTCAACGTGGTGGCGATGCGGGTCGTCGTGCGGCTGCGCGCGACCCGGACGCAGAAGCTGCGGGCGGACACGGCGCGGCTCACCAACACCGCGTACACCGGGCTTCAGTTGATCGAGACGATGAAGGCCACCGGCGGGGAGAACGGGTACTTCCGGCGGTGGGCGGGGCAGCACGCGACCACCCTGGAGGAGCAGCAGCGGCTCGGTGTGCCGAGTGCCTGGCTGGGCGTCGTCGCGCCGACGCTCGCGACGCTGAACAGCGCGCTGATCCTCTGGATCGGCGGGCTGCGGGCCGTCGAGGGCCATCTGTCGGTGGGTCTCCTGGTCGCGTTCCAGGCGCTCGTCACCCGCTTCACCGCGCCGATCACGCGACTGAACGGGGTCGCGGGCCGCATCCAGGACTTCGCCGCCGACGTGGCCCGGCTCAAGGACGTGGAGAACTTCCCCGTCGACACGCTGTACGCGCGCCCCGAGCAGGTGCAGAGCACGCGCCGGCTGAAGGGGCACGTCGAGCTGTCGGAGATCACCTTCGGCTACAGCCCGCTCGACAAGCCCCTGCTGACCGGCTTCTCCCTGACGGTCGGGCCGGGCCAACAGGTGGCGCTCGTCGGCGGTTCGGGCAGCGGCAAGTCGACGGTGTCCCGGCTGATCTCGGGCCTGTACGCGCCGTGGGAGGGCGTCATCCGGATCGACGGGACGCGGCTGGACGACATCCCGCGCGGCGCGCTCGCGGCGTCGGTGTCCTTCGTCGACCAGGACGTCTTCCTCTTCGAGGGCACGGTCCGCGACAACGTCGCACTGTGGGACCCCTCGATCAGCGACGACGCGGTCACCGACGCGCTGCGCGACGCGAGCCTGTACGACGTGGTGGCGCGGCGGCCCGGCGGCATCCACGGCCGGGTCGAGCAGGACGGGCGGAACTTCTCCGGCGGGCAGCGCCAACGCCTGGAGATCGCACGGGCGTTGGTGCGCCGCCCCAGCATCCTCGTCCTCGACGAGGTGACCAGCGCGCTGGACGCGGAGACCGAGCAGACCGTCATGGACAACATCCGGCGCCGCGGCTGCGCGTGCGTGGTCATCGCGCACCGGCTGAGCACGGTGCGCGACAGCGACGAGATCGTGGTCCTCGACCACGGGCAGGTCGTCGAGCGCGGCCGGCACGAGCGCCTGGTCGCGGCGGGCGGCGCCTATGCCGAACTGGTGAGGGAGCACTGAAGTGACCTACACACAGGCCGAGTTCCCTTCGGCGTCCGCGTCCGACCAGGTGGTGGCCGCGTTCGGCGGCCTCGGCACGCCCGTCGACTGCACGGGCCTGCGCAGCCTGCCACTGGAGGGGCCGCACGTGCTGTGGCTCGTCGTGGACGGCGCGCTCGACCTGTTCGCCGTGGACGCGTACGAGCAGGGGCACTGGCACTTCCTGGGCCGCCTGGAGCCGGGCACGCTGCTGCTCGGCCCCGTCGAGGGCACGCAACACACCCTGGTGGGGCGGCCGTTGGCCGGTTGCGCGGTGCGCCGCATCGCGCTGCGCGAACTGCCGTACACCCCGACGCCCGACCAGGGGGCGTACGGCGGCGGCTACGACATGGCGTGGAGCCTGCTGGAGGAGGCGTTCGCGCTCGGCGTCGGGCGTGGCCAGCGCGTGCTCTTCGAGGCGCCGCTGGACGGGCGCACGGTCGACGCGCACGACCCCGGCCTCGTCGGTGACGACGACGTGCTGTGGCCCCAGCTCTCCCCGGGCAGCGTGCAGTACGGCGCCGCGTTCGCCGCCGACGCCGCGGCCGATCTGCTGGTCGACGCCGCCCTGTGGCAGCGCATGGTGAACCAGCAGTACCGGCTGCTGTCCACGCTCGACCGGTGGATCGAACGCCTGGAGAGCGCGCACGAGGACCGGGCGGCGGCCGGGATCCGGGCGGGCGAGGCCGTCAGGGAGCAGGCCGACCGGACCCTGCTCGACTCCATCGGCGCACCCCGCAGACGCGGCGCGCGCGGCGCGGAGGCCGGGGCCGACGCGACGTACGCGGCCTGCAAGGTGGTGGCGGACGCCGTCGGCATCCGGCTCGTGGAGCCCGGCCGCGGCGGCGCGGTCAGCGACCGGATCGACCCGGTCGAGCAGATCGCGGTGGCGTCCCGGATCCGGACCCGCCCGGTGCGGCTCACCGGCGACTGGTGGCGGCAGGACACGGGCCCGCTGGTCGGCTTCCGGGCCGCGTCCGGGGCGCCGGTCGCGCTGCTGTGGCGGCGCGGCGGCTACGAGGCGGTGACCCCGGGGAGCGGGCCGCGCGAGCGGCGCAGCCGGATCGACGAGGACACCGCGGAGGACTTCGAGGAGCGGGCGGTGCTGCTCTACCGGCCGCTGCCCGAGGGCGAGTTGAGCCCGTGGCGGCTGATGCGGTTCAGCATGCGGCGGATGGGCGGCGACGTGCGCCGGCTGCTGCTCGCGGGTCTGGTGACCGTGGGACTCGGCGCGCTGGTGCCGGTCGCCACGGGCCAGGTGCTCGGCACGTTCGTGCCGAAGGCGCAGACGGACCTCATCACCCAGGTGTCCCTCGCGATCGTCGTCACGAGCGTGGTGTCGGCGGTGTTCATGCTGCTGCAGAACCTGACGGTGCTGCGGGTCGAGGGCCGGGTGGAGAGCGTGCTCCAGCCCGCCGTGTGGGACCGGCTGCTGAGACTGCCGACCCGGTTCTTCGCCGAGCGGTCCACGGGAGAGCTGGCGAGCGCCGCGATGGGCATCAGCGCGATCCGGCGGCTGCTGTCGGGCGTCGGCCCGGTCGTCGTGCAGTCGACGACGATCGGCGCGATGAACCTGGCCCTGCTGCTCCTCTTCAGCGTGCCCCTGGCGCTCGCGGCGCTCGGCATGCTGGTGGTCGTGGCGGGCGTGTTCCTCACGCTCGGGCTGTGGGAACTGCGCTGGCAGCGCCGGCTCGTGAAGCTGGGCAACAAGCTGAACAACCAGGCGTTCCAGACGCTGCGCGGGTTGCCGAAGCTGCGGGTGGCGGGCGCGGAGAGCTTCGCGTACGCGGCGTGGGCGAAGGAGTTCGCGCAGAGCCGGGAGCTGCAGCGGCGCGCGGGCCGCATCAAGAACGTGACGACGGTGCTCAACGCCGTGTATCTGCCGCTGTGTTCGCTGGTGATGTTCATGCTGCTGGCGGGCCCGGCCCGGGGCAGCCTGTCGGCGGCGGCGTTCCTGACGTTCAACACGTCGGTGACGATGCTGCTGACGTCGGTGACCCAGCTGACCGGTGCGCTGATCTCGGCGGCGGCCGTGCTGCCCATGTACGAGCAGATCAAGCCGGTGCTCGACGCGGAGCCCGAGGTGCGCGGCGCCGCGACCCAGCCGGGCGAGCTCACCGGGGCGCTGGAGGCCCGCGGGCTGTCGTACCGGTACGCGGACGACGGCCCGCTGGTCCTCGACGACGTGTCGCTGTCGATCCGGCCGGGCGAGTTCGTGGCCGTGGTCGGCGAGAGCGGCTGCGGCAAGTCGACGCTGCTGCGCCTGCTCATCGGCTTCGACGCGCCGGTCGGCGGCAGTGTCCTGTACGACGGTCAGGACCTCTCGGCGCTCGACCAGGCGGCGGTGCGGCGGCAGTGCGGGGTCGTGCTGCAGAACGCCCAGCCGCTGACCGGGTCGATCCTGGACTGCATCTGCGGCGCCGAGGCGTTCACGCAGGAGGAGGCGTGGGCCGCGGCGGCGATGGCGGGGCTGGCCGAGGACATCAAGCGGATGCCGATGGGCCTGCACACGATGATCTCGGGCGGCGGCGCGATCTCCGGCGGCCAGCGTCAGCGTCTGATGATCGCGCAGGCGCTGATCCGGCGGCCCCGGCTGCTCTTCTTCGACGAGGCGACGAGTGCGCTCGACAACGAGACGCAGCGCATCGTGATCGACAGCACCCGGGCGCTGCACGCCACACGGGTCGTCATCGCGCACCGGCTGTCGACGGTGCTCGACGCGGACCGGGTGATCGTCATGTCGCAGGGGCGCGTCGTCCAGCAGGGCCCGCCGGCCGAACTGCTGGCCGACGCGGGCGGCCGGCTGCACGAACTGGTGCGGCGTCAGATGGCGTGACCGGGTGCACGGCGGGGACAGGGAGCGGCCTGACCGGCTACGCTCACAGTGAGTGAACTCGCCTATGGCCAGGTGGTGTTGATGCTGCTTCGGGGGATCAGCGGTGACACGGGCGGTGACGGGCGCGGCCGCCCACGGGGTGACCTGCGCAGCCGGCCCTTCCCGGCGATCGCGTCGGGCACGGCGCAGGCCAGGCGTGACGCGCTGGTCGCGATCCGCGCGTGGGCCGAGCAGGAGGCCGAGGACGCGATCGACTGGTACCTGCGGGACCGGCGGCTCAAGCGGCGCGGCTCCCGCTTCATCCGCGGGCTGACGATCCTGCTGGCCGTCGCGGGGACGGCCGTGCCGCTGGCGAGCTCGATGAGCGGCGGCCCGCCGCAGGCGCTCGGCTACGTCCTGCTCGCGCTGGCCGCCGGGTGCAAGGGCTTCGACCACTTCTTCGGGCTGTCCGCCGCGTGGATGCGGGACATGGCGGCCGCGCAGGCGCTGCGGACGAGACTGAGCGAGTTCCGGCTGGCGTGGACCCGCGAGGAGCTGCTGTGCGCGGGCGCGGCCGCGGACGGTCCGGCCGGCCCTGACCGGCAGGACCTGGAGCGCCGGATGGAACTGATCAGCGGTCTGGTGACGGCCGTGCACACCCAGGTCGAGGGCGAGACGGCGAACTGGCTCACCGAGTTCAGGGCCAGCGAACAGCAGTTGAAGGACCAGACGACGGTGCCGGGGCCCGCGGGGTTACCGCCTGCGGGGCGCTGAGTCGGGGGAACGGACGGGGGCGAGCGGCATGGGCCGGATCTTCACGGTGATCGCGCCGGACGGCGCGGAGCGGGACGTGGTGGTGGAGGCCGCGGGGGACACTCCGGTGCGCGCGGTGGTGGCCGCGCTGGGGCGGCTGTGCGGGCTCGACGACGTGGCGTACTTCTCGGTGCGCGGGCCGGGGCCTTCGGCGGTCCTCGAACCGCACGACGGGCCGCTGGACGAGTCGCCGCTGCGGGACGGCTGCCGGGTGTGGCTCGGCCGGCCCGCGCCGGCGGTGAAGTCGCCGGGGCCCGACTTCACCGCCCTGCCGCCGGAGCTCCTGACGCCCGGCGGCGACGGCTGCATGATGTTCCGCAGGCCGCCGCGGACCCGCGCCACGGAACTGCCGGCCGTGACCGTGCCGCCGGTGCGGGTGCGCGCCGCCCGCTCGGGGCGGTCCCTGCGGTGGTTCCGCAGCCGGTGGGACGGTGCGGTCAGGACCGCCGCGGAGATCCTGCGGCCGTGGCCGGCGGAGCTGATGAACGGGGCCTTCGGCGAGTCGGCCCGGCTGTGGGAGCGCCGCACCGGCGACAAGGACCACCTGCTGCTGCGCCTCGGCTCCACCGGCGCGGTGGGCACGCCCGTGCCCGTCGCCCTCGATCTGCCGGCCACGGGCGTCCTCGGCGTCGCGGGTCCCACCCAGCCGGCCCGCCGGCTGTGTGCCTGGCTGGTCGCGCAGGTGGCGCTGCTGCACAGCCCCGCCGACGTCGGCCTGCGGGTCCTCACCTCGCCGTCCGGCGCCCCCGACTGGCGGTTCGCCCGCTGGCTGCCGGGCGTGCGCGCCCACGACGGCGCCGGCCGGCCGCGCATCAGCTGCGACAACGTGGGCCACCACCGGCAGATCGCCGAGGCGCTGGCCACGCTCCGCGACCGGCAGCAGCGCGGTCCCGTGCGGTACGCGGACGGGGTGCGCCGCAGTCTGGTGCTCGTGCTGGACGGGGCGCGCTCCCTCACCTCGCTGCCCGGGGTGTCCCAACTGCTGCGCGAGGGGCCCGCGTCGGGGGTGTACGTCATCTGTCTGGGGCCTGACAGCCGTTCGCTGCCGCCGGAGTGCGCGGCCGTCGTCCAGGTCGAGCAGTTCGCGCTGCGGACCGCGGCGGGGTCCCCGGCCGGCACCCGCTTCACCCTCACCCGGCGGGCCCGTGCCGACGTCACCGGTCTCGCCGACCAGGTGTCCGACCGCTGGCTCGACGAGATGGCCAGGGCCGTCGCCCCGCTGCGGGACGCGGCCGCCGAGGAGCTGCGCCCCCAGCCGCACCGGCTGCTCGACCTGCTGGGCCTCGGCACCCCCGACTCCCGGGAGATCGCGGCGCGCTGGGGTGCGTCGCCGCGCGGCACCGAGGTGCTCATCGGCCGCTCGACGCCCACCCCGGTCGCCCTCGATCTGCTCAGGGACGGGCCGCACGCCCTGGTCGCGGGCACCACCGGTTCCGGCAAGACGGAGTTCCTGTGCACGTGGATCGCCTCGCTCGCGGTGGCGAACCGGCCGGACGAGATGACGTTCATGCTCGTCGACCACAAGGGCGGCGCGGCCTTCCGCGGCCTGGTGCGGCTGCCGCACACGGTGGCCGTCGTCAACGACGTGGGGGCGGGTCTCGGGGACCGGGTGCTGGACGGGCTCGGGGCCGAGCTGCGGCGCCGGGAGCGGCGGCTGTTCGAGGCGCACACCAAGGACATCGCCGAGTACGCGGAGCTGCGCTCCCAGGAGCCGGAGAGCCCGGAGGACGCGCTGCGGCCGCTGCCCCGGCTCGTCATCGTCATCGACGAGTTCGCCTCGCTCGCCGCCGAGGAGCCCGGCTTCCTCCAGGGGCTCGTGGAGATCGCCCGGCGGGGCCGCTCCCTCGGCGTGCACCTCGTGTACGCCACGCAGCGGCCGGCGGGCGTCGTCGGGCCGGAGATCCGCGCCCTGACGAATCTGCGGATCGCGCTGCGGCTCATGGACACCGGGGAGAGCCTCGACGTCATCGACGCGCCGGACGCCGCGCACCTGAGCGCCTCGTCGCCCGGCCTCGCCCTGATCAGGACCGGCACCTCCGACCCGCTGCTGGTGCAGAGCGCCCGCGTCGGCGCACCGCACCGGCCGGTGGGGCGGGAGACGGTCGACGTCGACGACGTCGTCCCGTACGGCACCCAGCGGCGGGCCCCGCTGAAGCTGCACGCCGAACCCGACTCGGGCGGCACCACCGATCTCGAACTCCTGGTGGACGCCCTGTGCGAGGCGACGTCGCTGCTCGCCATCCCGGCCCCGCACACGCCGCTGCCGCCGCCGCTGAAGGAGGTCCTCTCCCTCACCGACATCCAGCCGCCCGGCCGCGGCCGGGATCTGGCGCCGCTCGCGTTCGGCCTGGAGGACGCGCCCGAGGAGCAGACGCAGCGCCCGGCGATCCTGGACCTGGCGCGGGACGGCAACCTGCGGATCGTGGGCGCGCCGCGCACGGGCCGCTCGCAGTTCCTGCGCACGCTCGCCGCGGCGGCGGCCCGTCAGCACGGCACGGCCGACGTCCACGTGTACGGGATCGACTGCGGCGACGGCGCGCTGCAGGCGCTCACCGAACTCCCGCACTGCGGCGCCGTCGTGAACCTCGGCAGGCCCGATCACATGGTGCGGCTGCTCGGCATGCTCACCGCCACCGTGCGCAGGCGCCAGGAGGTGCTCTCGCACGGCGGTTTCGCGGGCATCGGCGCCCAGCGGCAGGCCGTGGCGGGACCGCGCCGGATGCACTACCTCCTCGTCCTCCTCGACGGCTGGGAGGAGTTCCTGACCAGCATGGGCTCGACCGACGGCGGCCGGGCGGTGGAGGACCTGTACGCGGTGCTGCGCGGCGGGCCGCAGGTCGGCGTGTGCACGGTCCTCGCGGGCGGTCCGCAGATCCTCAGCACCCGGCGGCTCGTCTCCCTCACCGAGCGGCTCCTGGTGCTGCGGCTGCCGGACCCCGACGGGTACGCCAGCCTCGGGCTCACCCATCAGCGAATCCCTCAGGTGCAGCCCGCGGGGCGGGCGTTGAGCGCGGAGAGCGGGCGGCTGCTGCAGATCGCGACGCTGCCGGGGCCGACGACCCGGCAGGGCCAGACCGACGCGCTCGCCCGGTACGCGGCGGAGGCCCGTCAGCGGGAGACGACGCAGGGGCAGGGCAGCCAGCGCCCGTTCCGGATCGAGGACCTGCCGCTGGTGGCCGACCAGTTCCACGTCGGCACGGGCAAGGGCCGGCCGGTGGGGCGGGAGGCGGAGCTGGCGTGGCTGCGGGACCGGCACGCCACCGGGGCCTCGGTCGCGCTGCTCGGGCCGCGCCGGGCGGGCAAGACCTGGGTGCTGGAGGAGCTGTGGCGGCGGCTGCGCGCGGACGGCGCGACGGCAGTCCGGCCGATCGTGGTGCTGCCCTCCAGCGGCCGCATCGACACGCCCGACGCGCTGGCCCGGCTCCTGGACCGCCGGCTGTCCGGGCCCGGCGCCGCCCAGCGCCTCATCGACAAGGTGCGCAAGCGGTCGGGCTCGGACCGGATGGCGTTCCTGCTCGACGAGATCGGCCGGCTCGTCAACTACGACCCGGGCGTGGTGTCCTGGCTCCGGGATCTGGGGCAGGCCGGGGCCTGGCTCGTCTACACCGGCACCGAGAAGGACTGGCACCAGGTCGTGCACTGGGCGCTGACCGCGCCGGGGTCGAGCTTCGGCAACGACGTGAACGCGCGGGTCCTCGGCCCGCTGGACGACAAGTCGGCGCTGAAGTTCCTCACCGGGACCGCCGAGAACCTCGGGGTGAACATCGCCCCCGACCGGACCGGCCGGGCGGTCCTCGGCCTCGTGGGCACCTGGCCGTTCTACCTCCAGGTCGTCGGGGACGCGGTGGTGCGCGCGGCCCAGGCCAACGAGGTGCGGCCGCTGACCGACGACCGGGCGCTCGCCGAGCTGGTGGAGCAGCGGCTACTCGTCGAGTGGGACCACCACTTCCGGGCGCGCTGGGCGGAGATCGGGCGGGCCGGGCGGGCCGCGCTGCTCGCGGACCCGGGCCGGCTGCCGGTGGACGCGGCCCGCGCGCAGCGCAACGACCTGCGGGAGGTGGGTCTGCTGCGGCACGGCGACACCTGGCTGTCCGACCGGCCGTTCTTCGACTGGATCGGCCACAGCGAGAGCTCGCTGCGGGACGGGGAGTCGCGGCCGTGACCCGGCACACCACGGGATCGCCGCGAACGAAGACGAACGACCTCCGGGACTGACGACCATGAACACTTACCACCCCAACCAGGCCTACGCGCACGACCTCGACATCCGCTTCCCGGGGGAGCACGTCCCGTCGTGGGCCCGCCCCCTGGTGGACGGGCGGCAGCCGAACAGCGCCGCGTGGCTCGTCGTGATGGGGCGGCGCTCCGGCAAGAGCTGGCTGGCCCGGGCGGCGGCGGGCGCGCGGGCCGAGGGCACGGCGCGCCTGGTGGACCTGCGGGCCGGCGAGGCGCTCGTGCGCCGGCAGGGGCTCGGCTGTCTGATCGGCCGCCGCTCGGCTCCCCAACTCCCGCACGGCACCGTGCTGTTCGTCGACGAGCCGGCGCTCTGTCCGGACCGCGGCTCGGGGCCCGGGGTCGATCCGGCCGTGCTCGCCTCGGGGCTGCAGCAGGTGCGGGAGGCCGGGGCGATCCCCGTGGTCCTCGCGACGCCCGGCGAGCACGAGCTGCTGGCCCCGCACCTCGGGGTCGACCACCCCAAGGACGTGCTGCGGCCGCCGCGCCTCGCCCCCGAGGAGTGCGACCGGATGGCGGGCCGGGAGCCGGCCTGGGCGCCGGGCGTGGTGGAGCTGCTCCGGGTGCACTGCCCGGGCTGGCTGCAGACCCCGTTCCTGCTCGAACTGGCCCTGCACACCGCCGAGTCGGAGCCCGCGCTGCGCGAGGACGTGGCGGCCCTGGACCGGGCGGCGTACGAGACGGCCGTGCACCAGCACGCCTATATCGACCAGTGGTTCCACAACGGCCTGTCCCGGCAGGGGCGGGCACGGCTGCGCGCGGACCGGTGGCTGCGGTCCGGGGTGCCGGTGGGCGAGGCCGAGACCGCCGGCGCGGCCGGCGCGGCGGGGCAGCAGCGGGCGGGCGCCGCCGTCCCGGCCGCCGATCCGGTCCTCGCCCGCCACCTGCCCGAGGTGCTCCGCATCCACCACGTGTCCGATCTGCACCACGGCGGCAGCCTGCGGTCGAACGTCGACGCCAAGGACCCCACGGAGGCGGGCCTCAGGCTGGCCGGGCTCACCGGCGCGGGCACCTCGATGGACCAGTACCTGAAGCATCTGCGCCGGCTCGGCGAGCAGGGCCGCGCGCCCCATCTGCTGGTGGTCACCGGGGACCTGGTGAACCGCCCCCACCCGTCCTTCGGCCGGCTCGCCCTGAACTGGCTGCGCAGCGCGGCCAAGGCGCTCGCGGACCATCCCGATCTGCGGCCCGCCGATCCGCGGGTGCTGCTCGTCGGCGGCAACCACGACGTGTCGTGGGACCTGGCGCTCGATCCGCGGCCCGAGGCGCGGCACGAGTGGTTCGCGCAGACCTTCGCCGAGTTCCCGCACCCGGACCTCCAGGAGTCCCGGTACGACCGGCGGCGGCTGTACGTCAGGTATCCGGAGGCGGGGCTGCGGATCGCGCTGCTCGGCTCGGCCGAGTCGGGCGGCGAGGCGGCGCGGGACGAGGACCGGCGCAAACTGGAGGCGGCGCAGGCCGAGTTCGCGGCGACGGACGACGAGGACCGGTTCGGTGCGCTGGTCCTGGACTTCGAGCGGGTCGACCCGGGTGTCGTGTCGCGGGGCGTGCTGGACCGGCTCGGCCCCGAGCCGGGCTACACGACGCTCGCCGCGCTGCACCATCCGCTGTCGCCGGTCCCGGCTGTGGAGATCGCCCCGTACGCGGGGGTGGTGAACGCGGGCCAGGCCAAGCGGGCGCTGGCGGCGGCCGAGACGTCGCTGGTCCTGCACGGCCACACGCACCTGGGCTTCCTGGCCGCCGAGCGGTTCCTCGGGATGCCGCAGGAGTGGACGACGCGGCACGCGGGGGCGCCCGCGCTGGGCAGCGGGGAGACCGACGAACCCAACGGCTACAACGAGGTGTTCGTGGCCCGCGAGGGCGACGCGCACGTCCTCGCGGTGCGCACGGTCCGGCTGGTGGGCGGCGAGTGGGCGCCCTCCCCCGCGATCGCGTTCCGCCCGGGCGCCCCGGCGGAACTCGCCGAGGGACTGCTCTGCCTGGACCGCGAGGACTGACCGCAGGCCGCTGCCGGTCAGCGCACGTCGCCGAACTCGCTCAACACCCCTTCCGGGGCGAGGGCGTTGACGTAGTGGCCGGGTCCGTGGTCCTCGAAGGAGTACTTGAACGGGAGGGAGCGGGTCAGCGCGAGGCGGGCCGCGAAGAAGGCCAGCGGCGCCACCACCGCGAGCCCCGCGAGGCTGTCCATCTGCGGGTAGGGCAGAGCGGGGTCGCGGCGCTCGACCCAGCCCTGCTCGCGGGCCCGGCGCGGCACGGCGACGAGCCGGCGCAGCCGGGGCAGCGGGCCGGTGCCGGTGAGCAGGTCGCCGGGGAGCGAGACGGCCTCGGCGGCGGCGTCGGCGAGTGCGGCGAACGCCGCGTCGACGCCGTGGCGCGGCCTGCGGTAGTGGAACTCCCGGCCGAACGGCGCGTAGGGGCCGACCGGGCGCGGCGGCAGCGCGGGCACCACGTCCCGGTCGTAGATGTAGCGCAGGAGCCGGTCGCGCAGCAGACGGGTCCCGTTGGAGTCGGTCGCCCGCTCGCAGGCGCGCGCGAAGTCGGGCCCGCCGAGCATGGGCTGGCCGAACGTGTAGACGGCGCGCAGCCGGCGGGCGATGTGGGTGTAGCGCGGTTCGTGGACGAGGGTGACCGCCATGAGTGCGGCCATCGCGGCGCCCAGGCTGTGCCCGGTGATGTACAGCGCCTCCAGGCCGTCGCCGTACGTGCCCTCCTCGTGCGGGTCGACGGACTCGCCGCGCACGGCGCGGTCCAGGGCCTGGAGGATCAGGTACCGGGTGGCGCGCATGTTGCGGTAGAAGCCCGCGTGCACCTCGTGGGTGACGCCGTCGAGGTCGACGCGGAGGGTCTCGGGGTGCACGTCGGCGTCGGTGAGGATGCTGATGATGTCCTCGGGCTGGGTGCCGCGGTAGCAGAGGATCGCGACGCGGCGCTCCCGGTCCTGGAGGAGGTAGGCGGCCGAGGAGACGTAGAGGGCGTCGACGCGCTGCTCGAAGACGCGGCAGCGGTTGTCCTCCAGGCCGAGCCGGGTGGCCATCATGGCGACCGTCGCGGCGTCGCAGCCCTGGTCGTACCCGGCGTAGGCGTACGCGGACAGGGTCGCCAGGACGTGCGGGAGCACCCCGTCGGGGTCGGGGTGGATCTTGTCGTCGAGGAGCCGTTCCAGCAGGTCGGGGTAGACGGGAAAGGTCACCCGGCCCGGCTCGACGAACGTCGGTTCCTTCATCGGCCGCAGGTCGGCGAAGCTCGGCCCGTGTTCGGTCTCGTCCCGCATGGGGCACCTCCGGGGCGGCGGGCTGCCGAGTGCACCACCGGCGCCGGACGCCGTCAAGCCGTCGCTGACCGGCCATCGGCGGCGCCGCCGGGAGGGGCGGATGAGGGGCGGGCGGCGCAGGGTGCGGCGCCCGCCTCCCGGCCCCGCCCCGGCCGGCCGGACGCCTGCCGCTGACATGCCCGAATCCCTCTGTCCGTAGGTGAGTTCACGTGTGTGTGCGGAGCCCGGACATGGCGGGAAGCGTCGCTGTGGCGCGTCCGACGGCGCCGATACGGTCGCTGCCCCTCCCCCGTACGGGACAGCCATGTCCGAGGTTCCGAGAGCACGCCCCGCAGCACGACCTCCCGACGTACAGCACACGACAGGGACGGCAACCGATGGCCGAGAGCGAACGTCAGACTCCGTACGAGTCGTCACAGTACGAACGGTACGAGGGCGGAAGTCCCGAGGCCGAGCGCCTCGTGTTCCAGCGCCTCGCCCGTGAACTCATGAAGGTCCAGGTCGCCAACCGGCGGGCCTCCGGCGCGCCCGGCTACGAGCGCGCCTTCCACGCGAAGGCCGCGCTGGGCGTGGAGAACGCCCGGCTGCGCTTCGCCGACGACCTCCCCGCCGCGCTGCGCTGCGGCTTCGCCCAGCCCGGCGCCGAGTATCCGGCGACGGTGCGGCTCTCCAACGCCAGTGGGATGCGCGGCCCGGACGGCGCGCCCGATCTGCACGGCGCGGCCGTGCGGGTCCAGGTCACCGGCGACGAGAGCCACGACCTGCTGGCGACGAGCTTCCCGGTGTCGCACGCCCGCGACGCCCGTGAGTTCGTGGCGTTCGCCAAGGCGATGGCCGGCGCCCGCAGCCCGCTGCAGAAGGCGTTCGGGCTCTTCGTGAAGCTGCCGCTCGCGGTGGGCCTCGGCACGGCGAACCGGATGCGGCGCAACGTCCAGGCCGCCACCCGGCACACCGTCAACAGCCTGGCCCGCGAGACCTATTGGAGCCGGGGCGCGATGCTGTGGGGCGAGGCGGGCCCGGTCCGCTTCCTGCTCCGCCCGGCCGTCGGCGGCGGCGCCGAGCCGCGCCCCGACCGCACGGACCCGGACTTCCTGCACAAGGAGCTCGCCCAGCGGCTCTCCCGCGGCGACGTCGCCTTCGACCTGTGCGTGCAGCGCTACGTCGACGAGCGCCGCACCCCCGTCGAGGACGGCTCCGTCGAGTGGCAGGAGGCGATCACGCCGCCGCTCCCGGTGGCCCGGCTGACCCTGCCCCAGCAGGACGTCACGACGGCCGAGGCCCGCTCGGCGGCGCGCAGGATCGAGGAGCTGGCCTTCAACCCCTGGTTCACCACACCGGAGTTCAGGCCGCTCGGCAACATCAACCGGGCCAGGAAGGTCGCGTACGAGGCGAGCGCGGCGCAGCGCCAGGGTGCGCGCTTCACGACCGAGGAGCCGCTGCGCAACCGCGTCCTCGACGTCCCCGTGGCGTTCGCCTTCCGGGTGCTGAACCGGGTGGTGCCGTGGCACAAACTCCCGCTGGAGGCCAGCCTGTTGAACCTGGTGTTCCTGCGCAAGGTGCTGCGCAGGCTCAACCTCGTCGACACCGATGTGCCCGAGGCGCCGCCGAAGACCCGGTCGGTGCCGGTGCCGGTCGACGAGCGGCTGCGCACCTCACGCTCGTACGACGGCACGTACAACGACCTGTCGGCGCCGAAGATGGGTGCGGTCGGCGCGGCGTTCGGCCGCAACCTGAAGCCGGTGTACCGGCCCGACCTCTTCGACACACCGAACCCGGTGACGGTCAGCCGCCAGCTGCTGACCCGGGAGAGCTTCGTGCCGGCGACGTCCCTGAACGTGCTGGCCGCGGCCTGGATCCAGTTCCAGGTGCACGACTGGGTGAACCACCGCCGCCACAAGGAGGGCGGGAAGACGGTCGAGGTGCCGCTGCCGCCGGGCGGCGGGACCTGGGTGAACCATCCTGACGGGCCCGAAGAGAACGTGATGCGGTTCGCGGAGAACGAGGGCATCGACCTGCCGGGCGACGAGCCGCCGATCCTCTTCGGGAACACCGCCTCGCACTGGTGGGACGGATCCGAGGTGTACGGCGGCGACGAGGACACGGCCCGCCAGCTGCGCGAACCCGACGGCGGCGCACGGCTGTTGCTCGACGGCGGGCACATCCCCATCGACCGCACCGGCATCCCGATCACCGGGTTCAAGGACAACTGGTGGATGGGGCTCAGCGCGATGCACACGCTGTTCGCCCGGGAGCACAACACGGTGTGCGACGCGCTGCGCGCCCAGTATCCGTCGATGAGCGAGGACCGGATCTACCACACGGCCCGGCTGGTGGTCTCCGCGCTGATCGCGAAGATCCACACGGTGGAGTGGACCCCGGCGATCCTCGCGACGAAGGCGATCGACATCGGGCTGCGCACCAACTGGGAGGGGCCGCCGCGCAACTGGCTCAACCAGCTGGGTCTGTGGCTGCTGGAGTCGCACGCGCTGACCGGGATCCCGAAGACGATGCCCGACCACCACGGGGCGCCGTACTCGCTGACCGAGGACTTCGTCACGGTCTACCGGATGCACCCGCTGATCCCCGACGACTACGAGCTGCGCGAGCACCACTTCGGGCAGCGCCTGGAGACCGTCGGCTTCCACGACATCCAGGGCGCGGCCGCCGAGAGCCAGATCCGCAAGACGGGGCTCGCCGACACGCTGTACTCGTTCGGGATCGCGCACCCGGGCGCGATCACGCTGCACAACTACCCGAAGTCGCTGCAGCACTTCCAGCGCGAGGGCGAGATCATCGACCTGTCGGTGGTCGACCTGGTGCGCACCCGGCGGCGCGGCGTGCCGCGCTACAACGACTTCCGCGCGGGCCTGCACAAGGAGCGCATCCGCCGCTTCGAGGACCTGACGCGGGAGCCGGAGACGCTGGCCCGGCTCAAGGAGGTCTACCGCAGCGTCGACGAGATCGACACGGTCGTCGGCCTGTTCGCGGAGAACCCGCCGACCGGCTTCGGCTTCTCCGACACCGCGTTCCGGATCTTCATCCTGATGGCGACGCGGCGGCTGCAGAGCGACCGCTTCCTGACCGTCGACTACCGGCCGGAGATCTACACGCCGCTCGGCATCGACTGGGTGGAGAAGGGCGGCATGAAGTCCGTCGTGCTGCGGCACTGCCCGGAGCTCGCGGGTCTGCTGCCGCGCGAGGCGAGCGCGTTCGCACCGTGGCGGCCGGTGCCGCCGCTGGAGAACGGGGCGTCCCATGGCGACGGCTGAGGGTACGTCAGGACACAAGGGTCTTGACGATCTGCTCGCCCGCCCGTTCCTCAGGACGGTCTGGCGCCGCCGCACCCACCGGGTCTCCCGGGGCGCGTCGGTGCCGGCCGGCTCGATGAGCTACCGCTCGCCGCACAAGGCGGAGCCGCTGAGCGAGCTGGAGGAGGCGGTGCTGATCGCGGTCACCGGCTCCACCGGACTGACCATGCCGGACCGCCCGTTCGAGGACCCGCGGGACGGCAAGCCCATCATGGCCAAGCCGAACCTGACCATGACGGGCCGCACGGCGGGCAGCCCCGACAACGCGCAGGGCACGCACTTCTTCCTGATCAACGACAGCGGCACGTACTTCCTGCGCCGCCTCGACCCCGCCCCGCACGAGCCGTTCGACGCGCGGACGCTCGTCGAACGGGCCAGGAAGACCAAGGTGCGGATCCTCGACCACCGGCTCGACGTCGCCGAGGGCCTGCGCGACTTCCCGGCGTACCTGGACTCGAACCGGTTCCTGTCCAATCTGCCGGGAACGACCGTGCTGTTCCCGGTCGTCGACCTCTCGCACCAGTACATCAACGCCCTGATGTACCTGCTCACCCAGCCGGACGGGGCCCGTCCGACGCTCGTCGACGACCGCAATCTGTACCGTCCGGCGGGCGTGAAGAAGTGGATGGACAACGGCTTCCTGAACAAGGACCTGAAGCTGCCGCTGGGCGCGCTCGGCCCGATGCGCACCCAGATCGAGGCGGACCTGCTGCTGCAGACGGTGATGCTGACGGCGGAGGCGATGGGGCTCGGCGCCTGGATCCACGCGTCGATCAACCCGCAGATCGCCCTGGGCGACCCGAAGTTCCGCAAGGTCTACGGGAACATGCTCGGCTTCACGTTCGTCACGCCGCGCTGGCGGCTCGCCGACCTGTGGCGCTGGCACGTCCCGCTGCCCAGGTACGCGGCGCTGCGCTCGCACCCGGTGAGCCTGGCCGACCCGGCGACGGGCGAGCCGCTGATCGCGGCGGCCTGCCCGCCCGCCCACGCCTCCATGTCGGACGCGGTCGACGCGGTCGTCGAGTCGAAGTTCGGCACGGGCGGCACGTACGGCGACAAGGACGTCTTCACCCGGATCTACAAGGAGGACTACGGCCAGCGCTATCTCGCCGAGGCCAGCGAGTACGACGAGCGCGTCATCGACTGCGCCCGTGACGTCTGTACCTACGTCCTCGCCACGCACCGCCGTTTCCCCGCGCACACGGACGCCATCCACGTGCCGGGGATCTGGCTGCAGGCGCACCACGTGGAGGGCGAGTACTACGAGCGGTTCTTCACGAACGGCCTGACCGACGCGCACCGCGCCCACGACACGCTGTGGGACGGCCGGGCGATGAGTTGAGGGCGGCTTCGGGGTCACCCTTTCCGTACGGATCCGCACGCGATGGAGGGTGACCCCGATGACCGACGCCACATCCCTGCCCGACGTACTCGCCCCGCACGTGACGAAGGGGCCGGTGCCGGGAGCGGTGGCCCTGGTGGCCCGGGGCGACCGGAGCGAGGTGGCGGCCGTCGGGTACGCCGACGCGGAGGGCACGGCGCCGCTGGTGCGCGACTCGATCTTCCGGATCGCGTCGATCACCAAGCCGATCGTGGCGGCGGCCGTGCTGACGCTGGTCGAGGAGGGCCGGATCGCGCTGGACTCCCCGATCGCCCACTGGCTGCCGGAGCTGGCGTCGCCCACCGTGGTCCGCGATCCGGCGGGCCCGGTCGAGGACGTTCTGCCGGCGGTCCGCCCCATCACGGTCCTGGACGTGCTGACGTCCCGGGCGGGCTGGGGCTTCTCGTCGGACTTCTCGCTGCCCGCGCTGCAACCGGTGTTCGCGCTGATGGACCCGTTCGGCCCGCAGCGCGTCCCGGAGCCGGACACCTGGCTGGCGGCGCTGGCCCGGATCCCGCTGCTGCACCAGCCGGGCGAGGCCTGGCTGTACAACACCTGCTCGGACATCCAGGGCGTGCTGATCTCCCGGGTCACCGGCACCTCGCTGCCCGACTTCCTGGCCGAGCGGGTCTTCGAGCCGCTCGGCATGAAGGACACCGGGTTCGAGGTCCCCGCGGCCGAGCGCGGCCGCTTCACCAGTCAGTACAGGCCCACGGCCGACGGGGGCGCCGAGCGCGTCGACACCCCCGACGGCCAGTGGAGCGGCCTGCCCGCGTTCCCCTCCGGCGCGGGCGGGCTGGTCTCCACGGTGGACGACTGGTGGGCGTTCGCCCGGATGCTGCTCGCGGGCGGCGGTCCGGTGCTGTCCGCCGAGTCGGTGCGGATGATGACGACGGACCACCTGACGCTCGCGCAGCGCACCGCGAGCGATCTGTTCACCGAGGGCCAGGGCTGGGGCTGCGGCGGTTCCGTCGACGTGGAGCCGCGCGAGCCGTGGCAGGTGCCGGGCCGCTACGGCTGGGTGGGTGGCAGCGGCACCGCCGCGCACCTCACCCCGTCGACCGGGGCGGTGTCGATCCTGCTGACGCAGTACGCGATGGCCGGACCGACGCCGCCGCGGATCATGCGGGACTTCTGGGCGTACGCGGCGTCCTGAGCGGCGCCGGGGCCGCCGGCGTCCGGACCACTGCCGCGCCCAGCGGCGCGAGGCGGACGGAGCCGTGGAGTTCGGTGCCGGTCAGCAGGTCGGTGCCGGTGGCCGGGGCGTCCTCCGGCGTCGGCCAGGGCCCGGTCGAGCACGTCGCCGACGGCGTCCGGGAGGCCCGCCACTGGAAGGGGAGGACGCCGTCGGCGCCACGCGCCACGGCCTGGAGCGACCAGAGCCGTTGCGGGCCCGGCTTCTTGGGGACGTTGGCGGGCCGCCGGCTCACGGCGGACGGCGCCTGTTCCATCGGCAGCCACGGGGTGCCCTGCTTCAGGGAGCGCATCAGGTCGTAGTTCAGGGCGGCGGTGACGTGGGCGTCGGGGTCGGCCGGGTCCGGACAGGCGTCGTCGGACCGATGAGGGCGTCGGAGCAGAACCGGCCCTCGCCGCGGGTGAGGCCGGCTCATCCCTCTTGCCTCCGCCGTGTCTTTGCCGTCCCGACGTTGACATGAACCTGCGCGAGACGGAATCTTCGTGCGTGAACGTGCGCGCAACTCGCTTTTTTCAAGCACAAGTAAACAACAGTCGGTCGTTCTGAGCGGAGACGCACCCCTATGCGAGAACTGCACCAACGACAGCCGCACCGAAGAGCCCTGATCACCGCCACCGCCGCGCTGGCCCTCGGCGCGGCCCTGCTGGGCGCGCCCGCCCAGGACGCGGGCGCGGCGACCCCCGGCGCCGGCACCCTCGACACCGGCCACCAGAGCGTGACGTGGCAGAGCCCCACGTACGCGACCGGCACCGTCGACGACCCGAAGAAGTGCCCGCCCCTCGCCGACGACCCGGACGGGAAGACCTGCGACCGCTTCGACCTCACCGTGTCGGTGCCGGACGGGTACTGGGACGACAACCCCGAGGGCGGCGTGCCGATCTCGATCGAGTGGGCGAAGCAGCCCAGCGACGACTTCGACATGTACGTCTACGACGACGCGGGCAAGCAGGTGGCGTCCAGCGCGGGCACGGCCGACCCCGAGGCGACCGTCATCCCGAAGGCGAACGGCACGTACCACGTGGTCGTCGTGCCCTACGACGTGCACGACAACTCCTTCGTCGGCAAGGCCTACCTGCCCGAGACGACGGACGCCGGGAACCTCACCGCCTTCCAGGGCGGCGACGGCAGCTACGAGATCGCGGCGGGCGACCTCAAGGCGCGGGCCGACTTCCTGAAGGGCGGTCGACTCCGGCTCCAGGCCGACCCGTCGGGCACGTTCACCGACCCGGCCGGGCAGCAGATCGTGCGCGAACAGCCCGCCGCCGACCGGCACACGACGTCCTTCGACGCGGGCGCCTACTACGGCGTCCGCTCCTCGGCCGCTGTCCTGCGCGTCTACAAGAAGCCGCTGCGCTTCGGCCTCTACAAGGCCGACAACAGGACCCGGATCTGGCAGGAGGACAAGCCGCTGCGCTGGTCGACGGGCGGCATGCGGCAGAGCCTGGAGCGGGCGAAGGACGAGCAGTTCTTCGGCGGCGGCGAACAGAACGGCTCGTTCTCGCACCGCGACAGGACGGTCTACGTCGCCAACAACACCAACTGGAACGAGGGCGGCTACCCCAACTCCCAGCCGTTCTACCTCTCGTCGGCCGGCTACGGCGTCTACCGCAACACCTTCGCCCCCGGCGTCTACGACTTCGGCGCCTCGGTGCACACGGGCCAGCAGGAGCGCCGCCTCGACGCGTACTACTTCCTCGGTGACGCCAAGCAGGTCATCGGCGGGTACACGTCCCTCGTCGGCAAGCCGTTCATGCCGCCGGTCTACGGTCTCGAACCCGGCGACGCCGACTGCTACCTGCACAACGCCAACCAGGGCGAGCGGCACACCCTCGACTCCCTCAAGGTGGCCGACGGCTACGTGGAGAACCAGCTGCCGCTCGGCTGGATGCTCGTCAACGACGGCTACGGCTGCGGCTACGAGAACCTCGCCGAGACCGCCAAGGGCCTCCAGGACCGCGGCGCCCAGCTCGGTCTGTGGACGCAGGACGGCATCGACAAGCTCGCCGACCAGGTGAAGGCGGGCCAGCGCGTCGCCAAACTCGACGTCGCCTGGGTCGGCAACGGCTACGGCATGGCGCTCGACGCCTGCGACAAGGCGAAGGCCGGCATCGAGGACAACAGCGACGCCCGCGGCTTCGTCTGGATGCCGGTGTCCTGGGCGGGCGCCCAGCGCTGCGCGGTCCTGTGGTCCGGCGACCAGAAGCTGTCGTGGGACTTCATCCGCTGGCAGATCCCCACGTACGCGGGCGCCACGCTGTCCGGCATCGCGTACAACACCGGTGACGTGGGCTCCATCTACTCCCACGACGCGAAGATGTACGCGCGCGACCTCCAGGCCAAGACGTTCCTGCCCGCCATCATGACGATGGACGGCTGGGCGAAGGACATCACCACCGGCCAGAAGATCAATCAGCAGCCGTGGGTGGACGGCGAGCCGTACACCTCCATCAACCGCAAGTACCTGCAGCTGCGCGAGCGCCTCCTGCCCTACCTCTACACGCTGGCGAAGCAGGCGGCGGACACCGGCGTCGGCGGCGTGCGCCCGCTGTGGCTGGAGTACCCGGACGACCCGGACACCCTGGGCGCGCAGGCGAAGTACGAGTACCTGGCCGGTGACGACTTCCTCGTCGCGCCCGTCTACCAGGACACGGAGACGCGGGACGGCATCTACCTGCCCAAGGGCACGTGGACGGACTACTGGACGGGCAAGCAGTACGAGGGCCCGACGACGATCGACGGGTACCACGCCCCGATCGACACGCTCCCGCTGTTCGTGAAGTCGGGCGCGATCGTGCCGATGTGGCCGCAGGGCACCACGTCGTGGAAGTCCCGCGACACGTCCCGGCTCGGCTGGGACGTGTACGTGCCGGACCGCGGGCACAGCACGTACACGCTCTACGAGGACGACGGGGTGACCCGCGACTTCAAGAAGGGCGCGTCGGCGACGCAGCGCGTCACGGTCGACACCGGGCGGACCGGTTCCGTGATCGACGTCGGTGCGAGCAAGGGGAGGTACGCGGGCAAGGTCGCCCGGCGCGCCTACACGTTCACGGTGCACGGGACCGGTGCGCCGGACCGGGTGACGGTGAACGGGCGGGCGGTCCCCGCGAGCGACTGGTCGTACGACGAGGAGAAGGACGTCACGACGGTCAGGACGGCGTCCCTGTCCACGGACCGGGCGTTCACGGTCCGGGTGGACCACTAGCGGGACGGGAGCCGCGCGCCCAGGTACGCACGGGACGCGCGGCTCCCTCTCGCCCCCGCCCTCAGTCGACCCGCTCCGACTCGTGCCAGCCCGCGTGCAGCGCCCGGTACTCCTCGGCCGTGGCCTTCGGGACGTACGTCCCCGGCCCGAACATGGCCTTGGCCAGCCGGGCCCGGACGCGCTGGCGCACGGTGAACTTCCTGGCCACCCCGTTCTCGTCGACCCGCGGCCCCAACTCGTAGGCGACGGGCTGCTCATGAGCGTTCAGGGTGTACAGCTCCGCCCGGGTGAGCGGTTCGTGGACCTCGATGTACTCGCCGTGCGGCAGCCGCTTGATCACGCCGGACTCGCGGCCGTGCAGCGCCTTCTCGCGGTCCCGCAGCTGCAGTCCGTTGCAGATCCTCTTGGTGATGATGAACGCGAGCGCGGGCAGCAGGAAGACCCCGACGCGCACCGTCCAGGTGATCGCGTTGATGGACAGGTGGAGATGGGTGGCGACGATGTCGTTGCCCCCGCCGATCAGCAGGATCGCGTACAGCGTCAGCCAGGCGACGCCGATCCCGGTCCGCACCGGCTTGTTGCGCGGCCGGTCGGCGACGTGGTGCTCGCGCCGGTCGCCGGTGATCCACGCCTCCAGGAACGGATACACCGCCATGAAGGAGAGGATCAGCGGGAACAGCGTGAACGGGATGAACACGCCCAGTTGCAACGTGTGCCCCCAGGCGTTGATCTCCCAGCTGGGCATCACCCGGATCAGCCCCTCGGAGAATCCGAGGTACCAGTCGGGCTGGGCGCCGGTCGTGACGAGATCCGTCCGGTACGGGCCGAAGGCCCAGACGGGGTTGATGGTCGCGACCGCCCCCATGAGGGCGAGGACCCCGAAGACGAGGAAGAAGAAGCCGCCCGCCTTGGCGACGTAGATGGGCAGGAACGGCGCCCCGATGACGTTCTTCTCGGTCCGTCCGGGGCCCGCGAACTGGGTGTGCTTGTGGTAGAAGACCAGGATCAGATGGGCCACCACCAGCCCCAGCATGATGCCCGGCAGCAGCAGGATGTGGACCGGATAGAGCCGGGCGATGAAGTCCTCGCCGGGGAATTCGCCGCCGAAGAGGAAGAAGGCGATGTACGTCCCCACGACGGGGATCGACAGGATGGCGCCCTGCGCGAACCGCAGCCCGGTGCCGGAGAGCAGATCGTCGGGCAGCGAGTATCCGGTGAGTCCCGTGACGATGCCGAGGAACAGCAGCATCCAGCCGAACAGCCAGTTGACCTCGCGCGGTTTGCGGAACGCACCCGTGAAGAACACCCGCATCATGTGCACGAGCATTCCGGCGACGAAGACCAGCGCCGCCCAGTGGTGGATCTGCCGGATCAGCAGACCGCCGCGC
This sequence comes from Streptomyces sp. KL116D, assembly GCF_030766975.1. NCBI lineage: Bacteria > Bacillati > Actinomycetota > Actinomycetes > Kitasatosporales > Streptomycetaceae > Streptomyces > Streptomyces sp. KL116D. The sequence goes on along the minus strand of NZ_JASERH010000030.1, from coordinate 221,703 downwards.
ACTTCCATGCTGATGTCGACCGTCGACTCGTACGCCCGCGTCATGATGATGCCCTTGAGCGGTTCGTAGGAGCCGTTGTAGACGACTTCGGTGGTGCTCGGATCGAAGAAGAGCGTCAGATAGGTGCCGGTGAGGATCAGGATGATGAAGCTGTAGAGACAGATCTCGCCGAACATGAACGACCAGTGGTCCGGAAAGACCTTCCGCATCTGGGACTTGGCGAGCTGGTAGAGCCCGAGCCGGCCGTCCGCCCAGTCGGCGAGCCGCTCACCACCGCCCGGCGGCTTCCCCCGCCGCCCTCCGCCGCCCACGCGCTCGATGTCATCGCTCATGCGACTCCCCCTCAAGGCCGTCGAGGCACAGTCAGGGTAGAGCGGGGCGAGGCACTGCCGACAGACCACCGCGCGAACCGGCGGGCCGGACCCGTCGCTTACGTTGAAGCACATGCCGCACAGCGTTCGACCCTCCGTCGCCCCGTCACCCCCGACCACAGCCCGGGGTGTCGCCGCGCGCCCCGCCGCGGGGGCCCTGCTCGCCGCCGGGCTCCTCCTCATCGCGATGAACCTGCGGCCAGGCGTCGTCTCCGTCTCCCCCGAGCTGGACGCGATACGCCGCTCGACGGGGCTCAGCGGGTCCCTCGCGGGCCTGCTCACCACGCTGCCCATCCTCTGCTTCGGGCTGCTCGCGCCGTTCGCCGCGAAGCTGTCCCGGCGGATCGGGATGACGCGGGCGCTCGGCGCGATGATGGCGCTGCTCACGGTCGGCATCGCCGTACGTCTCGCGCCGGGGCTGCCCGCGCTCTTCGCGGGGACCGTGCTGCTCGGCGCCGCCATCGCCCTGTCGAACGTCCTCGTGCCGAGCGTCATCAAACGCGACTTCCAGCACCGCACCGGCCTGATGATGGGCCTCTACTCGGTGGCCCTGTTCTGCGGCGCCGCCCTCGCCGCCGGTGTCACGGTGCCGCTCGGCGACGCGCTCGGCGCGGGCTGGCGCGGGGCGATCGGAGTGTGGGCGGTGCTCTCGGCGCTCGCGCTCCTGCTGTGGGTGCCGCAGCTGCGCCGGCCCGACCCGACGGCGGCGGCCACCGGGCCCGGGGCGGACTCCCGCACCCCGCTGCGCCGTTCACCGCTCGCCTGGCAGATCACGCTCCTCATGGGCCTGCAGTCCCTGGAGTACTACGCGTGCGCGGCCTGGATCCCCGCGATGCTCACCGACGAGGGCATGTCCAGCACCGGGGCCGGCTGGATGCTGTCCCTGATGAGCCTCGTCGGGATCGCCGGCTCGCTCACCTTCACCGCGCTGGTGGGCCGGGCCGGGCAGCAGGTGGCGTTCGCGCTCACCGGCACCGCCCTGTTCCTCGCCTCCCTCATCGGCCTGATCGTGGCGCCGGTCGGGGGCGCCTACGCCTGGATGCTGATGCAGGGCTTCGGCTCCGGCCTGCTGATCAGCACGGCGCTCGCCGTGATCGTGCTGCGCTCCCCCGACGCGGGGCGCGCCGCCGAGATGTCCGGGATGGCGCAGGGCGTCGGCTATCTGCTCGCCGCCTCGGGCCCGTTCCTGCTCGGCGCGCTGCACGACGCGACGGGCGGCTGGACGGTCCCGCTGACCGTCCTCGCGGTGCTGTGCGTGCCGATGGGGATCGCGGGGGTGGGGGCGGGGCGCCCCCGGCACCTGGACTCCTGACCCCGGCCCGGCCCCGGTGCTCCGTACGGCCAGGGGCTTTGCCACTGTGACCGAAGCGCGGGAGATAGGCTTTCGCGGCCGGTGGTCCGCTGGAGGCCACGGGGCGTACGTGACCTGTAGAGGCTCGATCCGGGGGTCTGCCGATGGAGTTCGAGGTGGAGACGAGGACGACCGGTCGACCCGACCGTCCCGGCACGACTACCGGCCACCGGCCGTGGTGAGCCGCGCGGCGGGCGCGGCGGGCTCCGCGGGTCCCGGTGCGGATGCGGCCGGAGCCGACGGCGTCGGCGCTGGTACGGCGGGTCCGGTCGACGCCGGTGCGGCGGGCGCCGCGGGCCTTGGCGCAGGCGCGTCCGGGACCGCGGGCGTCGGTACCGGCACGGCGAGTGCGGTGGATGGCGGTGCAGATGCGACTGGTGCGGCGAGTTTTGACCCCGGTGCGGCCGATGCCGCAAGTCCCGGTGCGTCTGCGGCCGACGCCGCGAACTCGGCTGCAACCGCGGCGGACGGCCCCGGCCTCGGTGTGAGCGCGGCCGGGGTCCCGGACACGGATGCCGGTGCGGTCGGTGCCGCGCCACGTCCCGCCAAGTCGCCGCTCCCGGTGCGCCGTCCGGACGTCGACCGGCCCAATCCGGGGCGCCGCCGCATCCGTTCGTCGACGTCGGGGGCGCTCGCGAAACGATCCTCCACCTCCCCGTCGACGGCTCCGGGCCCGCTGCCCGGCACCGGCGCGACGGACCGGACCGAACCGGCCCCGGTGGCACCGCGGAACACCCCGGACCCAAGCCCCGCGCCCGCCCCGGACCACGCCCCGGCGGAGCCGACCGCTCCCGAGCCCGTGGACGCAGTCCCTGCCCTCGCGCCCCAGCTCGCCGACCACCCCGAGCAGGCAGCACTCCCCGCCGCACCGCAATCCACCCCAACACCCCCACTCGCACCCCAATCCCCCACCACGCCGCCGCCTCCCGCCCCACTCCACGCAACCCACACCCCACCCCCCACACCCGCACTCCCTCCCCCGCCGCACCACATTCCCCACCAGCCCTACGCACCCCACCCGCCGGCCGCCCCCGCGTCCCCGGCCCGACACACCGCCTCGCACACCATGCCGCTGCCCGAAGTGCCCGCGTCCGTTCCCGGCGGAAACGTCACGTCCGCCCCGGACACGGCCCCGGTGGTCCGGCCCCGGCCGGGGACGCCGAGTCTTCCGTTCCCCGCTCCCGAGTCCGTGCCCACCGTCGATCCGCGCCTCACGCAGGCGCTGGGGAAGCCGGTGCACGGGGACTCCGTGGCGCGGCGGACCGGGCAGTCGATCCGGCGGATGTCGCTGTCCGGGACGAAGGAGAGCCCGGAGGAGACGCGGCTCGCGCGGGAGTTGCAGCTGCCGGTGAGCACGGGCCGGGTCGTCGCCGTGACGTCGATCCGGGGCGGCGTCGGCAAGACCACCACCGCCGCCCTGGTCGCCCGCACCCTGCAACGGTTCCGGCAGGACCCGGTCCTGGCCCTGGAGGCGGACGCCGCACTGGGCACGCTCGCGGTCCGGCTCGGCGCGCAATCGGTGCGCTGGTCGTGCGCCGAACTGGCCCGGATCCTCACGCCGTCCATGCACCTCATGGACATCAGCGGCTACCTCGTCCCGCTGCCCGACGGCGGCTGGCTGCTGCCCGCGAGCCAGGGCCGGGTGGGCCCGCCCCTCGACGTGCCCACCTACCGCACCGTCACGCTGGCGCTGCGCCGCCACTTCGCGGTGACGGTCGTGGACTGCGAGACGCTCCCCGGGGAGGTGGCCAGGACCGCGATGGACACCGCGCACGCCCGCATCGTCGTCGCCCCGATGACCGCCGAGGGCGTCGGCGGCACCCGCGTGGTGCTGGACTGGCTGGCCGGGCTGCCGCACTCCGCCCTGCCGTCGACGATCGTGGCCCTCACCTCGGGCGCGCCCGACCAGCACCTCGACCTGCGGACGGCCACCGCCCACCTGCGGGAGACGGGCGTCGGCGTCGTGCACCTGCCGTACGACCGGCACCTCGCGGGCGGCGGCCCGATCCACACCGACCTGCTGGCCTCGGCCACCCGCGACGCCACCGCACGGCTCGCAGCGGAAGCGGTGCAGCGGGCGGTGCACGTCCGGTGACGCCGCTGAGCCCGGAGGACCCGCCCGCGGCAGGCGACTGCACGCTGGCCGGCCGGATCGGTTCCGGCGGGGTGGGCGTCGTCTGTGCGGCCGAGTCCTCCACCGGGCGCCGGGTGGCGCCGAAGGCGGTGCACCAGCGGTCGAGCCGGTCGTCTCCACCCGCCGCGACGAGGTGTACTCCCTGTCCGACAAGGACCGGCCGACGGCCGTCGACCGCCGCTCGGGCAAGGTCAAGTGGCGTGGCCCCGAGCGCAGTTCACGTGCCACGGCCGAGGGTCCGCCGGGTTTCCTGGCCCTCGTCGACGACGTGGTGGTCAGCGGTTCGAAGGGCCGGCTGACCGCCGTCTCGCCCGACGCCCCGGACGCGAAGCCCCGCGCCGGCACTCCCTGGGGTCTTGGGCGTCCTTGTGGGGAGGCACGCCGCCGGATACCGTTCCGATGTATCAACTCGATATATCGGGGCGGCAGTTGCGGCCACCCGAGGGATGCGGGGAAAGCCATGCGGGCGATCGACTACGACTCGGAGCAGCACCAGGACTACGCGCGTGGCCGGGCGCTGAGCGAGCGGCAGCTCGGGGTGTGGCTGGCCGCCTTCGAGGCGGTGCTGCCGGAGCGGCGTCCGCTGGCGGGCCTCGACGTGGGGTCGGGGACCGGCCGGTTCACCCCTGCGCTGGCCGACGCGTTCGGGCCGGTCATCGGCGTCGAGCCGGCCGCCCGGATGCGCGAGGTCGCCGAGACCCGGTCGCCCCATCCCGACGTGCGCTACGTCGCGGGCAGCGCCGAGGAGATGCCGGTCCCCTCCGCCACCGCGGACTACGTCCTGATGGGCTGGTCCTGGCACCACGTCAGGGACCGGCCGCGGGCCGTCCGGGAGCTGGCCAGGGTGCTCAAGCCCGGCGGGCGGCTGCTCCTGCGCACGAACTTCAGCGACCACCACCCGCGGCCGTGGTGGCTGGAGCACTTCCCGCGCGGCTACGAGGCGGACGCGGCGATCTTCCAGCCGCTGCACGAGGTCATCGAGGGGTTCACGTCGGCCGGCTGGCGGGTCGCCGGCTTCGGCACGGTCACCGAGCCGTCGGCGGGCACCCGCGCCGCCATGCTGGAGCGGCTGCGGCTGCGCACCCTCTCGTTCTTCGCGCAGCTCGACCCGGCGGAGCTGGAGACCGGGTTCGAGCGCCTGGAGAAGGCGGTCGCACAGGACCCCGACGCGCCGGCCCCGGTCTTCGCCGAGCCGCTGCTCACGCTCGAACTGCCCTGAGCCGGTCCGGGCTCAGCAGCCCTTGGAGATCGGCTCGAACGTCACGCGGGCCCGGTCGTCCGCCCCGTTGACCTTGCTGTAGACCGCGGGTGCGACGCGGAACCAGACGTCGTCCCTGGCCTTCTTGCCGTTGAGGTCGTCGAGGCGGACGCACCAGCGTTCCTGGCGGACGACACGGGTGTACGTCTCGGTGCCCTTGCGCACCTTGTCGCAGTCCCGGTACCGGTCGGTGGTGTACCAGGTCCTGGTGCGGCCCTTCTTGCGCTGGGTGTGCTTGACCTTGCGGGTCTCGGTCCCGCACTTCTTCACGTAGTGCGGGCGGGTGCCCTTGGCGGTCTTCCGGGTGGTGTGCCGGACGGCGTCGCGCACCCCGCTGACCTCGTCGTCCCTGTCCTGCCCGTCCTGGTGCTGTCCGGCGTAGGAGCTGCCGGCCTTGCCGCCGTGCGACGACGACGCCTTGTCCGTGCCGCCGCCGCACGCCGCGAGCGCGGCCACGAGCATCATCGTCAGTCCGGCGAGTGCCGGGCGCCGCTTCACGGGCATAGCTCCTCTTGGTGTACATGCCATCAGGGACGGGAAGCGTAGCCGATCATGAGCGGTCGCCCGGTGGGCGGGGGTCACAGCGACTCGCCTGGCCGCACGTAGCGGTAGCGCGTCCCGGACTCCTCGGCCAGCCACCCGTTGACGCTCGCCAGGCCCCGCTCGTTGAGCTGCCCGTCGTGGATGGCGAAGGCCCGCTCGGGGCGGACCGCCCGGACGAAGTCGATCGCCTCGCCCGTCTTCAGCCAGGAGCCCTGGGCCGGGACGAGGAGCGTCTCGACCGGTCCCTCGGGGACGTGCAGCGCGTCGCCCGGGTGGTAGAGCGCGCCGTCGACGAGGTAGCCGAGGTTCGGGCAGTCCGGCAGCCCGCCGTGGATCGGGGCGTGCCGGCCGCCGACCGCGCGTACCCGGAAGCCCGCGGCGTCGAACTCCTCGCCCGGCGCCACCCGGCGCACCGCGAGCCGGGGCACGTCCGCGCCCGCCGGGGCGAAGACGGGCACGCCCAGGGCGGCGAGCCGCAGCACGTCGACGTGGTCGGCGTGCTCGTGCGTCACCAGCACGGCGTCGGCGCCGTCGAGGGCGGCCGGTTCGCTCCAGACGCCCGGGTCGACGACCAGGGTGCGGCCGTCGTGCTCGATCCGAACGCACGCGTGGGTGTACTTGGTGATCCGCATGGCGCCCCACCGTACGCACCACCCGCCGCGCGCATTGCGAAACTCGCCTTACAGCCCACGGATCGTCCGAATACCCTTACGAGGAACGGGAATTGATACGGTCCCGGGATTCCGGTGCGCCCAGTGGGGGGAGTGGGGTGGCTGCCGTCACCGACGACAGAGCCGGCCGAACGGAGCGGGACGCCGCGGTGCGCCGCCGCATGGCCGAGGGCCTGAACCGGCCGCAGGGACCGCTGCGCCCGCTGCCCGCCGTGGTGGTCCTGGGCGGGCGCGGCAGCGGCAAGTCGACGCTCACCGCACACCTGCGCACCTGGGCCGAGCGCATTCCGCTCGCCGCCCTCGATCTGGAGCCGATCAGCGAGCGCGGCGGCACCCGGATCGACGTGCTCACCGAGCTGGCCTTCCAACTCAGCGCACACCACGACGAGTTGCCGCAGTTGTCGTTCCCCGCGCTCGGTTCACTGCTGGCCGCCGTCGGTACCGCCGTGGACGCCCGCAGCCGGGAGCGGGCCGTGCGCGAGATGGCCGAGGCGCTGCGCCAGGGGCGGGCCCGCGAGCACAGCTACGAGGAACTGCTCGGCATCGCCGACACCGCGGCGCAGGCGGCCGGGCTGCCCGGCTGGGCGTCCGCGGTCGTGCCGCTGGTGCAGGGCGGGCTGCGGTCCTGGCGCGGACTGCGGCTGCGCCGCCGGTTCGCCGAGACGTCCGCGGCGGGCCCGGGCAGGGGCGCCACCGCGGACTTCCTGGTCGGCGTGAACCGGCTGTACCACGGCTATCCCGCGCAGCGCGAGGAGGCCGAGCGGGTGCTGCTCGACGCGTTCCTGGCGGACCTGCGCGGCGCGTACGCCTCGGCCCACGCGGACCGCAAGCGGACCACGAACTGTCTGGCGCTGCTCGACAACGCCGACTCTCCGGTCGGCGAGGCCTTCCTGCACCTGCTGCTCGACTCCCGCGAGCGGTCCGGGCGCCCTGATCCGCTGCTCGTCGTCGCGACGGCCCGGCGCCGCCCGGAGGCGCTGGTGCGCGCGGAGACGGGCAGCGGCCGGCGTCCCGACTACCGCGAGAGCTGGCCGCAGCAGGGCGAGTTCGTCCCGCTGGCCGCGGGGCCGCTGCGGGCGGGCCGGCTGCGCGACCTGAACCGCCGCGAGGTCGAGGAGCAGGCCGCGGCCGCCGTGGACGCGCTGCCGGTCGGCTCGGTGCTGCCGAAGGCGGACAACGCGGTGCAGTGGCTCGGCTGGATCGTCTACGAGATCACGCGCGGCCATCCGGCCGGTACCGCCCAGGTCCTGGAGGTGCTGCGCCGGATGCCGGCCGACCTGCCGTGGGACCAGCGGGTGCGGCAGTGCCTCGCGCCGGTCGACGGCAGCGTCCGGCCCGCGCCCGTCCTGACGGCGGCCCCCGCCCTGACGGAGTGGCTGCTGCGGGACTGCTCGGCGCAGCTGGCCCGCGTCCTGCCGCGGGCCGCCGCCCCGCTCACCCTGGGCCGCGCCGAGACCTGTGACGCGCTGTGGGAGGGGCAGGAGTCGGTCCTGCGCGAGTTCGTGAACCTCAGCGCCGACGACCTGCGCTCGGTGTCCGAGCCCGACGAGGGGCTGCCCGCGCTGCCCCGGCTCAGCCGCTTCCTGCTGCTGCGGCTGCTCGACGGCGCGCCCGGCTCCCCCGACCACGCCGGGACGTGGACGGGCGCGCACCGGGCGCTGCGGGCGGCTGCCCGGGCCCGCGGCGATCTGCGCGCGGCCGCCTACCACGATCTGGCGCTCGGTGAACTCCCGGCCGCCGTCGACTACTTGAGGGAGCGCTTCGACGAGGTGGGCGCCGACACGTGGTGCGCGGACCTGGCCTGGATCCAGCGCGCCCCGGCCCGCTGGAGCGGCGCCCTGCCCGAGCCCGCCCGGGACCGGTACGAGCGGCTGGTCGGGGTGGCCGAGGGCGACGCGACCCGGCAGGCCGTCACCCGGCTCCTGACGGCGGGCTGGATCACGGCGCACCCGCGTGCGGACGGGGCGCCGCTGCCCTACGCGGATCCGCTGGGCGACCCGTACGCGGAGCTGTACCCGGACATCGCCGAGGAGTTCCTCACCCTGCGCCGCCCCATCGGCAACGAGCACGACCGCCATGTGCTGCTGCGCATGGCCCAGCGGTACGAGAGGAAACCGTGGTGGTAGACCCTGACGGCGGCCTGCGGTTCCAGCCGCGCCGGCCGCGGCGCCTGAAGTGGCCCTGGCAGGTCGCGGGCATCCTGGCGATCGCGGCGCTGACGTGGGCCGTGATCGGCCCGCTCACACCGGCCGACGACGGCAAGGGCGCGCAGTGCGCGCCGGGCATCCACCAGACGGGACCGCGCAAGGAGTGCATCGGCGTCTCCGACGGCTCGTTCGTCTTCGACGACTCGCTCAAGGACGTGATGGGCAAGATCGCGACGGAGAACGGGCGGGTCGAGACGTCCGGCAAGAAGTACGTCTCCGTCGTCTACGCGGAGCCGCTGACGACGGTGCCGGGCGAGGAGGAGGCCAAGTACGGGCTGCGCGGCGAGCTGATGGGCGCGTATCTCGCCCAGCGCGAGCTCAACGACCCGGAGCTCGGCGCGGGCCGCGGGGACCTGCCCCAGATCCGGCTCCTGGTCGGCAACCTGGGCCTGCGCTCCGAGCAGTGGAAGGAGCTGACCGACGATCTGATCGACCGCTCCGAGGGCAAGGACAAGGTCGTCGCCGTCGCCGGGTTCGGGCAGAGCAGGGGCGGCACCCGGCACGCGGTCGACGCGCTGCGCGAGGCGGGCATCCCGATGATGGGGGCCACGGTCACCGCGGACGGGCTCGCGGACGCGGCGCACACCGGCTTCTTCCGGGTCTCCGCGCCCAACCGCGACCAGGCCGCGGGCGCCGTCAACTACCTCAAGGAGCAGCAGCGCAAGCACCCGGGCTACAAGGTCGCCGTCATCCGGGACCGGAACACGGACGACATCTACAACACGTCGCTGTCCACGTCCTTCGAGAAGGCGGCGAAGGCGAAGGGGCTCCGGCTGGAGGGCGCGCCGCTGGAGTACCTGTCGGGCGTGGACGGGGTGACGAACGCGTTCTCGTCGGTCGCGGACAAGGTGTGCGACGTAGCTCCCGACGCGGTGTTCTTCGCGGGCCGCGGTCTGAACATCCGCAACTTCATCAACTCCATGTCGGCGCCCGACCGCCGCTGCACCGTGACGCTGGTGACGGGTGACGACGCGCTCGGCGCGTACTACGGCACGAAGGAGAGCGAGCAGCGCCGCGAGAAGCTGCGCACGGAGTGGCGGGACAGCCGGGTGACCGTCCTCTACACGGCGCTCGGCCATCCCGCGCTCGCGGGCGCCCTGTACGAGAAGCCGAACGATCCGCTGCCCGACTTCGTCGACCTGTACAGCGGCGAGTTCGGCGGCAGTGACGACGCGGTCGCCAAGGCCCTGGAGGACGGCCAGTCGATCCTCGGCCACGACGCGGTGTGGACGCTGGGCGTCGCGGTGCGCAACGCGGCGGGCCCCGACGGCAAGGGCCCGGTCAATCCGGGCGCGACGCTGCAGATGCTGCTCCAGCTCGGCGGCAGCAAGGCCGTGGCGGGGCTCAGCGGCCCGATCGCGTTCGCCTCGGACGGCAATCCGGACGGCAAGCCGATGGCCCTGGTCCGGATGGAGCCGAGCGGCACCTACACGTTCCGGCAGGTGCTGCGCCCCTAGGGCCGGTCCGGCCAGGGCCGGTCCGGCTAGGTCCGGTCCGGCTAGGTCCGCTCCGGCTAGGTCCGGTCCGGCGCGGGTGCCGGGCCGAACTCCTCCATCGCCGCGCCCACCATCGCCTCCAGGCGGTCGTGGTGGGCGCCGCGCCAGTACACGCGGGCGCAGTCCGTGCACTGGGCGAACACGTCGTAGGTGGCGCGGGTGCCGCCCTCGACGCGGTCGGCGACGTCCTCCTTGCGGGCCTCGGCGAGCGGGCCGTTGCACGCCGTGCAGCGGGTCCAGGGGGCCAGGGCGGGGGCGAACCGGCCGAGGACGTCGCGGAGCTGGTCGTCCGGCTTGTCGCTGTAGACGTAGCCGCCCGCCCACAGTTCGCGGCGCCGCAGCAGCCCCCGGTCCCGGCTGAGCAGGACGCGCCGTTCGGTGGCGGAGCGGGTGGCGAGCGCCGGGTCGCCGATGTCGGTCGACTCGTAGGCGGTGTCGACGCCGAGGAGCCTGAGGCGGCGGGCGAGGGTGCCGAGGTGGACGTCGAGGAGGAAGCGCAGGGGTGCGCCGGGGACGGCCTGGGGGCGGGTGACCGGGCGCACCTCGACGTGTTCGCCGGCGGCGGGGACGTGCCCGGTGGGCACGGCCGCGCCGTCCACGACGAGTTCACCGACCTCCGTCAGCGGCACCCCGAGCGACTCGACGGCATGGCCGAGCGTGGACACGCCGTCGGTGACGAGCGGGGCGGCGGCGCCCGAGCGCCAGGACTGCGGGACGAACAGCCCCAGTTCGGGGGCTACTTGGACGAGGATCTCCGGACCGTTCATCGGGCCAGAATGCCACGATGCGGCGGCCGGACGGTTCCGCGCGGCACGGACGGGACAGGAAGCCGTACGGGGGACCACCACCCGGGCACCGAAGGACCCGAGGCACCCGAGGACCACCGACAGAAGGCGAGAGCACATGACCGAGCACACCCGGGGGCTGCCGCCCGTGTTCCTGGACAGCGCCACCTCGTCGTTCACCCACCTCGTCGAGCGGGTCGCCCCGCACGCCCTGCCGTGGCACCGGGCCGCCGGTGCGGGACCGGCGCCCGGGCTGCCGCACGGCACGACGGTGCTCGCGCTCACCTTCGACGGGGGCGTCCTGATGGCCGGTGACCGCCGCGCCACCCTGGGGAACGTGATCGCGCAGCGCGACCTGGAGAAGGTGAACTACGCGGACGGGCACACGGCGGTGGCGTTCGCGGGGACCGTGGGGCTCGCCAAGGAGCTCGTGCGCCTCTACCAGCTGGAGCTGGAGCACTACGAGAAGGTGGAGCGCCGGACGCTCTCCCTCAACGGCAAGGCGCAGCGGCTCGCCGCGATGATCCGCGACCATCTGGCGCAGGCGATGCAGGGGCTCGCCGTCGTGCCGCTGCTCGCCGGGTTCGACACCGCGCGCGGCGTCGGCCGGATCTTCAGCTTCGACGTCACCGGGGGCCCGTACGAGGCGGTGGGCTTCCACGCCGACGGGTCCGGATCGCCGTACGCGCGGGGGGCGTTGAAGAAGCTGTACCGGCCGGGGATGCCGGCGGCGGACGCGACGACGGTGGCCGTGCAGGCGCTGTACGACGCGGCCGACGACGACTCGGCGACGGGCGGTCCCGACCTCGCCCGGCGGATCTACCCGTCCGTCGCGCTGGTCACCGCGGACGGCTACCGGCAGGTCCCGGAGGACGAGGTGCGGGCGGTCGCGGAGTCGGTGGTGTCGGCGCGGCGGTCCTCCCCGGAGGGGCCCACGGCGCCGCTCCTGTAGGACGCGGACGCCGCGGCGGGCGCATACCCGCGGGACCGAAAGTTTCGGTCCCGCGGGTATGCGCCCGTTTCTGTTGACACTCCGTTCCCTACTGATGACACTCCGAGGGCAGTTCAGCAGACTCCGACAGAAAGCACCATCACAACCACACTCACTGCCACAGGATGTGTCATGCGACGCCGCACCGTACGCAGGCTCCTGCTCCCCCTGATCACCCTGGTCCTGCTCGCCCTCGGTGCCCCGCCCGGCACCGCGCAGGCCCCGCACGCGAAGGCCCCCGTGAAGCACTCCCCGTACGCCGGCTACCTGTTCGCCTACTTCACCGGTGAGGGGACGGCGGACGGCGAGCAGATCCGCTACGCCCTCAGCAGGGGCAACGACCCTTTGCACTGGCGGGAGTTGAACGCCGGGAAGCCGGTGCTCACCTCCACGCTCGGCGAGCAGGGGCTGCGCGATCCGTTCGTGATCCGCTCCCCGAAGGGCGACAGGTTCTACATGATCGCGACCGATCTGCGGATGTACCGCAACAGCAGCGGGAGCTGGGACGACGTGCAGCGGCACGGCAGCCGGTCGATCATGATCTGGGAGTCGACCGACCTGGTGCACTGGACCGACCAGCGGCTGGCCGAGGTCGCCCCGGAGAACGCGGGCAACACCTGGGCGCCCGAGGCCTATTGGGACGACGCCCGGGGCGAGTACGTCGTCTTCTGGGCGTCGAAGCTGTACGCGGACGACGACCCGGACCACACGGGATCGACGTACAACAAGATGCTGTACGCGACGACGAAGGACTTCCGCTCGTTCAGCGAGCCGAAGGTCTGGGACGACCCGGGTTACTCCGTGATCGACTCGACCGTCATCAAGGACGGGGGCACCTACCACCGCTTCACGAAGGACGAGCGCGACCCGTCCTCGTCGTCGCCGTGCTCGAAGTTCATCACCGCGGAGAAGTCCACGGACCTCACCGACACCTCGTACGACTTCGTGTCCGACTGCATCGGCAGCGGGGAGCTGACCCGCGGCGAGGGGCCGACGGTGTTCAGGTCCAACACCGAGAAGAAGTGGTACCTGTTCATCGACGAGTACGGCGGCCGGGGCTACGTCCCCTTCGAGACGACCGATCTCGACTCCGGGACGTGGACGCCGTCCACGGACTACCAGCTTCCGGCGAGTCCGCGGCACGGCACGGTGATGCCGGTGACCCGGGCGGAGTACGACCGGCTGCTCCGGGCGTTCCCGGAGACCGGGGCCTCCCTGACCGATGTCACCGCGGCCGGCCAGAAGGGGTACGCGATCGTCACGGAGTCGGCGGGCAAGGTCGTGCTGCCGATGCGGCCGAAGGCACACCTCGCCGCCCTGGCACCGGAGTTGTGGGCGTCGGAGGGCGCCGAGGTGAGCCCGCCGTCCGGGACGCGCCGTGACTTCCGCACCCCGCAGAAGTACCGCGTGACGGCCGCCGACGGCACCGTGCGCACCTGGACCGTGGAGGCGGTGCCCACCCGCAGCCCGGTCCTGCCGGGTCTCAACGCCGACCCGGACGTGGAGTACTTCGACGGCCGGTACTGGATCTATCCGACGACCGACGGCTTCAAGAACTGGGGCGGCACCCGGTTCGGCGCCTGGTCGTCCGAGGACCTCGCGCACTGGACGCCGCACGGCGTCGCGCTCGACCTCGGCCCGGACGTGAGCTGGGCGGACGCCAACGCGTGGGCGCCCGCGGCGACCGAGAAGGACGGCAAGTACTACCTGTACTTCTGCGCGGAGCAGCAGATCGGCGTCGCCGTGGCCGACAGCCCGGCAGGCCCGTTCAAGGACGCCCTCGGCAAACCCCTCGTCGCCAAGGGCCAGTTCACGGGCCAGATGATCGACCCGGCCGTGTTCACCGACACCGACGGGCAGAAGTACCTGTACTGGGGCAACGGCCACGCGTACGTGGTACCGCTCGGCGACGACATGGTGTCCTTCGACCCGGCGCGGGTGCGGGACATCACCCAACCCGGCTTCCGCGAGGGCTCGTTCGTCGTCGAACGCGCGGGCACGTACTACTTCATGTGGTCCGAGGACGACACCCGCTCGCCGGACTACCAGGTGGCCTACGCCACCGGTCCGTCGCCGACCGGGCCGTGGACGAAGCGCGGCACGATCCTGTCGAAGCGCCCCGAGTACGGCATCAAGGGCACCGGTCACCACTCGGTGGTGCGGGCGCCGGGCACCGACGACTGGTACGTCGTGTACCACCGGTTCGCGCTCGACGGGCCCGGCAGGCCGGGCGGTGACGGCACGCACCGGGAGACCACCGTCGACCGCATGAGGTTCGCGGCCGACGGCACGATCGAGCCGGTGGTGCCGACGCTGGAGTCGGTCGCCCCGGTGCGCCGGAGCGCCGCGGGCGGCTGATGCGACGGCGGGCGCGTGCCCGATCGGGGGGCCGGGCGTCCGACGACGCCCGGCCCGCCGTTCACTTCTCGTACGAGGCCCCCCGCGCCACCCGCACGATCTCGGCCGCCTGCGCCGCCGTGAGCAGTCCGTCGGCGGCCCACGCGGCGGCGGTCTCGCGGACGTGGGCGACCAGCGCGTTCCTGCCGGGGAACGGGGCGGCGGCCCAGACCGCGTCGAGGAACGAACTCCCGTCCTCCCGCACGGGGTTGGCGACGCCCGAGTCGGTGCCGCCGAACACGACGGCCGGTTCGGAGCGGTGGAAGTACGCGTGGGTGGGGTCCTGCGTGCCCTCCAGGAACGGGGCGAACTCGACGCCGTCGAGCGTGAAGTGCAGCGGTTTCCCGGCGACGGGGGTGAGGGCGGGGCGCAGGTCGCCGGAGAGCGCGGCGCCGCCGTACAGGCCGAACTCCAGGGCGGTGGTGCGGGCGTCGCGGGCGACCAGGTTCACCGGGCCGTAGAAGAGGGCCTGGGTGCGGTGCGGGTCGTCGGGGGTCCGCTCCACCCGGACCCGGAACGGCATGGCGATCCGCACGGTGTCGCCGTCCCGCCAGGTGCGCGACACCGTGGTGTACGTGCCCGGCTTCGCCGAACCGCCCTGCACCGCGCGCCCGTTGACCGTGACGCGGAAGCCGTCGACGGCCCAGGCCGGCACGCGCAGCCGGAGCGCGAAGGCGGCCGTGCGGCCGTGGACGGTGAGCGTGCTGCCCTGCTCGCGCGGGAAGTCCGTGGTCTGGGTGACGGTGACGCCCCGCCCGGCCCAGGTCAGCGTCGAGGCGGTGTAGAGGTTCACGTAGAGGGCGCTGTCGTCGGCCGCCCTGAAGTACACGGTGTCCTGGTACTTGGTGGCGCTCTCCATCCCGGTGCCCTCGCAGCAGGTGGTGCCCGCCTTCGGCGTGTAGTCGCGGACGTGGCCGGGCTGGAGTCCGATGAAGTAGGTGACGAGCGGCTTCTCCGCGTCGGCCGCGTCCTGCTTGGAGCCGAGCACCTGGTTGAGCAGGGCCCGTTCGTAGAAGTCCAGGTACTTGGGGTCCTGGTCGTGCAGGAACAGCAGCCTGCTGAGCTTGAGCATGTTGTACGCGCAGCAGGTCTCGGCGTTGACGTCGCCGAGCGTCGAGGCGATGACGCCGGGGTCGCCCCAGAACTCGCGGTTGCTGGTGCCGCCGATGGCGTACGTCCGGGACGGCACGACCATGTCCCAGAACCTGCGGGCGGCGTCCAGGTAGCGGTCCTCGCCGGTCGCGTCGTGGAGGCGGAGCACCCCGGTGAGGACGGGGATGTGCTGGTTGGCGTGGAGGCCGCTCAGCGTGTCCTGTCCCGCGGCGCACGAGTCGATGAGCCTGTCGAGGTCGAAGAGGCGGGCCAGGGCGAGGTGGCGGGGGTCGCCGCTGATCGCGTACAGGTCGACGATCGCCTCGACGATGCCGCCGAACTCGCCGCTGGAGAAGATGCCCCACATGCGCTGGAGGGTGGCCGCGGGCAGCACGGAGAGCCGGGAGTGCATCCAGTCGCACAGGCCCTCCGCGAGGTCGAGGGCCTTGGCGTCGTCGGTGGCGAGGTGGGCGTCGACGAGACCGCGCAGGATCTTGTGGGCCGTGTAGTAGGGCGCCCAGACCTTGGTGTAGTCGCCGCTGGTCATGGACTCCAGGGCGATGAACTGGGTCTCGGGGTAGGCGGCGAGGAATCCCGGGTGGCTCGGGCCGCCCCACGTGCGGCGCAGGGTCGCGGTGCGGGCGTTGCCCGAGGCGTCGGCGAAGGTGGAGCCGCCGGTCTCGTCGAAGCCGTACGCGGCCAGGTCGCCGGCGCCCCGGTACGTGCCGTCGTGCAGAGCCGCGATGTCGTCCGCGCCCAACACCCGTGAGAACAGGTGGACTTCGTCGAGGGCGCCGGCGAACACGGGGTCGCCCGCGTAGTGGGAGCGGCCGAGCCAGTGGTCCTTCAGCGTGCCGAGCGCGGCGGGGGTGAGGGTGAGGGCGGGGTTGCGCGCGACCTCGCGGCCGTCGACGTACAGGATGCCGGTGCCGCCGCCGAGCGCGACGGCGACGTGGCTCCACTCGCCGACGGGCAGCGGCGCCGTGCCGTCGATGCCCTGCTCGCCGCCCGCGCCCGACGTGGTGACGGCGAACCGGGGGTGGCCCTGGGCGTTCCGCGCGGCCAGGTACAGGTACCGGCCGGTGTCGTCGCCGAAGTCGGCGATGCGGGCCCAGGCGTCGGCGTGCTCGGGCCGCACCCGGGCGGCGAGCGTCAGCGCGTCGCCCGCACCGTCGAGGACGCTTCCGGGCAGGTCGACGTACTGGTAGGAGCCGCGGATGTTCGAGACGGCGCGACCGCCGGAGCGGCCCTCGACGCTGAGCACGGTGGGGTCGGCGCGCAGCGCGGCCCGCACCCCGTACAACTCCCCCACGACCCTGCGGATCTTGTCGGCGTACACCTGCTCGCCCGTGCTCGCCCACGCCTGCGCCAGCATGGTCAGGAAGTGGCCGGTGGTGTGCCCGCGGAGGTTCCCGTTGGCCTCGCCGTCCAGCCCCTCCCAGCCGCCGGGCGCGACGGCCCCCGGGGTCGGCAGCCCCACGTTCGCGCGGAAGACCTGCACGAGCCGCATCTCGTCGTAGCCGCGCCCGAAGTCCAGCATCAGTCGCCGCTTGTCCGCGAACACGCCCTTGCCGAGCGCGACTTCACCCAGTTCGAAGGGGTGCACGCCCCATGCGGCGGGCGCGGCCGCCCCTGCGGGCGTGGCGGCGCGGGGTGCGGCGGCCGCGCGGCCGGGAGTGAGGGAGAGCGCCGCCGCACCGAGTGCGGCGGCGCCCATGAGGGATCTTCTGGTGGGGCCGGGTGCCATGTCCGTACGACCTCTCCTGTTCGAAATACCGACAGCGGTTCGGTAAGCCGAGCAGAAGCTAGACGCCCCGCCCCTACCCGTCAATGCCCTCTCGGCGCCTCACCGGGCGGCCGGCGTCCAGCCGCCCAGCCAGTCCGCGACCTCCTGGTCCGCGGCCTGCGCATCGGTCAGCTGTGGCCGGTCCCCGCTCGCCGCGCCCGCTCCGGCGCCGGTGTTCCGGTACTCGGCGAAGCGGTCGTCCTTCCACGAGAAGCCGCCCATGTCGGTCCAGGGCGTCGGCTTGATCGCGGCGCTCAGCGTCGAGTCGCGGACGGTGGTCTGCGGGTCGAGGGCGGCGTTGCCGCCCGCGTGCCAGTTGCGGCCCAGATAGAAGCTCCCGGCGGTGACGTCGCCGCTCACGGTCGAGCGGCTGACGAGGATCCCCTTGTTGCCCGCCGCGGTGCTCGGCGCCGTGACGTACCCGGCCGAGGTGCCGTTCCACCGCTTCTTCAGGGTGATCACCGACTTGTCGACGACGGCGGTGGCTCCGCCGAAGATGAAGTCGACGTTGCCGACGACGTACGAATTGGCCAGGTAGACCCGCTTGCCCGCGCCGTCGAGCAGCAGGGTGTCCTGGTCACCGCTGACGATGATGCCGTCCAGGAACACCTTGTCGGCGCCGGTGCGCAGGGCGACGGCCTGCGCGGCGACGGACTGGTCCTTGCTCTCGTCGAAGTCGTTGCTGACGCTGAGGTTGCGCAGCTGGGTGTCGTCGGCGAGCACGGCGACGGTGGCGCTGCCCGAGGTGCCGTACGTCGACCCGTCCGGCCTGGTCGACCCCGCCGCGTGCCCCTCGACGATGACGGTGTCCTTGCGGCTGCCGCCGGTGCCCTGGATCGTGACGTGCGGTTTGTTCGCGGGCACGGTCACGGTCTCCCGGTAGGTGCCGGGGGCGACGGTGATGACGACGCGCTGGGAGTTGTTCGCCGGCACGGCGTCGACGGCGGCCTGCACCGTGGTGTAGCTGCCGGTGCCGTCCTTGGCCACGGTGGGCGCGGCGGCGGCCGCCTTCGTGGTGGCGCCCGCGGTGGCCGCGGTGGTGCCGATCGAACTCCTCGGCCCCGCACCGGACTTGAGGAGCGCCGGGACGTCGGCGGCCGTGTCGAGCGTGTAGGCGTAGAAGTCCTTCGGTTCGAAGGCGGTGCCGCCGCTCTGGTTCTTGCCGGTGGTGCCGGAGAAGATGCTGCCGCGCTGCACGAGCGAGGCGGTGTCGTCCTTGGTGACCGGGTTGTTCATGCCCTGGAAGTAGCTGTTCTCCAGGACCATCTTCGTCCGGCCGCGCGCGTAGTTGCCGTACGACGAGGTGATGTCGGTGCCCGGGTCGTCCTGGAGGTAGTTGTTGTAGAGGTGGGCGTGGGCGGCGTTGTCGGTGGACGGGTTGCGCTGTTCCGTCTCGCGGATCCAGTTGTGGTGGATGGTGATGTCGGTGACGACGTTCTCGGTCCAGCCGATGCCGAAGGCCTTGTTGTCCTGGCTGAGCCTGTTCCAGGAGACGGTGACGTCCGTGGAGTCCTTGCGGACGTCGATCAGGCCGTCGGCCATGTGCCGCAGGTCGTTGTGGTCGATCCAGACGTGGTGCGCGCCGTCCATCTGGACGGCGTCGAAGTCGTGTTCCTTGTCGTTCCACGTGCCCTGGTAGGCGTCGCGGATCGTCAGGTTGCGGATGATGACGTTGTGCACGCCGGTGCCGAGGAAGAAGCCGCCGCCGACGATGTGTCCCGAGGTGCCGGAACCGACGATGGTCTTGTCGGAGGCGACCTTGATCTCCTTGCCGACGGGGTCCATCTGGATCGCCGCGCCGACGACGATGACGTACGGCTCACTGGCGGTGGCGTACTTCTCCAGGTCGGCGAGGGTCTTCACGGTGACCGTCCGGCCGCCGCGGCCGCCGTACGTGCCGTTCTGGCCCTGCGCGTTCACCGACGCGAAGCCGTCGGCGACGTCGTCGGCCCAGGCGGCACCGGCCGTGGCGGCCTCGGCGGTCGCCGGGGCAGCCGAGCTCGCCGGGGTCGCGGCGGCGGGCCGGTCGCCGTCGGCGCCGAGCAGGCCGCCGCCGTACGCGAGGGCGGCCGCGGCGGCCACCGCGAGCGGCGCCCCCGCGACGAGGACGGTGCTGCGCCTGCGGTGCCGGGCCGTGCCGGGGGTCTCTTGGGGTGTGTCGCTCATCTGCGCCTGCACTCCGTAGGAGGTGGGGGTGTCCCCGTGCCGGACGGCACGGGCCGATGAGCGGTCGTCGCCGGGAGGCCGGAAGGTTGCCGCCTTACGGTGGGAAGATGCCGGGCCGGGATCCGGGGACGCGGGAGGACGGATGGGACGCAGCGAACGGGAGGCGGTCGCCCGGGGTGCCCGGCTGCACACGGCGGCGCGGTCGCTGCTGTCGGACCACGAGCGGGCCGTGCGGGCGGCGCGCGACGCGCTCGCGCCGATCCTCGACGAGGCGGTGGCCGGGACGCTCGACGTGATGCCGGTGGCCCGGCTCCAGGAGGCCACCGAGGGGCGGCTCCGGCTCGACGCCGTGGAGCGCGCCGGGCTCACGACCGTGCGCCAGGTGCTGGAGGCCGGGCCGGGACGGCTGCAGCAGATCCCGGGCGTCGGACGCGTGACATCGACCCAACTCCTGGGCGCCGCACGGCGGTTGGCGGACGCCGTGCACGACAGCGTCGCCGTGCACATCGACGTGGACCGGCCCGAACCGCGCACGACGGAGCTGGTGCGGGCGCTGCACGTCCTGGTGGAGGCGGGCCCGGACGCGCGGCGGGCCGTGGAGGCGGCGGGCGCGCTCGACCGGCGGCTCGGGCCGCTCCTCGGCGCGGCCGGGCCGGCCGCCGGGCGGCTGCGGATGCTGGTGACCGGGCGAGCGGGGCGGGCGCGGGCGCTGGCCGCCGTCGACGGGGTGCGCGAGGTCGTCGGGGAGGCCGAGCGGGCCGGCACCGAGGGGCTGCTCGCCCAGGCGTCCGTGGACCTGCTGCGCGGGCCGGCGCCGGACGTCGCCGCGTGGGTGGACTTCGAGCTGCGTTCGGCCGAGTACTACGGCCTGCTCGGCGAGATCAGCGGGCGGGCGCCCGACACGGCGGCCGTCGAGGGGTTCCTGCCCGAGGGGATCGCCGGGCAGGTCCACGGCCAGCACCTGGTGGACGACCGGCTGAAGGTGTCGCTGCGCGGCTACCAGGCGTTCGGGGCACGGTTCGCGCTCGCCCGGCGGCGGGTCGTCCTCGGCGACGAGATGGGCCTCGGCAAGACGGTGCAGGCGATCGCCGTGCTGACGCACCTGGTGGCCGAGGGGCAGAGCCACTTCATGGTCGTCTGCCCGGCGAGCGTCCTCGTCAACTGGACCCGGGAGATCGAGGCGCGCAGCGCCCTGCGCGCCGTCCCGCTGCACGGGCCCGGCCGGGCGGACGCGTTCGCCGACTGGAAGGGGCGGGGCGGGGTCGCCGTCACGACGTTCGACGCGCTGCGCGGGTTCCCGGTGCCGGGGGGCGGCGAGCTGGGGATGCTCGTCGTCGACGAGGCGCACTCCGTGAAGAACCCGCTGACCCTGCGCGCCCGGGCCGTCGCCGAGTGGGCGGCGCGCTGCGAGCGGGTGCTCCTCATGACGGGTACGCCGATGGAGAACCGGGTCGCCGAGTTCCGCAGCCTGGTCCGGCTCCTGGACCCCGGTCTCGCGGACCGGCTCGACGGCGACGCGGGGCTCGCGGGCTCGGTGGCCTTCCGCAAGGCGGTCGCGCCGGTCTATCTGCGGCGCAACCAGGAGGACGTGCTGACCGAGCTGCCCAGCCTCCAGCACACCGACGAGTGGGAGGAGCCGAGCGAGCGGGACGAGTCGGCGTACCGGGACGCGGTGCGCGCGGGGAACTTCATGGCGATGCGCCGCGCCGCGTACGCGCACCCGGAGGGGTCGGCGAAGCTGCGGCGGCTGCGCGACCTGGTCAGGGAGGCCGCCGAGAACGGGCTGAAGGTGGTGGTGTTCTCGTATTTCCGGGACGTCCTCGACGCGGTGCACGGGGCTCTCGGAGCCGGCGCGGACGGCCCGGTGTTCGGCCCGCTCACCGGCGCGGTGCCGCCCGCCCGCCGGCAGGCGCTCGTCGACGCGTTCTCCGCGGCGGCCGGGCCCGCGGTCCTGGTGGCCCAGATCCAGGCGGCCGGGCTCGGCCTCAACATCCAGGCGGCGTCCGTCGTGATCCTGTGCGAGCCGCAGATCAAGCCGACCCTGGAGCACCAGGCCGTGGCCCGGGCCCACCGCATCGGCCAGCTCCGCCCGGTGCGCGTGCACCGGCTGCTCGCCCCCGGGGGCGTGGACGAGCGCATGGTCCGGATCCTGACGGACAAGGCCCGCCTCTTCGACGCGTACGCCCGCCGCAGCGCCGTGGCCGAGGCGACCCCGGACGCCCTCGACGTCTCCGACACGGACCTGGCCCGCCGCATCGTCGAGGAGGAACAGGCCCGCCTGGGCCTGGCCGACGGACCGCCCGGCCCGGCCACCGGACACGCTCCGCAGTCACCGCCCGCCCCGGCGCACGAACAGCCGCCCTCGTAGCCGCAGTTCACACCCCCGGACTCGAACGCCCGCGCAAGGAAAGCCACTTACGGGTGATAACCACCCGTGACGGTGAACCGTTCCCCCGCCGCTCCGCATCATCACCCATGTCCGCATCCGCACCAGCCGCCCGCACCATCCGCCCGTACGGGCAGCGCAGACGAGGGGGAACCCATGACGGCCGACGACCTCGACGGTGACGACGGGCGTCGGTGGGCGCTGATGGAGCTGATGGCCGAGCGGCGGCTGGCCCTCGGGCTGAGCGTGGCGCAGGCCGCCCGCGCCGTGGGCCTCGCGCCGCGCCCGTACGCCGACCTGGAGCGCGGCGTCCCGCCCGGTCTGGGGCTCGACCGGCTCAAGACGGTGGCGGACGTCCTGGGCCTGACGGGTGCGCCGCGCGAGACGTTCCTGCTGCTCGCGGCGGAGCCGGGCGTGACCCCGTACGACCTGGTCGAGCGGCGCGCGCCGACCGTCGAGGAGGTCGCGCACATCGACCTGATGGACCCGAACTCGGCCCTGATCACGGACCACGCGTGGAACGTGCTGGCGGCGAACGCCGCGGTGGCCCGGCTCTTCACCGACCCCGCGCGGACGCCGCGCAGCGACCGCAACCTGGTCCTGTGGCTGTTCACCCGGGACGCGGCGGAACGGTTCACCGACATCGACGAGGTGCGCGCCGACGCCGTCGCCCGGGTCCGTGCGGCCCTCGGTCACCTCCCGGCCGACCCGGCGCTGCGCACCCTGGCCGGCCGGCTCACCGCGGACCCGGCCGGCGCCCGGCTGTGGCGCCGGCGCGCGCCGCGGCTGCCCGCGGAGGCGTACCCGCGCAGGCTGCGGCACCCGCTGTACGGCGAGGCGTCGATCCTGGTGACGACGTCCCGGCTGCCCGGCGGACTGCAGCTGGTCGTGCACCACGCCGCCCATCTGATCGGCGGCACGGCGCACGCCCACTGACGCCGCCCTTCGGGTGCCGCGCGGTCAGTGCTTCTTCGCGCCGGCGACGAGGGCGGCCCGGATCGCGTCGTAGGCGGGCTTGTGCCGCAGGTCCTCGTCCCAGGGCAGGGCGGCGCCCTCGCCGTCGAAGACGGCGGGGATCCACGAGTGCCGGTCGGAGTAGCCCCACACCGTGATGCCGACGCACCGCTGCACGGCGAGGCAGGCGCTCGTGACCTGGCCGTACCAGTCGGCCTGCTGGGCCAGCTTCGCCTCGTCCGCGGGCAGGATCATGCGGATGTCGAGCTCGGTGAAGGCGACGTCGACGCCGAGGTCGGCGAAGCGCCGGAGGTTCTCCTCGATGCCGCCGGGCAGCCCGTACTGGAGCGCCAGGTGGCCTTGCAGGCCGAAGCCGTCGATCGGGACGCGGTCCGCCTTGAGCTGCTTGATCAGCGCGTAGTACGCGTCCGACTTCGCGCCGAGCCCGTCGACGTTGTAGTCGTTGAGGTACAGCTTGACCTTGGGGTCGGCGGCGCGGGCCCAGCGCAGCGCGTCGGCGATGTAGCCGGGGCCGATGGTCTTGTAGAAGATGTTCTCGCGGTAGGTGCCGTCCTCGTTCATGATCTCGTTGGCGACGTCCCAGGCGAAGACCTTGCCGCGGTAGTGCTTGACCACCTGGGTGATGTGGTTCTTCAGGATCGAGCGCAGTTCGTCGGCGGTCCAGGTGCCCTGGGACAGCCAGTCCGGCAGCTGGCTGTGCCACAGCAGGGTGTGACCGCGCACCTTCAGTCCGTTGGCGCGGGCGTAGTCGACGATCTCGTCGCCCGGGGCGAAGTCGAAGACGCCGCGCTGGGGTTCGGTGGCGTACCACTTCATGGCGTTGCCGGGGGTGGTGGCGCCGAACTCGCGGCCGAGCAGATCGGCGTACGCGGTGTCGGCGAGCTCCGGGTTGTCGACGGCGGAGCCGAAGTAGCGACCGCTCTCCCTGGCCAGGTCGTCGAGCGTCCGTGCCGGGCGCTTCGCGTCGGCGTCCGCCTGGGCGGACGGTGCCGCGGCGAGACCGAGCAGCAGTGCCGTCGCCGCGAGGGCGGCGCCGGCGGCGGATCTGGTGCGGGTGCTGCGGGCGGATCGGGTGGACGTGCGCATGGTGCGGCTCCTCAGCTCGATGAGATCCCGGCTCGCGGGGAGGGGCGGGTCGTTGTCCTTGCGCGGCACGGCGCACCGCACCGGTGCGCCGTGCGTTCGTGAGCCGGGCGCCACAGGGACGTCGTGACGCCCGGCGGTTCGGGGTCCCTCAGGGAGGGGGCGGGCTACTTGACGCGCAGTTCGCAGCGCAGCCGCCGCTCGTGCCCGACCTCCCGCTCCGCCCCGGTGAGGGTGAGGGGGACGGTGTGGTGGACGCGTTCGCTGGACGCGGCGACCCGCAGTTCCAGGGCGCCCGGTTCGACGACCCGGCGGCCGTCGGCGCCGGTGTACGCGGCGAGGTCCGCCGGGAACGTGGCGTGCACCTCGGCGCTCGCCCCCGCGTCGAGCGGGACGCGGGCGTAGCCGACGAGCCGGACTTCGGGCCGGGCGACGGTGCCGACCGGGTCGTGGAGGTAGAGCTGGACGACCTCGGTGCCGGGGCGGTCGCCGGTGTTGCGGACGGTGAGGCGCACGGTGGTCTCGCCGTCGGTGGGCAGTTCGGGGGTGTCGCACTGCGGCGCGTCCCAGGCGAACGTGGTGTACGACAGGCCGTGGCCGAACGGGTAGAGGGCGGTCGGGTCGACGTTGCTGGGGTCGCCGCGGCGGCCGAGCGGCGGCGCGAGGTACGGCGCGGGCTGGCCGCCGGGAGTGCGCGGCACACCGATCGGCAGCCGCCCGGAGGGCTCGACGCGTCCGGACAGGACTCCGGCGACGGCGGGGCCGCCCTCCTGTCCCGGGAAGAACGCCTGGACGACGGCGGCGGCGCGGTCGGCCCAGCGGCCGAGCGCGTAGGGCCGCCCGCTGAGGACGACCAGGACCACGGGTACGCCCGAGCGGAACACTTGGTCCAGCATCTCGGCCTGCCCGTACGGCAGTTGGAGGTCCTCGGCGTCGCAGCCCTCGCCGGAGGAGCCGCGCCCGAACAGGCCCGAGCGGTCACCGACGACGGCCAGGCACACGTCGGCGTCCGCCACGTCGTCGAGGAGGACGGCGCCGGGCAGCTCCGCGCGGAGCGCCTCGGCGAACGTCGGCACCTCGACCCCGGCGGGGAGCTCGGGGTGGTTGACGCCGACGTGCCGCGGGAACGTGTAGCAGCCGAGCATCGCGGCCTGTTCGTCGGCGAGCGGCCCGGCCACGGCGATGCGCGCCCCGTCGGCCAGCGGCAGCACGCCGCCGTCGTTCGCGAGCAGCACGACGGACTCCTGCGCCACCGCCCGGGCCAGTTCGCGCATCTGCGGCGGGTTCAGGTCGACGGGCGTCTCTCCGGCGACCGGCTCCCAGCCCGGGTCGAGCAGGCCGAGTTCGCACTTCTGCGTGAGGACGCGCAGCGCCGCGCGGTCGAGCAGGTCCTCGGGGATGCGGTCGGCGGCGGGCAGGCAGCGTGCGGCGGGCAGTTCGACGTCGACGCCGGCGGCGAGGGCGAGCCGGGCGGCGTCCCCCTCGGAGGCGGCGATCTTGTGGGCGGATTCCAGGAACGCGATGCCGAAGTAGTCGGCGACGACCGTGCCGGTGAACCCCCAGTCGTCCCGCAGGAGTTGGGTGAGGTGGCCGGTGTGGGCGTGGCCGGGAAGACCGTCGATGTCGTTGTAGGCGGCCATCACGGAACGGGCCCCGCCCTCGCGCAGCGCCATCTCGAACGGGGGCAGGATGACGTCGGCGAGCTCGCGCGGGCCGAGCGAGGCGGGCGCGTGGTTGCGGGCGCCGCGCGAGGCCGAGTACCCGGCGAAGTGCTTGAGCGTGGCGACGATGCCGGCGGCCTCCAGACCGCGCACGTAGGCGGTGCCGACGGTGCCGACCAGGTACGGGTCCTCGCCGATGGACTCCTCCGTGCGGCCCCAGCGCGGGTCCCGTACGACGTCGAGGACGGGGGCGAGACCCTGGTGGATGCCGACCGCGCGCATGGACGTGCCGATGGCCTCGGCCATCTCGGTGATCAGGGCCGGGTCGAAGGTGGCGCCCCAGGCGAGCGGTGTCGGGAAGACGGTGGCCTGCCAGGCGGCGAAGCCGGTGAGGCACTCCTCGTGGGCGAGCGCGGGCACGGCGAACCGGTTGCCCTCGCGGATCCGGTGCTGCAGTTCGGCGAGCCGGGCCGCGCCTTCGGCCGGTTCGACGGGGACGGTGCCGAAGGGCCGGGTCAGCTGGCCGAGGCCGTGCGGGAGCAGGGCGTCGAGGACCGCGCTCTCGGCGACGTACGCGTGCTGTCCTGGCGCCACGGCGGCGGTGTCGGTGTCGATGTCGGCGCCCAGCCACACACTGCAGAGCTGGGCCTTCTTCTCCTCGCTGGTCATCCGGGCGAGCAGGTCGGCCGCCCGGGCCTTCGCGGGCAGGCTGGTGTCCTGCCAGGGCTGGACCATGGAACTCCTCAAGTGCGGTACGTGCAGGGGTGGTGGCGAATCCGCGACGCTGCGGCTCAGCCCTTGGTGGCGCCCATCGTGATGCCGCCGATGAGCTGCCGTTCGGCCACCGCGTAGAACGCGAGGGCGGGCACCATGGCGAGGACGAGGTAGGCGAAGACACGGGCGATGTCGGCGGCGTACTGCCCCTGGAACTGCTGGACGCCGACCGGGATCGTCCACCAGGTCTCGTTGCTGAACACCAGGAGTGGCAGCAGGAAGTTGTTCCAGCTGCTCACCACGGCGAGGACAGACACGGTGCCGAGCGCCGGGCGGGCCATCGGCAGCAGGATCCGCCAGAAGAAGCCGAACGGGGAGCAGCCGTCGAGGGTGGCCGCCTCCTCCAGTTCGCCGGGGATCTGCCGGAAGAAGCCGCGCAGGATGACGATGGTGATGGGAAGGCCGAACGCGGCCTGCGGCAGGATCACCCCCCACGGATTGTCGAGGAGCCCGAAGGTGCGCAGCAGGATGAACAGCGGCAGGATCGCCACCGCGAACGGGAACATCAGGCCCATGGTGAAGAGCGTGAACAGCAGCTCGCGCCCCCGGTAGGCGAACCGGGCCAGGGAGAAGGCGGCGAGGGCCGCCGCCCCCACGGTGAGGACGGTCGTGCCGATGGCGACGAGGGTGGACGAGCCGAGCATCCGCCAGAAGGAGCCGGAGGCGAGGATGTCGGTGTAGTTCGACGTCACCCAGGGCGAGGGCAGGCCGAAGGGGTTGCTGGAGAGCTGGTCGGTGGACTTGAAGCCGGACACGAGGGCGTAGAGCAGCGGGGTCACCATGACGATGCCGACCAGCCACACGATCAGGTACAGGGGCACCTTGCCGAAGCGCCGGCGGCCCACCGTGTCGGGGGCGCTCATCGGGTGGCTCGCATGTTCGTGAGGGCTCCTTCGGTGTCGCGACGCAGCACGAAGCGCTGGTAGGCGATGGCGAAGACGAGGCTGATGAGGAACAGCGCGATGCTGAGCGCGCTGGCATAGCCGATCTGGTAGCGCTTGAACCCGTACTGGAACAGGGTGATGGCCATCGTCTCGGACGCGTGGTCGGGGCCGCCCGCCGAGGTCACCCACACCAGGTCGAAGAGCTGGATGGCGCCGATGACCGAGAGGAACGCGCTGATCCGCACGGTCGGTCCGAGCAGCGGCAGGGTGATGTACCGGAAGCGCTCCCAGGCGTTCGCGCCGTCGATGCGGGCGGCTTCGTGCAGTTCGGCCGGGATGCCCTGGAGCCCGGCCAGGTAGAGCATCATGTGGAAGCCGAAGTACTTCCAGGTCATGACGAGGAACAGGGTCGGCATGACGGTCGACTGGTCGGCGAACCAGAGGCCGCCGAGCCCGTCGAGGCCGACGGCGCCGAGCACCTTGTCGGCGAGCCCGTCGTCCGGCGCGAAGATCATGGAGAACAGGACGCCGGTGATCACCTCGGACAGCACGTACGGGGCGAAGAACAGCATTCGGTAGACGGCACGCCCGCGCAGCTTCTGGTTGAGCAGGACCGCCATGGCGAGCGCGAAGGGCAGCTGGACCAGAACCGAGAAGCCGACCAGGAGCAGACCGCGCCACAGGTCGCCGAGGAAGACCGGGTCCTTGATCAGACGGCTGTAGTTGTCGAGTCCCGTGTAGTCCGTGGGAGACCCGAATCCGCCCCAGTTGAAGAGGCTGACGTACAGCGCGTACATGATCGGGGCGAGGACCAGCGCGCCGAACAGGATCAGGGCGGGCAGGGTGAAGGAGACGGCGGTCAGCCAGTCGGTGACGCGCCGGACGAGCGGGCGCCGGTTGCCGGGGTCGCCGGCCGGCGCCTCGACGGTGGCGTCCCGCGCGTCCTTTACGTAGGTCGAAGTCATCGTCTCTTACTGGCTCTTGGCGACCTGGGTGACCGAACGGGCCACCTGCTCGGGCGACTTGGATCCGGCGATGAGGGCGGCGGTGGAGTCGTTGATCTCCTGGCCGACGGCCGGCGGGTACGCCTGGTCGAGGTAGAGCTGGAAGCCGGTGGACTTGCCGAGCATGTCCGAGACGGCCGTGAGGTTCGGGTCGGTCAGGGCGCTGGTGGCGTCCTTGACGACCGGGATCATGTTGGCCTTGGAGACGAGGATGCGGTCGGACTCGGCCGTCATGAAGAAGTTCAGGAAGTCGACGGCGGCCTTCGGCGCGCCCTTGCGGACCGCGTAGCCGCCGCCCCCGCCGAACACGTCCGTGACGGCGCCCTGCCCGCCGGCCACCGAGGGGAAGGAGAAGAAGCCGAGGTCCTTGCCGATGCCCTTGCCCGCGTCGGCCTGCACGACGGGCGCCCACTGGCCCATCAGCTCCATGGCGGCCTTGCCGTTGCCCATGGTGGCGGCCTCGCCGTTCGGGGTGGAGTAGGCGGCGCCGAGGAACCCCTTCTGGAACGGCTTGAGCGCGACGAGCTCCTTGAGGTGCTCGCCCGCCTTGACGAAGTCGTCGCCGGTGAAGTCCTTGGCGTCGGCGGCCTTCTGCATGCCGTCGACCCCGGCGATCCGCATCGACAGGTACGACCAGAAGTACATGCCGGGCCACTTCTCCTTGCCCGCGAGGGCGATCGGGGTGATGCCCGCGGACTTCAGCTTCTTGACCGTGTCGAGGTAGTCGTCCCAGGTGGTCGGCGGCGCGCTGATGCCGGCCTTCTTGAAGAGCGCCTTGTTGTACCAGAAGCCGACGGCGCCGATGTCGAAGGGCATCGCGTACGTCTTGCCGTCGAACTGGTAGGGCTTGACCGAGGCGGGCACCATCGTGTCCAGCGTGGTCTTGACGGGCTCGCTGAGGTCCTCGACGAGGCCCGCGTCGATCTGCTGCTTGAGGACTCCGCCGCCCCAGGTGTGGTAGATGTCCGGAAGCTTCCCCGAGCTGGTCAGCGCCGTCATCTTCGACTTGTAGGCGTCGTTCTCCAGCGTGACGAGCTTGATGCGCACCTTGGGATTCTTGGCCTCGAACGCCTTCGCACGCTCGGGCCAGATGCTCTTCGACGGCTCCGTGGTCTGGATGTTCCACCATTCGACGACGGTCCGGCCCGAACTGTCCTTCCCGCCGTCGGAGTCGGAGCCGCCGCACGCGGTGAGCGCGGCGGCCCCGAGACCGGCCGCCGAGGCGGTACCGAGGAAACGACGGCGGGAGAACGTGGACGGAGCAGTGGCTCGCATGGCGCACCTTCCGGAAGCGATCCGATAATTATCGGGAGACGGCCACGGAAGCTACGGAAATGCCAACGGGGTGTCAACGCCCTTGACAAAAAAGGCAGTTGACACCCCGAGACGGAATTCCTGGTTCTGCTCGGATCACCGTCGGCGCTACACCTCGCGCGGCGCCGCCGTACTGGCCCTGACCACCAGTTCCGTCGCCAGTTCGACGCGCGGCGATGCGGGCGCGACGGACCGGGCGAGGTCGAGGACGGAGCGGGCCGCCAACTTGCCCATTTCCGCGAGTGGTTGGCGGACCGTGGTGAGCGGCGGCGCCGACCAGCGCACCTCGGGCAGGTCGTCGAAGCCGACGACGCTCATGTCCTCGGGCACCCGCAGACCCCGCCGGCGCAGCGCCTCGATCGCGCCCAGGGCCATCTGGTCGCTGGAGGCGAAGACGGCGGTGGGCGGCGCGGCCAGGTCCAACAGCGCGTTGCAGCCGGTGAATCCGGACTCGTGGTAGAAGTCGCCGGGCACGATCAGCCCGTCCTCGACCGGCACGCCCGCCACGTCGAGCGCGGCCCGGTAGCCGTCGAGCCTGGCCCGCGAGCACAGCAGCCGGGGCGGGCCCTCGATGAACCCGATCCGGCGATGGCCGAGCCCGAGGAGGTGCTCCGTCGCCGCCATCCCGCCCGCCCAGTTGGTGGCGCCCACGGTCGCCGCGTCCGTCGCGGGCGACCCCGCGGGATCGATCACCACCAACGGCACGCCGAGGCGCCGCAGTTCCTCGTGCAGACCCGGTTCGAGCACCGACGTCACCAGGATCACGCCGTCGGACGCACGGGCCCGCAGATTGGTCATCCACTGCCGCGCGGCACCCGCCCGGTCGTGGATCGCGGAGACCACGGTGCCTACGCCCGCCTCGTGCGCGACCTCCTCGACACCGCGGATGATCTCCACGGCCCAGGGGCTGTCCAGATCGTTGAAGACCAGGTCGAGCAGGGCCGCCCGGTCGCCGGGCGCGGGCGGGCGCCGTCGGTATCCGTGCCGGTTCAGCAGGTCCTCCACCCGGGCCCGGGTGGCCGGTGACACGTCGGAGCGTCCGTTCACGACCCGGGAGACCGTCGGGACCGAGACACCGGCCTCCCGCGCGATCTCGGTGATCGTCACCTTGCCCGGCCCGTCCGCGCTCTGCGTGGCTGCCTTGCCCTTGCCGCCGTCGCGGGCCACGTACCCCACCTCCATCACGCCGTGCGCCCGAAAGATCTCCGGACGCCTTCCGGAAAACCGTAGGTCATGCCGTCAACCGCACGCCGGACGCGTCGGCACTCTGTCCGACCCGCCGAACGTCCGGCCTCGAACTTACGCGCTCCGCGCCGCCAGCACCCCACGCAGCCAGGCGAGTTGACGTCGTACGTGCACGGCGTCGCCGCCCTCGTGGCCGTTGAACGGGTAGGCGTGGATCTCCCGCTCGGGGGCCTGGCCGGTCAGCTCGCCGTAGCGGTGGTACGCGGCATACGCGCCGCTCGGCGGGCACACCGTGTCGCGCAGGCCGACGCCGAGGTGCAGCGGCGGGCGGGCACGGCGGGCGAACGAGACGCCCTCGACGTACGAGAGCGTCCGGTAGGCGGCCTCCTCCGCGCCGCGGTGCACGGCGAGGTAGGCGGCGATCTCTCCGTAGGGCCCGTCGTCCGTGAGGTCGAGGGCGCGCCGGATGCCGCACAGCAACGGCGCCGTGACCAGCGCGGCCGCGAGATCCGGGACGAGTCCGGCGACCGCGAGGGCCACTCCCCCGCCCTGGCTGTTGCCGACGGCGGCGACCCGCTCCGGGTCGGCACCGGGCAGGGCGCGCAGCGCGGCGACCGCGCCCACCGCGTCGGCGATCAGGCGCCGGTAGTGGTAGTCGTGCGGGTCGAGCAGCCCGCGCACGGCGGGCCCGGGGCCGCCGGCGGCGTGCGCGTGCGGGTCGGGGGTCGCGCCGCCGTTGCCGTACTGGTCGCCCTGCCCGCGATTGTCCATGAGCAGATGCGCATATCCGGCGTTCACCCAGGTGAGGCGCTCGTGCGGCAGGCCGCGGCCGCGCCCGTACCCGGCGAACTCCACTATGCCCGGCAGGAGTTCGGCTGTGTCCGCGGGCCGGGTGTACCAGGCGTGGACGGGGTCGCCGCCGAAGCCGCGGAAGGTGACGTCCCAGCTCTCGACGAGGGTCAGGCCGGTGTCGATCCGCTCGGCGCGGATCAGTGGTTCGGGATGCACCGCGGACTTCAGCGTCGCCTGCCAGAAGGCGTCGAAGTCGGCGGGTTCGTCCGGCTCGGGGCGGTGGCGTTCCAGCTGGTCGAGCGGCAGGTCGAAGGCGGGCACGGGCACCTCACAGCGCGTCGGGGGTCCAACTCCCGTAGCGGCAGCCCCCATTGACAGGGGTCGGGAGCGGCTTTAGGTTGCGGCGACGTTACCGGAAGATTCCTGAAAGTTCTCGGTTCGCCTTTCCCTGCCCTTGAGCGCCACAGCGCGCTCCCGAGCATGCCCGTGTGACGAAAGGCCCTGCATGAGTACGTCCGCCATGACGGGCAGCCCGCCCCGTACCGAACCCGCCCAGGACCCGCCACCGCCGCGCCGCACCCCCTCGGGAAAGCGCACCTGGCGCCAAGCAGTGCGCCGCGACTGGCAGTTGTACTCCCTGGCGGTCCTGCCGCTCCTGTTCTTCCTGGTGTTCCGCTATCTGCCGATGATCGGCAACGTCATCGCCTTCCGCCGTTTCGAGCCGGGCGGCTCGATCCTCGGCGAGGACTGGGTGGGCCTGCGCTACGTGGACATGTTCCTCAGCGACCCCGCCTTCTGGCAGGTCTTCCGGAACACGCTCTGGATGGGGCTGCTGACCCTGCTGTTCTGCTTCCCCGTGCCGATCGTCCTGGCGCTGCTGCTCAACGAGGTCCGCCGTACCGCGTTGAAACGTTTCGTTCAGTCGGTCTCGTACCTGCCGCACTTCCTGTCGATCGTGATCGTCGCCGGCATCACGATGCAGATGCTGGCCACGGACGGCCCGGTCAACCACGCCCTGACGACGTTCGGGCACGACCCGATCCGGTTCATCCAGGAACCCGACTGGTTCCGGACGATCTACGTCGGTTCCGAGGTCTGGCAGACGGCCGGCTGGGGCACGATCCTCTATCTCGCCGCGCTGAGCACCATCGACGACGACCTGTACGAGGCCGCCCGCATCGACGGCGCGAACCGCTGGCAGCAGACCTGGCACGTGACGCTGCCCGGCATCCGCCCGACCATGATGACGCTGCTGATCCTGAACACCGGCACGTTCATGGCGGTCGGCTTCGAGAAGATCATGCTGCTCTACAACCCGCTGACGTACCCGACGGCCGACGTCATCTCGACGTATCTGTACCGCACGGGCATCGAGTCGAACTCCTTCAGCTACGCCGCGGCGATCGGCCTGTTCGAGGCGGTCATCGGCCTCGTCCTGATCACGTCGGCGAACCAGATGTCGCGCAAGACGGTGGGGACGAGCCTGTGGTGAACGCACGCGTACCGGCGAACCGTGCCTCCGTGAACCATTCCTCGGTGAACCGGCCGACCCGCGGCTACCGCGTCTTCCAGGGCGTCAACGGCATCGTCCTGACCCTGGTCGTGGTCGTCACCCTGTATCCCTTCCTCAACATCATCGCCCGCTCCTTCAGCGGCGAGCGGCAGATCAGGGCGGGCGAGGTCACGCTGTGGCCGAAGGGCGTCAACCTCACCACGTACCGGATCGTCTTCGGTGACGGCACGTTCTGGCGCTCGTACGGGAACACCGTTCTCTACACGGTCGTCTCCACCGTCGTCGCCATGACGCTCACGACGGTCTACGCGTACGTCCTGTCGAAGAAGGACCTGCGCGGGCGCGGGGCGCTCATCGGGATCGCCGTGTTCACGATGTTCTTCTCCGGCGGCCTGATCCCCAACTACGTGCTGATCACCAGCCTCGGCCTGAAGAACTCGATCTGGGCGATCGCCCTGCCGAACGCGATCAGCGTCTTCAACCTCCTCGTGATGAAGGCGTTCTTCGAGAACATGCCGGGCGAGCTGGAGGAGGCCGCCCAGATCGACGGCCTGAGCACGTACGGGATCCTGTGGCGGATCGTGCTGCCGCTGTCGAAGGCCGTCATCGCGACGATGCTGCTCTTCTACACGGTGTCGTTCTGGAACTCCTGGTTCTCGGCGTTCCTCTACATGGACCGGACCGAGCTGATGCCGGCCACCGTCTATCTGCGCAACCTCATCGCGGGCGCCACGACCGGCGGCAACGCGGGGGCCGGGACCGATCAGCTGTCGCAGGCCGCCGCGAACATCCAGTCGGTGACCATCGTGCTGACGGCGCTGCCGATCCTCGCGGTCTACCCGTTCGTGCAGCGGTACTTCGTCTCCGGCGTGATGCTCGGCGCGGTCAAGGGCTGACCCCTCGCACACCTCCTTTCCCCCACCTCACCCTCCCCCACCACCACCGGGCTTACCCACCAAGGGAGTTCACGTGACGAACCATGGTCAGCTGTCCAGAAGGTCGCTCCTGGCCGCGGCCGGCTTCGCGGGTCTCGCGGCCCTCACCGGCTGCGGCAGCGGCGACGACGGCGGCGACTCCAAGGACCTGTCGAAGAAGCAGGACGGAGCGATGAAGAACTACCGCGCCGGTGAGCAGTTCAAGGCCACCAAGGCGCTGTCGATCTCCCTGCTGCACAACAACAACCCGGTGTACCCGACGAAGCAGGACTGGCTCTTCTGGCAGGAGCTCACCAAGCGCACCGGTGTCACGCTGAAGCCCGTCGACGTGCCCCTGAGCGACTACGAGAAGAAGCGCAGCCTGCTGATCGGTTCGGGTGACGCGCCGTTCCTGATCCCCAAGACGTACCACCCCTCCGAGGTCGCGTTCGTGTCGTCGGGCGCGATCCTGCCCGTCAGCGAGTACGTGCACCTGATGCCGAACTTCCGCGACAAGGTCAAGAGGTGGAAGCTGGAGCCGGAGCTGGACTCCATCCGCCAGTCCGACGGCAAGTACTACCTGCTGCCGGGACTGCACGAGAAGCCGAAGTCCGGCTACTCGATGGCCTTCCGCACGGACGTCCTGGAGAAGATCGGCGTCTCCCTGCCGACCTCCTGGGACGAGGTGTACGACACCTTGAAGGCGCTGAAGGACGAGTACCCCGACCGCTATCCGCTCACGGACCGCTGGAGCACGAACACGGTCTACCCCGCGGCCGCGCTGGTCAGTTATCTCGGCCAGGCCCACGGCATTCACGCCGGCTGGACCTACGAGAACGTCACCTTCGACCGGAAGGCGAAGAAGTTCGTCTACACCGGCACGACGGACCAGTTCCGCCAGGTCGTCGAGTACCTGCGCAAGCTGGTCGCCGAGAAGCTCATGGACCCGGAGAGCTTCACGCAGACCGATGACGACGCGGTGAAGAAGCTCCTCGGCGAGAAGTCGTTCGCGATCAGCGCGAATCCGCAGGAGCTCGTGCAGAACTACCGCTTCAACCTGGAGAAGCAGGTCAAGGGCGCGAAGATCGAGATGATCCCGGTGCCGGTGGGCCCCGCGGGTCCGGTGGTCCTGGACGGGATCCGCCTGGAGAACGGGGTGATGGTCTCCAGCAAGGCGCTCAAGAGCGACAACTTCGTCGCGATGATGCAGTTCCTTGACTGGCTCTGGTACTCGGACGCGGGACAGGCCTTCTGCAAGTGGGGCGTCGAAGGCGTCACGTACACCAAGTCCGGCGACTCGTACGCGCTGAA
The DNA here is from genome assembly GCF_030766975.1 of Streptomyces sp. KL116D. Lineage (NCBI taxonomy): Bacteria > Bacillati > Actinomycetota > Actinomycetes > Kitasatosporales > Streptomycetaceae > Streptomyces > Streptomyces sp. KL116D. The sequence goes on along the minus strand of NZ_JASERH010000030.1, from coordinate 186,659 downwards.
GTCCGGCATCTCCCTGATGGGTTCCGACCCCAAGGCGCCGAAGGACCTGCAGAAGGACTTCGGCTTCTTCAACGGCGTGTTCACGTACGGCGGCAGCTGGGAGCTGGTGTCGTCGTCGTTCAGCCCGGACGAGAAGAAGTTCCAGGACGCCATGGCCGAGCGGAAGCAGCTGCCGATCGCTCCACCGCACCCGCTGGGATCGGCGGAGCAGGAGCAGGTGACGCTCTGGGAGACGCCGCTCAAGGACCACATGAACCAGAACATGCTGAAGTTCGTGCTCGGCAAGCGCCCGATGTCCCAGTGGGAGGCGTACGTCGCCGAGGCGAAGGCGAAGAACAGCGACCGCCTCGCCGATCTGCACACCAAGGCCTACGAGCGCTACCGGAAGGACAACGGGTGACCTCCCCCTCCTCCGCGGTGATCCGCGTCCCGGCCGAGCCGGTCGGCCGCCTCGGCGACGCCTGGCGCGCCTGCGTGGGCACGGGCCGCTTCGACCTGGCCCTGCGCCGCGACTACCAGGACTCCCTCGCCCTGGTCCGGCGTGACATCGGGTTCCGGCACATCCGCGGGCACGGCCTGCTGAGCGACAACGTGGGCGTGTACCGGCCGTACGAGTGGCAGGGCGAGCGACGCGTGCACCACTCGTTCACGTACGTCGACCAGATCGTGGACGCGTATCTGGAGATCGGCATCCGCCCCTTCCTCGAACTCGGCTTCATGCCAAGTGAGTTGGCGTCGGGCGAGCAGACCGTCTTCTGGTGGGGCGGCAATGTGACGCCGCCGTCCTCGCACCGGGAGTGGGCGGACCTGGTGCGGGCGACCGTGGCGCACCTGGTCGACCGGTACGGCCTGGACGAGGTGCGGACCTGGCCGATCGAGGTGTGGAACGAACCGGATCTGCCGATCTTCTGGCAGGACGCGGACCAGGCGGCCTACCACCGTCTGTACGAGACGACGGCCCTCGCCGTGAAGGACGTCGACGCCTCGCTCCAGGTGGGCGGGCCCGGGGTCTCGCCGGGTGCGGACGACGGATGGCTGGCGCGGTTCGCCGACTTCGTGGCGGAGCGGGACCTGCCGGTCGACTTCGTGTCCCGGCACGCGTACACCTCGGGCCCCGCTCAGCACGTGCCGTTCGGCTCCCACCAGACGCTCGCGCCGGCCGAACGGCTCCTGGAGCAGTTCGCGGCGCCGCGACAGGAGCTGAAGGGCACGGGCCTCGGCGAACTCCCGGTGCACATCACGGAGTTCAACTCGTCGTACTGCCCGGACAACCTCATCCACGACACGGCGTACAACGCGGCCTACCTGGCACCGGTCCTGGCCGCGGGCGGCGATCTCGTGGACTCCTTCTCGTACTGGACGTTCAGCGACGTGTTCGAGGAGGCCGGGGTGCCGACGGCGCTGTTCCACGGCGGCTTCGGGCTGCTGACGCACCGGCAGGTCAAGAAGCCGACGTACCACCTGTACGCGTTCATGGCCCGCCTCGGCGACGAGGTGCTCGCGCGCGGCGACGACCACCTCGTCACGCGGCACCCGGACGGCCGGATCGCGGTCCTGGCGTGGGCGGCGGCCGGCGCGGACGGTCACACGGTGCGCCTGTCGGTGCCGGCCGACGGGGACGAGGTCTTCGTGCACCGCTCGCACGTGGACGAGGAGCGCGGCAACGCGTACACGGCATGGCGTCGGATGGGCAGCCCGCGCTCGCCCCGCCCGCGCCAGCTGGACCTGCTGCACGAGGCCGCCGAACCCGGCCGCTCCCACCTCCGGCTCCCCGTACGGGAGTCGCGGGCGACCCTCGACATCAGCCTGCGGCGCGACGAGGTGACGCTGGTGGAGGTCGAGCCGGTCGTGGAGGAGGCGCCGCCCTGGTGGGACGAGGGGCGCCTGCTCGGCGGCGGACCCCGGTGAGCACCGGCACCGCCGCCGCGCACTTCGGCGCGGGCCCGCTGTCGCGGGCCTGCGCCCTGGTCCACACCCTCCTGACGGTCGAGGTGCTGCTCCTCGTGACGGTGGCGCCCGGCGGTCTCGGCCTGCTGCTGCTCGGTGGCGCCCCGGGCACGCTGCCGCTGGCGGCGCTGTGCCTGGTCCCGCTCGGCCCCGCCCTCGCCGCCGCGCTGTACGCGCTGCACCATCGCAGTCACGACCTGACGGAGCTGCGCCCGGCCCGCGCGTACCTGCGCGGGCTGCGTCTCAACTCCGCTGCGGCGCTGCGCCTCTGGGTACCGCTGCTGGGCTGGCTGACGGTCATCGCCTACACCCTCACCCACTTCGCGGCCACGGGACTACCCGGCTGGTGGGCGGGCCTGCTCGCACTGACCGGGGTGGGCGCCGTGCTGTGGGGCGCCAACTGCCTGGTGCTGCTCGCCCTCTTCCGCTTCCGTACGGCGGACACGGCGCGCCTCGCCGCGTACTTCATGCTGCGCCGGGGCGGGGCGACGGTCGGGGCGCTGAGCGCCCTGGTCGTCGCGGGCGCGGCGACGCTCTGGTTCACGGAGGTCCTCGCCCTGCTGCTCGTCCCGCTGCTGCTCCTGTCCCTGCTGCGCACCAGCCGCCCGATGATCACCGAGACCGCGGAGGAGTTCACCGCATGAGCGGCGCACCCGGCACCCCGAAGATCCCGTACGGCGGGGACTACAACCCGGAGCAGTGGCCCGCGGAGGTGGCGGACGCGGACCACCGGCTGTTCACGAAGGCCGGGGTCGACACGCTCACGGTGGGCGTGTTCGCGTGGTCGCTGCTCCAACCCGCCGAGGACGTCTACGACTTCGAGGTCCTGGACCGGATCCTGGACCGGGCGGCGGCGGAGGGCCGCCGGGTCGTCCTCGCCACCGGCACGGCCGCCGTGCCGCCCTGGCTGGCACGCCGGTACCCGGAGGTGAACCGCACCGACTTCGAGGGCAGGCGGCACGGCTACGGCCAGCGCCACAACTTCTGCCCCGGCTCACCCGCGTACCGCCGGCTCTCCACCGCGCTCGCGGACCGCGTCGCGGAACGCTACGCCGGTCACCCGGCACTGCTCGCCTGGCACATCAACAACGAGTACGGCGGCGCCTGTTACTGCGGGCTGTGCGCGGACGCGTTCCGGGACTGGCTGCGCGACAAGTACGGCACGCTCGACGCCCTCAACGACGCCTGGTGGACGACGTTCTGGTCGCACCGCTACACGGACTGGGCCGAGATCGAGCCGCCGAGCGCGCTCACCGAGCACTGGCGCGGCCCCGACCACACCGCGTTCCAGGGCATCACGCTCGACTACCACCGGTTCATGACGGACGCGCTCCTCGGCTGCTTCCTCGCCGAGAAGGAAGCGATCCGCGCCCACAGCGCGAGCACTCCGGTGACCACCAACTTCATGGGCCTGTTCCGGCCGCTGGACTACCACCGCTGGGCGCCGCACCTCGACTTCGCGTCGTGGGACAGCTATCCGCCGCTGGACGCGCCGCCGACCGTGCCCGCGCTCGCGCACGACCTGATGCGCGGCCTCAAGGACGGCGCGCCGTTCTGGCTGATGGAGCAGACGCCGTCGACGACCGCGTGCCGCGACGTCAACCCGCTGCGCAGGCCGGGCGAGCTGCGGCTGGCGAGCTGGCAGGCGGTGGCGCACGGCGCGGACGCCGTCCTCTACTTCCAGATGCGGGCGTCGCGGGGCGCGTGCGAGAAGTACCACGGGGCGGTCATCGGCCATGCGGGCCGCGACGACACCCGGGTCTTCCGCGAAGTGGCCGCACTGGGGCGGGAGTTGGCGGAGCTCGGTCCCGCCACGCTGGGCGCCCGCACCCCGGCCCGCACCGCGCTGCTCTTCGACTGGGACAGCTGGTGGGCGCTGGAGATCTCGGACGGCCCGTCGCGGCTCGTGAAGTACCCGGACGTCGTGCACGCCTACTACCGCGCCGCGCGGGCGGCGGGCGCGGACGTCGACGTCGTCCCGGTGACCGCGGACCTGTCGGCGTACGACGTGGTGCTCGCGCCGGTGCTGCATCTGGTGAAGGGTGACCTCGCGGAGCGCCTGGAGGCGGTGGCGGAGCGCGGCGGCACCGTCGTGACGAGTTTCCTGTCGGGGCGTGGCGACGAGCACGACCGGGCGTTCCTCACGGACGTCCCCGGCCCGCTCGGCGCGCTGACCGGCGTCCGCGTCGACGAGTGGGACTCCCGCCCGGCGGACGTCACCAACCCGGTCCGGCTCGGTGAAGGGGAGTCGGGCCTGGAAGCCGCGGGCCGCCTCGTCTTCGAGATCGTCACGCCCCTGGGCGTCGCGGAACCGGTCGGCACCTACACGTCCGACTTCTACGCGGGCTCCCCCGCCGTCACCCGCAACCGGTTCGGCAGGCGCGGCGGCGAGGGCTGGTACGTGGCGACCCGGCTGGACGACGCGGGCACCGAGTGGGTGGTGCGCCGGGTCCTGGACCGGCACGGCCTGGTCGGCCCGTACGCGGAGCACGCCGGCGTCGAGACCGCGCACCGGGTCGCCCCGGACGGCCGGACCCTCCTCTTCCTCCTCAACCACACCACGGATCCGGTGGAGTTGACGGCGCACGCCACCGGCACGGACCTGCTCACCGGCAAACGGACCGGCCGCGGCGACCCGCTCGCGCTCGATCCGCTCGGAGTGGCGGTGCTGCGCCTGGAGTGACGGGCACCAGCCCCCGGACAGGCCCTAGTGGATGCGGCGCCCGTGCGCGTCCGGCACCCCGGACGCGCGCAGGAAGTAGCTGTTGATCTGGTCGCGCCACTCGCGCGCGCAGCGTTCCTGCTCCGCGTACCGCTCGCTGACGCGTTCGTGCACGTCGGGGCGGACCAGTCCGGCGAGCGACGCCCACACCTCGCGGGCCGCCGCCACCTCCGCCACGCCCTCGAAGTGGGTGTCGTAGATGTGCTGGATCACGGTCGTGCCGCTGTGCAGCACGTGCCCGTACGGCACGTGGTGGAAGAAGAGCAGCAGGTCGTCGGGGCAGGTGTCGGCGCTCTCGTACGTCTCCCGCCAGGGCTTGGCGTACTGCGCCGCGTAGCCGGTGCCGGTGGCCGCGCTGCGGTCGACGCCGACGCCGTCGCGGTCCGCGAAGTGGTACGTCCCCCAGGGGCTGTACTCGTAGCCGTCGACGCTCGGCCCGTAGTGGTGTCCCGGTTGCACCATGAAGCCGACGCCGAGGGGCGCGGTGTACTTCTCGTACGTCGCCCACGACCCGGCAAGCACCGCGCGCAGTCCGGCGCGGAGCCGCTCGGGTTCGGCGGACCGGTCCGGGGTGAACGTCAACTCCAGCCATTCGGTGAGAAGTTGGTCGGGGTCCGCGTCGGGGTTCCAGGCCAGGCGGCCGAACGCGTACAGGTTGAACTGGGCGAGCGGGTGGCCGGTCCAGTAGGGGTCGTCGCCGACGTTCGACACGGCGACGAGGCTGTCCGCGATGGTGCCGACGGTCGGCCCTTCGGCGCCCTCCGGCCGGAAGCGCAGCACCTGCGACCACAGGGGGGCGAGCGCGCACACGTGCCGCTGCTGCCCGGTGTACTCCTGGGTGACCTGCAGTTCGACGGCGACCTCGGTGTGCGGCAGGGCGCCGATGACCGGGGAGACGGGCTCGCGGACCTGGAAGTCCATCGGCCCGTGCTTGACCTGGAGGACGGCGTTGTCGGCGAACTGCCCGTCGAGCGGGGCGAAGTGGTCGTACGCGGCGCGGGCCCGGTCCGTGGTCCGGTCGCGCCAGTCCTGGGTGTGGTCGTAGACGAAGGCCCGCCAGTGGACGGTGCCGCCGTGCGGGGCGAGGGCGCCGGCGAGCAGCCCGGCGCCGTCGGCGTGGCTGCGGCCGTACGCGAACGGGCCCGGCTGCCCCTCGGAGTCGGCCTTGACGACGAAGCCGCCGAAGTCGGGGATGTGCGCGTACACGTGGTCGGCGGCCGCCCGCCACCACTGCCGGACGTCCTCGTCGAGCGGGTCGGCGGTGTCGAGGCCGCCGAGGAGGACGGGTGCGGCGAAGCTGACGGAGAGGTGGGTGCGGATGCCGTAGGCCCGCAACTCGTCGGCGATGGCGGCGACTTCGGTGATGCGGTCGGTGAGGAGGCGGGCCTCGGCCGGGTGCACGTTGACGTTGTTGACGCTGAGCGCGTTGATTCCGCAGGCCGCGAGGAGCCGCCCGTAGGCGCGCACCCGGGCCAGGTCGCCGCGGGCCTGTCCGTCCTGCCAGAAGAGGGAGCCGCCCGCGTAGCCGCGCTCGACCTGGCCCATCACGGGGTGGACGTCGACGTTGTCCCAGTGGTTCAGCATGCGTTCGGCGACGGCGGGGCGGTGGGTGCGCGCGGGCGCCTCGACGAAGGCGTCCTCGCCGAGCCTGACCACCTCGAAGAAGCCGTACAGCAGGCCGGCGGGGGCGGCGGCCGTGACGGTGGTCCGCCCGGCCGTCCGCTCCAGGGTGAAGCCCTCGGGCCCTTCGTCGCCGCTGCCGTCGAGGCACAGCACCAGGTCGGCGGGCCCGTCCGCCGCGCCGCCGAACCGCGCGCGGGCCCGGGCGGCCTCGGCCCGGACGGTGTCGACGAGCGGACCCTCGCCCCGCACCTGGACGCGCCGGGAGCCGACCGCGCGGAACGCCTCGTCGGGGAGCCAGGCCGGGTCGGTCCCGGCCGGTGGGCCGCTCACGACTCCGCCACGTCGAGCGCGCTGATGCCGAACGCGCCCTGGACGTCGCCGGGCCGGGCGCTGGTCAGGGTCAGGCGCAGGCGGCTGCCGCGTACGGCGTCGAAGGTGAGGACGGTGGGCTCGCCGGACGCGGCGGCCCAGTCGATGGCGACGTCCGGCACGGGGACGTACCGTGCGCCGTCCCAGACCGCGACGTCCACGGACCGCGGCAGGGAGTGCTTGGCGTCGACGGTGAAGGACGCCTCGACGCGGCCGAGTGGCCGCTCGTCCGCCCACTCCACGGAGATCCAGTCGCCGGGCCGTGCGCCGTTGAAGGCGGGCAGCAGGGCGGTGGCGGACTTCTGGAAGGCGTTCGACCACTGGGTGGCCGGGTCGCCGTCGAGCATCGCGGCGGGCAGGGTGGTCGGCGCGCCCGAGTAACTGGCGTCCGCCGACGGGTACTTCGGGGCCCCGGGGCCGGGGTCGGGTGCGAAGGGCTCGGTGGGCGTGACGGGCGCGCCCGCGGGGCCGGTCACCCGTACGGACACCTTGCCCTGCTTCAGGCCGGCCGAGCGGGCGGTGACGGTGAGCGTGCCGGGTTTCGTGCCCGCGCGGACGATCGCGAGGGCGAGTCCGTGGAACGCGGTGCGGGTGGCGGCCTGATAGCGCTCGGCGCTCTCCTGCCGCCCGTTGTCCACGCCGGCCAACTGCCCGCCGGTCACGTCGAATTCCAGGAGGTGCTCGGCGTCGGGCACGACGACGCCCTTCGCGTCGACGACCTCGGCCGTCACGAACACGAGGGACCGCCCGTCCGCGCCGGCCGACCTGCGGTCGGCGGTCAGCCGCACCGCGTGCGGCCGGCCCGCCGTGCGCAGCACGTCCGTGGCCACGACCTTGCCGCCGCGCCGGGCCACGGCCTTCAGCTCACCGGCGGCGAACGGCACCTTCCACGTCAGGTGCAGCTTGCCGGCGCTGCCGTTCGGCGAGGTGTAGCTGCCCGGGTAGGGGCCGCCGGTGACGGTCTTGTCGTCGTGCGTGGCCTCCGTGGTCTCCAGGTAGGTCCGTCCGTCGACGGTCTTCTTCTCGTCGAAGGACCGCACGCCCAGGGAACGGCCGTCGAGGAACAGTTCGACGTCGGCGACGTTCGCGTACGCCCACACCTCGACCTCCGCCCCGTCCTCGTGCGTCGTCCAGTCCATGGGCAGCAGGTGCACCATCGGCTCGTCCGACCACTGGCTGCGGAAGAGGTGGTACATGTCCTTCGGGAACCCGGCCGTGTCGACCGCGCCGAAGAACGACGCCTTCACCGGGAACACGTCGTAGGGCGTCGGCTCGCCGATGTAGTCGATGCCGGACCAGAGGAACTCGCCGGTGAAGAAGCGCCGGTCGCGGTCCTTCTTCAGGCCGTACTCGCCGCTCATCGTCCAGGAGGCGAGGTTGTTGTCGTACGAGGAGGTGGCCCGCCTGCCGGGGGTGTGGTTCTCGCCGGTGTTGAGGTGCTCGGGCTCCTGGTAGGTGCCGCGGGACGACGTCTCGGACGACGACTCGGACTCGAAGAGGAACAGGTGCGGGTAGCGGGCGTGCAGGGCGTCGACGGAGGCCGCGGTGTTGTAGTTGAGGCCGAGGCCGTCGAGTCCCGCGAGGATCTGGTCGGCGGGCGAGCCGGCGGCGGGCAGCGAGCGGTACTTGTCGGAGCCGATGACGACGGGCCGGGTCGGGTCGAGCGCCTTGACGTCGCCGATGAGGCGCTGCGCCATGGCGATGCCCTCGGTGCGGGTGGAGTCGGGGATCTCGTTGCCGATCGACCACATGAGGACGGCGGGCGAGTTGCGGGCGGCGCGCACCATCTCGGCGATGTCCGCGTCGGAGTGGGCGTCGAAGAAGCGCCCGTAGTCGTAGCGGTTCTTGCCGGTGCGCCAGCAGTCGAAGGCCTCCACCAGCATGACGATGCCGAGGTCCTCGCACGCCTCGATCACCTCGGGCGCGGGCGGGTTGTGGGAGGTGCGCAGCGCGTTGACGCCCATGCTCTTCATGATGGTCAGCTGGCGGCGCACGGCGTCGGGCTGGACGGCGGCGCCGAGCGCGCCGAGGTCGTGGTGCAGGTCGACGCCCTTGAGCTTGGCGTAGCGGCCGTTGAGGGTGAATCCGGTGTCCGGGTCGAAGGCGGCGTACCGGATGCCGAAGCGGGTGCGGTACGTGTCGACGGTGCGGCCGTCCACGCGCAGGTCGGTGATGAGCGTGTAGCGATGACCGGGAGTCTGGATGGACCACAACTGCGGGTCCCGTACGGTCAGTTGGTCGTGGGCGGTCTTCGACTCGGCGCCGACTCCCGTGAGGACGGACTCGGTGCGGGCGACGCGGCGCCCCTTGGGGTCGCGGACGGTGGAGACGACGGTGACGTCCCGCGCGGCCCCCGACGCGTTCGCGACGGCGGTGCGGACGTCGACCGTGGCGTACCCCCGGTCGACGGTGGCCGCGAGGTCGGGCGTGGTCACGAAGGTGCCCCAGCGCTCGACGTGCACCGGTTCGGTGACGACGAGGCGGACGTTGCGGTAGATGCCGCTGCCCGAGTACCAGCGGCTGCTGGGCAGCCGGTTGCGGACCTCGACCGCGAGGACGTCGGCGGTGCGGCCGTCGCTGTGCACCAGGTCGGTGACGTCGAGGGCGAAGCCCGTGTAGCCGTAGGGGTGGTTGCCGACGAGTTCGCCGTTGAGGTAGACGTTCGCGTCCATGTACACGCCGTCGAACTCGACGGAGATCCGCTTGCCCGCGTACGCGCTCGGCACCGTGAACGTCGTGCGGTACCAGCCGAGTCCGCCCGGCAGGAAGCCGGTGCCGCTCGTGGTGTTGTGCTCGGGGGTGGGGGTCTGCTCGATGCTCCAGTCGTGCGGCACGGCGACCCGGCGCCAGTCCCCGTCGTCGTACCCGGGCCGCTCGGCGCCGGCGTACGCGCCGGTCGGGTCGGCGATGCCGTCGGGGCTGACCAGTGCGAAGCGCCAGCCGTCGGTGAGGGGGACGGTGTGCCGGCCGGTGCTCCCGGCGCGGTCGGCGGCGCGGGCCGCGGGCGCGGCGAGCGCTCCGGCCACGGGGGTGGCCGCGCCCGCGGCCAGCACGGATCTGCGGGTGACGGACATGGGCGGTCCCCTCGGAGCGGCGCGGCAGGGTCAACACGTTCCACCAGAAGGCAACTTGACGGAACAGGAGGATTCTTCCGGTCCGCCACCGGCATTCGTCAAGGGCCTTACTGAATTCGACTCGTGGGGCGCCCGGTCCCCCTGAGGCGTTCCGTCGTCGCGTGGGTGATCAGGGCGTGCCGGGACGCCACCGGCACCCGGAATGTCCGGCTTCCGGTTAGCGTTGTCGGAGGATACGGACAACAGCGGTGGAAGGCGGCACACGGTGCACGGCGAGTACAAGATTCCCGGCGGCAAGCTGGTCGTCGTCGATGTGGACGTGGTGGACGGGGTCCTGCGGGACGTGCGGGTCGCGGGCGACTTCTTCCTCGAACCGGACGACGCGCTCCCGGCGATCAACGCCGCGCTCGAAGGCGCCCCGGCCGACGCGGACACGGCCGACCTGACCGCCCGGATCGACGCCGCGCTGCCGGCCGGCACCACCATGCTCGGCCTCACCACCGAGGGCGTCGCCACGGCGGTGCGCCGCGCCCTCGCCCAGGCCACGGACTGGCGCGACTACGACTGGCAGCTCATCCACGACGCGCCCCAGTCCCCCGTGCTGCACATGGCGCTCGACGAGGTGATGACGGAGCAGGTCGCGCTCGGGCACCGGCCGCCGACGCTGCGCGTGTGGGAGTGGGACCGGCCCGCGGTGATCATCGGCAGCTTCCAGTCGCTGCGCAACGAGGTCGACCCCGAGGGCGTCGAACGGCACGGCGTCACCGTCGTGCGCCGGATCTCGGGCGGCGGCGCGATGTTCGCGGAGCCGAGGTCCACGATCACGTACTCCCTCGCGGTCCCCGAGTCGCTGGTCTCCGGCCTCTCCTTCCAGGACTCGTACGCCTATCTCGACGACTGGGTGCTCGACGCCCTCGGCGACATGGGGATCAAGGCGTGGTACCAGCCGCTGAACGACATCGCCACCGACGTCGGCAAGGTCGCGGGCGCCGCGCAGAAGCGGGTCGCGGCCGGGCAGGGCGCGGTGCTGCACCACGTGACGATGTCGTACGACATCGACGCCGACAAGATGGTGGAAGTGCTCCGCATCGGTCGCGAGAAGCTCTCCGACAAGGGCACCAAGAGCGCCAAGAAGCGCGTGGACCCACTGCGCCGGCAGACCGGGCTGCCCCGCGAGGAGGTCATCGCCCGCATGATCGAATCGTTCCGGGGGCGGTACGGGCTGAGCGAGGACAAGGTGACCGAGGCGGAGATGGCTGCCGCCGAGGAGCTGGTGCGGACGAAGTTCGGGACCGATGCGTGGACGGCTCGGGTGCCGTGAGCCGTCCGGCGCGCTTGGCCGTGCGAGGGTGGCGCGGGGGCGTCTGCCGGGTTTCTGTGGGGCGCGACTGTCGGTTGTGGTGGGTTGCTCGCGCAGTTCCCCGCGCCCCTTTCGGGGCGGCTGCGCGAGCTACGGGTGGGTGGGGGACGCCCAGAGGCCTCTTACGTGGGAGAGGTGGCGGGTCATGACCGTGTGGGTGGCCTGCGCGTCGCGGGACAGCAGGGCGTCGAGCAGTTCCAGGTGTTCCTCCGCGGACGCGGCCAGGCGGTCCGCGCGGACCAGGGCGTCGAGGCCGTAGAGGCGGGCGCGTTTGCGCAGGTCGCCGACGACCGCGACGAGGTGGTCGTTCCCGGCGAGGGCGAGCAGTCCCAGGTGGAAGCGGCTGTCCGCCTCGACGTACGCGATGAGGTCGCCGGCCGCCGCCGCGTCGACGATCTCCCGGGCGACGGGGCGCAGCGCCGCCAGGTCCGCCGGGTCCGCGGTGGTCGCGAGGCCGACGGTGGTGGGGATCTCGATGAGGGCGCGGACGTGCGTGTACTCGTCGAGCTGTTTCGCCGAGACCGCGGTGACCCGGAACCCCTTGTTGGGCACGACGTCGACCAGACCCTCCTTGGCGAGGTCGAGCATCGCCTCGCGCACCGGGGTGGCCGAGACCCCGAACCGGCCGGCGAGACCGGGGGCGGAGTAGACCTCGCCCTCCCGCAGCTCCCCCGCGATCAGCGCGGCCCGCAGCGCGTCGGCGACCCGCTCGCGGTGGCTCCGTTTCTCGGCGCCGACGCGGGGCAGGGCGGGAGCGGGGCGGTGGGCGGTCATCGGAACTCCCGGGTGTGTCTCATCGGTTCTCATCGGTTCTCGGCGGTCTTGACGGTTCTCGGCGGCCCTATCGGTTATCGGCGGTCTCAGAGGACGAATCCCGCGGGGAACGGGTCCGTGGGGTCGAGCAGGTACTGGGCGGTGCCGGTGATCCAGGCGCGGCCGGTGAAGCTGGGCAGCACGGCGGGGGTCCCGGCGACGTCGGTGGTGCCGAGGAGGCGTCCGGCGAACCGGGTGCCGATGAACGACTCGTTCACGAACTCGGTGTGCAGCGGGAGTTCGCCGCGCGCGTGCAGCTGCGCCATCCGTGCGCTGGTGCCCGTGCCGCAGGGCGAGCGGTCGAACCAGCCGGGATGGATCGCCATGGCGTGCCGCGAGTGCCGGGCGTCGGATCCCGGCGCGTACAGGTGGACGTGGTGGCAGCCGCGGATCGACGGGTCCTCCGGGTGGACCGGCTCCGCCTCGGCGTTGACGGCGTCCATGAGGGCCAGCCCGGCCTTGAGGATGTCTTCCTTGCGGGCCCGGTCGAAGGGCAGCTCGAACTGGTCGAGCGGCAGGATCGCGTAGAAGTTGCCGCCGTAGGCCAGGTCGTACGTGACCGTGCGGCCGTCGGCGAGGGTGGCCTTGCGGTCGAGGGCGACGGAGAACGACGGCACGTTCCGCAGCGTGACGTGGCGTGCGGCGCCCTCCGTGACGGCGACCTCGGCGACGACGAGTCCGGCCGGGGTGTCGAGGCGGATCGTGGTGACCGGCTCGACGACCTCGACCATGCCGGTCTCGACGAGGACGGTGGCGACGCCGATGGTGCCGTGCCCGCACATCGGCAGGTAGCCGGAGACCTCGATGAAGACGACGCCCCAGTCGCAGTCGGGGCGGGTCGGCGGCTGCAGGATCGCACCGCTCATCGCGGCGTGTCCGCGCGGCTCGTTCATCAGCAACTGCTTGATGTCGTCCCGGTGTTCACGGAGGTACAGGCGTCGCTCGTTCATCGTCGCGCCGGGCAGGGTGCCGACGCCTCCGGTGACGACGCGGGTCGGCATGCCCTCGGTGTGCGAGTCGACGGCGTGCAGGACGAGGGTGCTGCGCATGGCCGGGCCTTCCTTGGGTGACGGGCGGCGTCGGTGGCGGGCGGAGTCAATGGCGTAGGTCGGGGTGGCGGATGGCGGAGTGGCGGAGGTCAGGCGAGGCCTTCGGCGACGGCCTTCTGGGTCGCTGCGCGGACGGCCGCCGCCTGCTCGGGCAGGAGCGGGACGCGCGGCGGGCGGCAGGGGCCGCCGTACCGTCCGACGACGTCCATGGACTCCTTGATGGCCTGGACGAACTCGACCTTGGAGTCCCAGCGGTAGAGCGCGTGCAGGGTGCGGTAGAGCGGCATCGCGCTGGTCAGGTCGCCCCGGGCGGCCGCGCGGTACAGGGTGACACCGGCCTTCGGCAGGGCGTTGGGGAATCCGGCGATCCAGCCCTTCGCCCCGGCCGCGGCGAGTTCGAGCACGACGTCGTCGGCGCCCACCAACAGGTCGAGTTCCGGGGCGAGTTCGGCGATGCGGTAGGCGCGGCGGACGTCTCCGGAGAACTCCTTGACGGCCCGGACGAACCCTTCGCCGTGCAGTTTCGCGAGGAGCTCGGGGACGAGGTCGACCTTGGTGTCGATCGGGTTGTTGTACGCCACGACCGGCAGACCGGCCCGGGCGACCTCCTCGTAGTGGGCGAGGACGGAACGCTCGTCGGCGCGATAGGAGTTGGGCGGCAGCAGCATCACCGCGCGGCAGCCGGCGTCCTTGGCCTGCTCGGCCCAGCGCCGGGACTCCGCGGAGCCGTACGCGGCGACGCCCGGCATCACCCGGTCCCCGCCGACCGCGGCGACGGCGGTCTCGACGACCGCGGTCCGCTCGTCCGGGGTGAGCACCTGGTACTCGCCGAGCGAGCCGTTGGGCACGACGCCGTCGCAGCCGTTCTCGACGAGCCATGCGCAGTGCTCGGCGTACCGGGCGAGGTCGACGGTCAGGTCGGCGCGGAACGGCAGCGCGGTGGCGACCAGGACGCCGTGCCAGGGTTGGCGGGGGCCGGGCTCGGGGTGCGTCATGCGTTCTCCTCCTCGGGTCGTGCGGGCTGCGGATCTTCGGTGGGATCTTCGGTGGGGTCTTCCGTGCGGTCCTCCGTGGGGCCGGCACGGCCCTCCGTGGCGCCGGCGAGGACGCCGAGCGGTACGGGGCGGGCGAACGGTCGCCGGGACACCGGGAGTTCGCGCCCTAGGAGTCCGGCTACCGCCGGTCCGCACATACGGCCCTGGCACCAGCCCATGCCGGCGCGCGTGAGCAGCTTCACGGTGCGCAGGTCACCGGCACCGAGTCCGCCGACGGCCGCGCGGACGTCGGCCGCGGGCACCTCCTCGCAGCGGCACACGACGGTGTCGTCGGTGACCTGGTCGGTCCAGTGCGCGGGCGGCCGGTACACGGCGTCGACGGCGGAGGCGAAGCGCCGGAGCCGGGACCGCGCCGCGGCGGCGGACCGCCACGAACTCCGTTCAGGCGTACGAAAGTTGAGGCGTGCTGCGGCGGACAGCCCGGCGATCCGCCCCTCGGCGAGGGCGAGGTCGGCGCCGCCGATGCCGGTCGTCTCGCCCGCCGCCCAGACACCGGGCACATCGGTGCGCTGCTCGTCGTCGACCCGGACCCGGCGTCCGTCGACGGCGCAGCCGAGGGTCTCGGCGAGGTCGGTGTGCGGCAGCATGCCGTGGCCGACGGCGAGGGTGTCGCAGGGGACGCGGTGCTCGGTGCCCGTCCTGACCCGCCCGTCGGGGTCGAGCGCGGCGACGGTGACGGCGTCGAGGCGGTCGGTGCCGTGGGCGGCGACGACGGCGTGCCGGCTCCTGACGGGTACGCGATGGCGCAGCAGCTCCGCGGCGTACCGGGCGCCTTCCGCGAGTTTGCCGGGGTGGGCGGCGAGGGCGGGGGCGCTGCGCGCGACGTCCCGGACCCCCGCCGCCTCCACGAGCGCGGCGACGCGCGCCCCGGCCGCCGCGAGTCCGGCGGCGACGGGCATCAGGAGCGGTCCGGTGCCGGCGACGACGGCGGTGCGGCCCGGCAGTACGAGGCCGCCCTTGAGCATGGCCTGGGCGCCGCCCGCCGTGACCACGCCGGGCAGGGTCCAGCCGGGGAACGGCAGCACCGTCTCGTAGCCACCGGTGGCGATGACCAGTCCGTCGGCGCGCACGGTGGCGGGCTCCTCCTGCGCGGGTCCGCGCAGGGCGTGCACGACGAGGGTCCCGTCCGAATCCCGTCCCGCGCCCTTCTCCCGCTCCACGCACCACACATGATGGTCGGTCAGATGGGTGACGCGGCCTGCCGCGACGTGCCGTGCGAGGCCGTCGCGCAGCCGTTCCCAGGTGCGCCACCGGTGGTGCAGTGCCCGCGCCCGGCGCGCCCCGAGCCCTTCGGCGGGCTGCCGGTGGAACTGGCCGCCGGCCTGCGGTGCCGCGTCGACGAGGGTGACGGCCAGGCCCTGCCGTGCGGCGGCGAGGGCGGCGGCGAGTCCGGCCGGGCCCGCGCCGACGACGGCGAGCCGGGGACGCTCACCGTGCGCCGTCATGGCCGGTGCCCTCCTGGGTGGTGATCACGTCGCCGGGTTCGGCGCGGACGAGGCAGGCGCGTTGGTTCGGGCGGCCGTTGACGGTGACCAGGCAGTCGAAGCAGACGCCGATGCCGCAGAAGACGCCGCGTGCCGTGCCGCCGTGCCGGGTGGTGCGCCAGGAGGTGATGCCCGCCGCCCAGAGCGCGGCGGCGACGGTGCGGCCGGGCAGCACGTCGAGGTCCCGGCCGTCGAAGGTGACGGTGAAGGCGGGTTCGGGCCGGGCCCGCGTCAGCCGCAGGGGCGTTCGGTCTCTCACGCGGTGTCCTCCTGGCGGCGCTCGAAGCGGTCGGGGCGGAACGGTGCGAGGTCGAGGTCCGGGGTCCGTCCGGCGAGCGCCTGGGCGACGAGGTGTCCGGTCCCGGTGGACAGGCCGATGCCCGCGCCCTCGTGGCCGCAGGCGTGGAAGAGGCCGGGGACCCGGGCGTCGGGACCGATGGCGGGCAGGTGGTCCGGCATGTAGGGGCGGAATCCCAAGTAGCCGCGGATGGCGCGCACGTGGGCCAGGAAGGGGAAGAGCCGGGTCGCGCCGACGGCGAGGGCGCGGGCCACCGGGAGCGAGAACTCCCGGTCGAACCTGACCCGCTCGCGGCTCGCTCCGATCAGGACAGGACCGGCCGCCGTCCCCTCCACCACGGGTGAGGTCTGCAGGGCCGCCGAGTCGCTGGCCACGTCGGCGACGTAGTCCGCCGCGTACACCTTGTGGTGGACCATGCGGGGCAGTGGTTCGGTGACCAGGACGAAACCGCGGCGCGGCAGGACGGGGAGCTCCACCCCGGCCAGCGCGGCCAGTTCGCCGCCCCAGGTACCTGCCGCGTTCACCACGGCCGGGGCGTGGATCTCCGCCCCGTCCGTGCGGACGCCGCGCACGGCACCGGCCGCCGTGCGCAGGATGCCGGTGACGGTCGAGCCGGTGCGCAGCCGGGCGCCCCCGGTGCGGGCCAGCCGGATCAGGTGGGCGGCGGCGAGCGTCGGCATGACCTGCGCGTCCTGCGGGTAGTGGACGCCGCCCGGCAGGCCGGGGGCGAGGTGGGGCTCCAGGTCGTACAGGGCGTGGGCGTCGACCGGGTCGGCGGTGACGCCCGCGGCCCGCTGGCCGACGGCGAGGTCCGCCAGGCCGGTGAGACCGTCCGGCGTCGAGGCGACGACGACGCCGCCCTTCGCCTCGTACTCGATGGAGGCGGCGACTCCGGGTTCGGCGGCGAGCGCCGACCACAACCGGCCGGACAGCAGAGCGAGTTCGAGCTCGGGTCCGGGTTCCTTGTCGGAGACCAGGAGGTTGCCCTCACCGGATCCGGTCGTGCCGCCGGCCACCGGACCACGGTCCACCAGCACGACGTCCAGACCCTCCCGGGTGGCGTAGAGGGCGCTCGCCGCCCCCACCATCCCGGCCCCGACTACCACGACATCACAGGTCAGCGGCTTGGCCACGCCAGTACTATGTCACACGCCACCGTACGGGCCAAGGGGTCGTGCACCGCTTAACTCCCGTACGGCCTAAGGGACTTCAGGCACAGGCAACGGGCTCCGTAACCCCTGGCCAGCGCTCCACCCGGCCGTCGGTGCGCACGTACGCCGCCGCACCGTCGGCCGCCAGCCACAGCTCCCTGCCGTGGTGGCGGTAGCCCGTGTCGACGGCGTCGGCCGGCATCGGCACGTCCTCGGCGTACGACGAGCGCAGCGTCTTCAGGCCGGTCAACTGCCCCTCAGGGTCGCGGAGATACTGGCGTCCCTGGCCGCGCCGGTCCTTCGCGCTGTCGAGGTGCAGGAACTCGACCGTCTGCCAGTCGCAGTGCTCGGGCCCCATCGAACTGTCGATCTTCGTCGTGGACACGGGGCGGCCCCGCCGGTCCTCCCACACCTTGATGTCGAGCCGCTCGCGGTCCGCCCGCCGGAACTCCGACGGATCGCAGCTCGCCCGCGTCTCGCCACGCCAACCGGCCTTGTCCGCACGGCCCTTGGCGACGATCACGGCGGCCCGGGTGCGGCCCCCGACGTCGTAGGAGAACAGCACCCGGGACCCGGTGCGGCGCTCCACGCGATAGTCGCGGTCCGGCATGTCGTGCCAGAACTGGTCGCCGACCTGTGCGGCCAGCGCCTCCTCCGGCGAGTCCGCCGGGTCGTCGTCGTAGTCGGAGCCCGATCCGCCGCTGCCGGGCTTCCCCTCGCACTCCAGCGTCAGCAGGGCGGCGCCACCGCCCTCCAGCGGGCTGTCCTCGCCGACCCAGGACGGCGTCTTCGCCTTGAGCGGCCCCGCGTACGGGGACGCGGGCGCCCCGGCCCCCTTCGACTCCTTGAGGACGAGCCCCTCGGGCACCTCGCTCCCGCAGCCGGCCACCGCCAGCAAGGCCACGAGCCCTGCCACGACCCGCCCCGCACCGATCCGCATACCCGCACCACCCTCCGCGCGCAGCCGCTGCGCGCTCCGTCCCCTGGACGCCGGGTGGCCCGGAAACGTTCGGCAGGCCGTCCGCCCGGCGGGCGCTTTCCTCGGAAGTTCCTCCGAATATCTCTTGCGCCTCCACGCTTCCTGCGCATCAATGGACGGCGCACCACAGTTTGACGGGCCGTCAGAAACTCTCCGCGCCGCGTGCCGCACCCCGCTCGCGAACGGTCCGCCGCACCTCCCCCACTCGCGCCACAGGCAACCCTGCGGCGTGCCCGCACGAGCAGGCCCGCGCCCACCCGGCGCGCGCGGCACCACGGGAACAGCACGGGAAGGGACTTCGATGAGACCCACGGGCTCCACGAGACGCGCGAGACCCAAGAGATCCGAGAGATCCGAGAGATCCGGGAGATCCGAGAGGGCCGAGAGGGCCGAGAGGGCCGAGAGATCCGCGGCATCCGCGGCATCCGCGAGACACACGACATCCGCGAGACCCGCGAGATCCGCAAGCGCCGAGAGATCCGCGAAATCCGAGAGGGCTGAGAGATCCACAAGGGCCGCGAGGGCCGCGAGGTTCACGGGATCCATGAGGTCCACGGGATCCACAGTGCCCATGAGATCCACGGGCCCCACGGTGCCCATGAGATCCACGGGCCCCACGGTGCCCATGAGATCCGCGGGATCCGCGGGATCCGCGCCGCGCCGACGCGCCATGACGTGCGCGGCGCTGGCCGCGGGCACCCTTGCCGCCGCGGGCCTGGCGTTCGCCCCGTCCGCCGCGGCCGTCACTCCGCAGTCGGCCACCGTCATCGCGGACTGCGGTCTCTACGGCGGCGGCGAGGCCACGCTCACCGCCGCCCAGGCCGGCACCGCCGCGACCATGACCCTCAGCTCCTCGGAGATCACCACACCGGTCGGCGTGGCCGCGGACACCATCGCCTCCACCCTCACCCTGACGAAGGCGGGCGGCGGCACCACCGTCTTCAGCGGCACCAGGAACCCGGCCATGAGCGCGGGCAGCGGCGTCCAGGTCGGCCCGCTCGACGGCGTCGTGGCACCCGGCGACACCCTGGAGGCGTACGGCGGTTCGCTGCGCATGGTGATCTTCGGCATCGCCGTCACCTGCACCTTCGAGGGTCCGCAGGCGCCCGGCCCGTTCGTCTTCGACTGACGGCTCACCTCCCCCCACACGCACTGCCCGGAACCCGCACACGTATGAGGAGAGGACAGGACACGCATGGATTCCACCGGACGAAGACGGCGTCGCCACTGGGCGGCCCTGCTCGGGGCGGCCGCGCTCGTGGCCACCGGGGCGAGCGCCACCACCGCGGCGGCGACCGCTGCGGCGGCCGACGCCGTGGACTTCGCCACGCACTGCATCCCACCCGCCATCGCGGGCATCCCGCCGATCGACGGCACCACCACCGCGCAGATCGCGGTGGACAACGCCGCCCCGAAGGTCGGGGACACGGTCACCGTCACGTACACCGTGGTCAAACCGGCCGCGAGCAACCCCGTCGACCTGGCGCTGCCCGCCGACATCATGACGCCCACCGGAAAGGTCACGCTGTCCGGTGCGCAGAGCGGGGAACTGACGGTCGCCGGGCCCAAGAAGAACGACCCGGTGCCCGGCAAGGGCGCCTTCCCGTCGTTCTCCATGACGGGCACGTTCACGGTCACCGCACCGGGCGCGATCAAGCTCTCGCCCGGCGACTACAACATCCACACCAGCTACATCATGGAGCTGGACACCCCCTGCACGGTGACGAACCCGCCCGCCCCGGTCTCCGAGACGGTGACCGCGACGGACGGCGGGGGCACCACCAACCCCCGTACCGTCCAGCTCGGTTCGGCCTCCGGCAAGCCGGGTGACGCGGTCACCGTCACCGGCGCCAAGTTCACCCCGGGCGCCACCGTCACGCTGGCCGGCCGCAACGGTGCCGCGGAGACCGCCGACAAGGCGAGCGCCACCGCCGACGCGCAAGGCTCCTTCACCGGGTCCCTGACCGTCACCGACAAGGCGACGACCGGTGTCGTCGCGTACGAAGGGAGTTCCTGGAGCACCGAGAAGGGCGCGGGCCCCGCGGCGTACGTCGTCATCGACGACACCCCGCTGCCCGCGGACAGCCAGAAGGTCAACACGTCCGTGAAGGCGGGCACGCTGTCGATGTCGCAGGCCGGTGACACCGTCGACCTGGCGGGCGTCGACTTCGGCAAGGGCGGCTTCTCGCGCGGCGATCTGCGGACGGTGACGGTCAAGGACTTCCGCGGCGGGCCCGCGGGCTGGTCCCTGACCGGCAAGGTCACCGACTTCGCCGGTCCCGGCGGGGCGAGCGTCAGCGGGGACAAGCTCGGCTGGACCCCGGTCTGCGTCACCAAGCAGGGCAGCCCGAGCACCTGCAAGGCCGGTTCCCCCGGATCGGTCGGCAGCGCGGGAGCGACGCTCGCCTCCGCACCCGACGGCGCCCTGACCGGCGGCGAGTTCACGGTCGACGCGCGGCTCTCGCTGAACGTGCCGGCGTACACCCCGCCCGGCGCGTACTCGGCGGTCCTCACGCTCACGCTGAGCTGAGCGGCCCACCCGTCGAACACCTCGGTCCGGGCGCGCACCCGCCCGGACCACCTCTCTTTCCTCCTCTCTTTCCACCTGTCTTTCCGCCGCGCCGTCCGTCTCGCCTGTCCGCCCCGGGGGTCCGCACCCATGCGCAAGCCGTCGTACGCCACCGCCCTGCTCGTCCTGCTCCTCAGCGCCCTGAACCTGCTGGGCGGCACACCCGCCCACGCCGCCGACAACGGCAGCTGGTCCGTCTTCCCCTACGCCACCGAGCTCGCCCAGCGCCCCTACTTCTACCTCTCCGCCGACCCCGGCGACGCGCTCCGCGACAAGGTCGTCGTCGCCAACAAGACCGCGCAGCCGCTCACCTTCCGGCTGTACGCCGCCGACGCCTACAACACGGCGAGGGACGGCGGGTTCGCCGTGCGCACCCGCACCGAGCGGCAGCGCGGCGTCGGCGTCTGGGCCCGCCCCGCCCGCACCCGCGTCACCGTGCCCGGCCACGGCAAGGTCACCGTGCCGGTGACGATCCGGGTGCCGCGGGGCGCCGAGCCCGGCGACCATCCCGGCGCGATCGTCGCCCTCGACGAGCGGGTCGCCGCGTCGGACGGCTCCCTCGCCCTCGGCGTGCGGCAGGCCGTCGCCGCCCGGGTCTATCTGCGGGTCAGCGGTCCGACGATGCCCGCCATCGCCGTCGAGGACGTCCGCGTGGACCAGCACCGTCCGGTGGTGCCCGGCACGGGCGACAGCACGGCCGTCATCTCGTACACGCTGCACAACCGCGGCAACGTCACCCTCGACCCGGCGGTCCGGCTGCGCGCGGACGGTCTGTTCGGCCGCACCCTCGTGTCGCGGGGGCTGACCGGTCTGCCGTCGGAGCTGCTGCCGCGCCAGCGGGTGCGGCTGACCGCGCGCTGGTCGGGGGCGCCGCAGTTCGACTGGGGCGACGTCACACTGACGGCGAGCGCCCGGCAGACCCGCGAGTCGGCGAGCACCTCCTTCGTGGCGATGCCGTGGCTGGTCGTGGCGGTCCTCGCCGGCGTGCTGGTGGTCGGCGCGGTGCTGCTGCGGGTGCGCCAGGTGCGCGGCCGCGACCGGGTCGGGCACGTGGACGCGCCGCGGGTGGTGGTCAGGAGCACTGCCAGGTGAACATGGCCCGGTCGAAGCGGCGAGCGGCGAGGTCCTCGGGGCGGATGAGCCAGTAGAGGGAGCCGCCGTCGCCCCACATCATCCCGGCGTCGTCGTCCGAGTCGAACTGGGCGAGGGGAAGCCAGCGCAGCGCCTCCTCCTCGATCCGCGGATCGTTCCACGGCGGACAGCCGAGCGCGCCGTGGGCCACCTCCGTCTCCACCTCGTCCTGCACCGGGTCGGCGTGCCCGCCGATCCGGTGCCGGCTCTCCCCCAGGTCCCACAGCGCTTCCTTGAAGTCCTCGTCCCACAGCGGATGTTCGTCGTCCATCGGCGCGAACTCCCGGTACACCAGCGGATGCCACAGGTACGGGGCCGTGGTCTCGGCCCACGCCACGAGCGGCACCTCGGCGTAGGCGGTGAGCCCCGGCGGCGTCGGCCGCTCGGCGACGACCGCATCCGCCGGCACGTACACCACCCGGGCGCCCGCCCGGCTCTCCGGCCGGTCCGCGTACACCTGCGCCGCCCCGTCGTCGGCCTGACCGTCGAAGAAGAAGAAGGCGAGCGTGCCGTCCGCCGGCAGGTCGATGTCCAGGCTCCCGTGCGGCAGTTCGCCCAGGTCGACGGAGGCGATGAAGGAGAGCGGGCCGTGCCCCTCCCAGACGGGCCACTCCACCTCACCGGGCAGCTCCGGCAGCCCGCCGAGGCGCCCCACCACGCGCGCCGCCCCCGAGCCGTCCACGCTCCCCAGCCCGATCCCCGGTCTGAAGAGGCCGATCCACCGCTCGGCGATGTCGGCGGGCAGCTGGGCGCGGGCCAGCACGTGCAGCGCGTCCTCGTTGTTCGACGTCATGCCCCCGATCATGCACGGCACCACTGACAGTCGGCCGGGGAGACCGGGGACCACCCCCTTCCGCAATTTGTTAAGCGCCTTGACAGACTGGTCGGCGCTCGCGACCGTACCTGCAGCACGACCGGCTCGGCCCGCCCCGTCCTGCCCCAACCCCCTTACCGGGGCGGCTACTCACCCATGCCTGGATTCACGGGAGTACACGGATGCCGTCGCAGCACAGACCTCAGCGCCGCCGTCTCGGCCTGTTCGCCGCCACCCTGGCCCTGACCTCCGCCGCCCTCGCCCTGCCGGGCACCCCGGCCGGCGCCGACACCGCCCCGGGACGGATCGACTTCTCGCAACGCCACCAGCGCATCGACGGGTTCGGCGTCTCCGAGGCGTTCCAGCGCGCGGCCGTCATCCACGGCCTGAAGGGTCTGTCCGCCGAGAAGGGCGACGAGATCGTCAAGCTCCTCTTCTCGCGCGGGGACGGCGCGGGCCTGAGCATGCTGCGCCTCGGCATCGGCTCGTCCACGGACGAGGTCTACGACCACATGCGGACCATCGCCCCGACCGCGCCCGCGAGCCCCGACGAACCCCTGGCGTACGAGTGGGACGGCAACGACGGCGGTCAGGTCTGGCTCGCCAAGGAGGCCGGGAAGTACGGGGTGAAGCGGTTCATCGCGGACGCGTGGAGCGCTCCGGGCTACATGAAGACCACCGGTTCCGACGCGAACGGCGGCACGTTGTGCGGCGTCGTCGGCACGGACTGCGCGAGCGGCGACTGGCGCACCGCGTACGGCAAGTACCTCGCCCAGTACGTGAAGTTCTACAAGAAGGAAGGCATCCGGATCACGGACCTGAACTTCACCAACGAGCCGGACTGGAAGGCGACGTACGCCTCGATGCTCTTCACTCCGGAGCAGGCGGCGGACGCGGTGAAGTCGATCGGTCCCGTGCTGCGCGCCGAGGCCCCCGGCACGAAGCTGTACTGCTGCGACAGCTTCGGCTGGGACCAGGGCAAGGCGTACGCCGCGGCCGTCGCGGCGGACCCGGCGGCGGAGAAGGAGGTGTCCGCGTACAGCGCCCACGGCTACGCATCCGCCCCCACCAGCCCGCTGACCGACAGCAAGAAGCCCGCGTGGATGACGGAGTGGGCGGGCAGCGGGGTGTGGCCGAGCAAGTGGGACGACGGCACGAACGCGTCCGGCCTCTACGTGGCCGAGCACATCCACGACGCCCTCGCCCGCGCCGACTCCTCCGCCTACCTCTTCTGGCTGGGCGCCTCGATCGGCGACACCGGCGCGCTCGTCCGGATGGACGGCGACAGCTACGAACCGTCCACGCGGCTGCGCGCGATCGCGGCGTTCAGCAAGTTCGTCCGCCCCGGCGCGGTCCGCGTCGACGCCACGTCCGGTGACGCGGCGGTGCTCACCTCGGCCTACCGCAACACGGACGGCAGCGACGTCGCCGTCCTCATCAACACCGGGTCCGAGGCCACGTCCGCCGATCTGTCCCTGCGGGCGGCGAAGGGCCACCGGCCCACCGCCTACCTGACGGACGGCGACCACGCGACGACGGCGACGCCCGGCCTCGCCCGCGTCTTGGCCGGCCACCTGACGGCGAAGCTGCCGGCCCGCTCGGTGGTCACCGTCGTCCTGGACCAGGGCCGGGCGCAGGACTGACGCCCGGGCAGTCCCGGCCGTCCCCCGGCTCCACCGGCCCTCCGGCGTCGAGTACCGTCGTCGCACGAACACGCAGGTGAGCCACGCGTGCTGAACAGCCCGGGGGGGCCATGAGCAGGACGAGCGCGAGACGTACGCCCGAGATACCGACGGCACACGGCACGGCGGACCAGGGCCTCGCGGGCCAGCCCGACTGCTGGACCCGGGCCGCCGAACTCGCCGTCAGTCCCCGGGCGCCGCTGCCCCGGCGCGGCGAGCGCGTCGCCGTCGTCGGGTCGGGCCCCTCGTACGCGATGGCGCGGGCCTACGCGGCGTTGCGCGAGTCGTCCGGGCACGGCGAGACGGACGCGTTCAGCGCGTCGGCGTTCCTCCACGGCCGGGAGTACGACCGCATCGTGGCCCTCACCCGCACGGGCACGACGCCCGTGATGCTGCGGCTGCTCGGCAAGGTGCACGGCAGCGTGCCCAGCGTCGCGATCACCGCGTCGCCCGACTCCCCCGGCATCGCCGACCACACCCTGCGCCTCGACTTCGCCGACGAGCCGCAGGCGGCGGTGGCCACCCTGTTCCCCACCACGGCCCTCGCCCTGCTCCGCGCCCACCTGGGCGAGAACCTGGACGACGCGACGGACGACGCCTACGAGGCGATCAAGGAGACCCTGCCCCCTGCGCTGCTCGCGGCACGGCGGTTCACGTTCCTCGGCACCGGCTGGACGTACGGCATCGCGGAGGCCGCGGCCCAGCTGATGCGCGACAACGCGGACACCTGGGCCCAGGCCTACCCGGAACCCGAGTACCACCTCGGCCCCTCCGCCCCGGACCAGGTGACCTGGGTCTTCGGCGACGTCCCCGACCGCTTGTCCCAGGCGATCCGCGACAGCGGCGGCACACTGATCGCATCGGCCCGCGATCCGCTCGCGGACCTTGTACGGGTCCAGCGACTGGCGACGGCGGGACTGGCGCAGGGCACGGCCTGAGCGTGGGCCCCGGGCTCATCGCCGGGCATGCCCGCTCAGCAAAAAAGTGCCGATCGAGAGATCTCGATCGGCACTTCGCTGGTGTCCGAGGGGGGACTTGAACCCCCACGCCCGATAAAGGGCACTAGCACCTCAAGCTAGCGCGTCTGCCATTCCGCCACCCGGACAGGGTGTGCACCGCTGTGCGCGGGTGTTCCCCGCAGCGGTAAGGCCAACAATACCAAGCTTTCGGAGCGGCTCTCACCTGCATAAACCTCGTGCGGGCGGACAAACGGAAGTGCCGGTCGGGATCACTCCCGACCGGCACTGTCCGATCACGCTCTGTGTCCGAGGGGGGACTTGAACCCCCACGCCCGATAAAGGGCACTAGCACCTCAAGCTAGCGCGTCTGCCATTCCGCCACCCGGACCGGGTGCTGTCGGCCGTGGGTGTTCCCCGCGGCGACACGCACAACAATACCAAGGTTTGGGGGTGCCCTTCACCTGCGTATCCGCCCGCTCGGCGGCGGTCAGCTCTTGGCGGGTCCGATGTTGCCGACGCCCTTCGGGTTCAGGTGGGCGATGTGGCCACTCTCCGTGCCCGCCGACGGGTCGATCACGCAGTCGATCAGCGCCGGGCCGCCGGACTCCAGGGCCTCGGTGAGGGCCGCGGTCACCTCCGCGGGGGTGGTCGCGCGGTAGCCCTTGCCGCCGAAGGCCTCGATCATCAGGTCGTGGCGGGCGGCGCTCATCAGCGTGGTCGGGGCCGGGTCGTCGGAGCGGCCGCTGGCCTCGTCGCCCCGGTACACCCCGCCGTTGTTCATGATCACGGTGACGACCGGGAGGTTGTAGCGGCAGATCGTCTCCAGTTCCATGCCGGAGAAGCCGAAGGCACTGTCGCCCTCCACCGCGACCACCGGCTGCCCGGTCTCGACGGCGGCGGCGATCGCGTAGCCCATGCCGATGCCCATGACGCCCCACGTGCCGCTGTCCAGGCGGTGCCGCGGGACGGACATGTCGATCACGTTGCGTGCCATGTCGAGTGCGTTCGCGCCCTCGTTGACCAGGTACGTCTCCGGGCGCGGGCGCAGTACGTCGCGCACCGCCCGGAGCGCGCCCATGAACTGCATGGGGTGCGGGTCGGCCTCCAGGCGCTTGGCCATCTTGGCGACGTTCTGGGCGGAACGGGCCGCCAGTTCTTCCTTCCATGCGGCGGGCGTCGCGATCTGGCCGGGCTTGGCGCGCTCCGCTATCGCGTCGAGCACCGACTCGATGTCGCCGACGAGCGGGGCGGCGATCGGCTGGTTGCTGTCGATCTCCCTGGGCTCGATGTCGACCTGGATGAACTTGGCGTCGGGGTTCCAGCCGCGCTCGCCGTGGTTGAGCAGCCAGTTCAGCCGGGCGCCGACCAGCATGACCACGTCGGCCCGCTTGAGGGCGAGGGAGCGGGCCGTCGCCGCGGACTGCGGGTGGTCGTCGGGGAGCAGGCCCTTGGCCATGGACATCGGTACGTAGGGGATGCCGGTCGACTCGACGAAGTCGCGGATCTTGGTGTCGGCCTGCGCGTAGGCCGCGCCCTTGCCGAGGACGACGAGCGGGCGCTCGGCCGAGGCGAGCAGCTCGATCGCGCGGTCCACCGACTCGGGGGCGGGCAGCTGGCGCGGGGCCGGGTCGACCAGGCGGCTCAGCGTCTTCGCGCCCTCCTCCTTGTCCATGATCGAGCCGAGCACGGCGGCGGGGATGTCGAGGTAGACGCCGCCGGGGCGGCCGGAGATCGCGGTGCGCAGGGCGCGGGCGATGCCGCGGCCGATGTCCTCGACACGGCTGACCCGGTAGGCGGCCTTCACGAACGGCTGGGCCGCGGCGAGCTGGTCCATCTCCTCGTAGTCGCCCTGCTTGAGGTCGACGAGGTGGCGCTCGCTGGAACCGGAGATCTGGACCATGGGGAAGCAGTTGGTGGTGGCGTTGGCGAGCGCCACCAGGCCGTTGAGGAAGCCGGGGGCGGAGACGGTGAGACAGATGCCCGGCTGCTTGGTGAGGTAGCCGGCGATCGCGGCGGCGTGTCCGGCGTTGGACTCGTGGCGGAAGCCCACGTAGCGGATGCCCTCGGCCTGCGCGAGACGGGCGAGGTCGGTGATGGGGATGCCGACCACGCCGTAGACGGTCTCGACCCCGTTCATCTTCAGCGCGTCGACGACGAGGTGGTACCCGTCGGTGGGCTCGGCCGGCGTGTTCGAGGCGGCGGTCATGGTCCGGATCCTCCTTGGGCAGGTCCTGCCGGAGCGGCTTCTGACCCCACCTTCGACAGCGGGTGGGCCCGCGTCCAAGACCCATCGGCTTCCAGCCGATAAACGGTGTCTATCGACCGGCCGGGAACGGCTGTGAGCTGCGCGGACACCCTCCATAAGCAGGTGTTATCGACTGTTCGTGACTGCGTATTGGACGCGGGGCGCGCGGCCTCGCAGGCTCGCTGGGTACTGCTTCGTGACGGGAGGAGGAGGGCATGGCCACGTCGGCCGCGGCGTCCGTGCGCGATGCCCACCGGTACCGGCCGCCCGCGCTCACGGGTCTGGCCGGTCTCGTCGAGCGGCAGGCCCGGGAGCGTCCCGAGGCCCGCGCGCTGGTCGTCGGCCGGGACCGGCTGCCGCTCTCCTACCGTGATCTCGCGGCGCTGGCCGGGCGGACGGCGGACCGGTTGCGCGGGGCGGGGCTGCGGCGCGGCGACGTGGTCGCCCTGGTCTCGTCGAACACCGTCGAGTTCGTGGTCGCCCTGCTGGGCGCGGCCCGCGCGGGCCTGGTGACCGCCCCGCTCGATCCCGCCCTCCCGGCCTCCGAACTGGCTTCCCGCGTAAGGGAGTTGGGGGCGCGGGCCGTGCTGGCGGCGGAGGACGGGGTGGGCTGGACCGTGCGCGTGGCGCTGCGGCGTGGCAAGGCGGCGTCGGTCGGGCTGCGGCCCGGTCCGCTCGTCCCGGGCCCGCCGCCCGGTCTCGCCCCGCAGGACACCGTGGTGCTGTGCACGGCGGGCACGATGGGGCGGGCCCGGATGGTGCCGCTGAGCCACGCGAACGTGGCCGCTTCGGTGCGGGGGATCTGCGCCACGTACGAACTGGGGCCCCGGGACGCGACGGTGGCCGTGATGCCGTTCTTCCACGGGCACGGCCTGTTCGCCGCGCTCCTCGCGCCGCTGGCGACCGGCGGGTGCGTGCTGCTGCCCGCGTGCGGGCGCTTTCGCGCGGAGACCCTCTGGGACGACCTGCGGGCGGTCGGGGCGACCTGGTTCACCGCGGTGCCGAGCCTGCACGAGGCGCTGCTGGCCCGGTCCGAGACCCAGGACCCGGGGCCGCATCCGCCGCCGCTGCGGTTCGTCCGCAGTTGCGGCGGGCCCCTGAACGCGGCCACGCAGCGCGCTCTGGAGCGGATGTTCGCGGCGCCGTTGCTGTCCGCGTACGGGACGACGGAGTCCACGCACCAGATCGCCGGCGAGCCGCTGCCGCAGCGCGGGCCGCTGAAGCAGGGCACGGTGGGCCGGGCGACGACCGGGGTGCGGCTGCGCGTCGTGGGCCCGGACGGGCGGGACCGGCCGGCCGGGGTGCGCGGCGAGGTGTGGGTGCAGGGGCCGACGGTCGCGCGCGGCCGGCTCGCCGAACCGGCCGGTGGCGCCCGGGTGTTCACCGCCGACGGCTGGCTGCGCACCGGCGATCTGGGGTCCCTGGACGAGGACGGGTACCTGTCGCTGGCCGGGCGGATCGGCACTCTCATCGAGCGCGGCGGCCGGACGGTCTCGCCCGAGTACGTGGAGGACGTGCTGGCCGGCTGCCCGTCCGTCGTCGAGGCGGCCGTGTTCGGGGTGGCCGACGGCGCGGGCGGGCAGCGGGTGGCGGCCGCCGTGGTGGTGCGGGGCGAGGAGTGCGCGGGCCCGGCGGAGATCCTGCGCTACTGCCGCGACCGGCTCGCCGCCTTCGCGGTGCCGGAGCGGATCGTGCTGGTCGGGGCGCTGCCGCGGACCGCGCAGGGCGGACTCGACCGGATCGCGGTGCGGGACCGGTACGCGTGAGGTCAGCGGACCCGGTCGGGCACGGGCCGCGGCGGCTGGGCGAAGACCTCGTCGAGGCCCAGGCCGGTGGCCGCGCTGACGAAGGCACGGGCGGCGATCGAGCCGGGCGTGCCGGCGTGGATGGCGACCGAGACCTGCGCGCCGGCCGCCGGGTCGACCAGCGGCAGTGCCCGCGCCCGGCCGACCACGGGCATCGCCCGCAGCCAGGTGTGCGGGACGATGCTCGCCCAGTCGCCGCCGCCCACGTGCGCGTACAGGGAGGCGATCGAGTCGGTCTCGACCTGCGGGGTCACCTCCAGGCCCTTGTCGGCGAAGACCTTGTCGACGATCTGCCGGATCCGCATGTCGGGGGTGAGCAGCGCGAGGGGGAGCTGCGCCGCGTCCGCCCAGCTGACGCTGCCCTGGACCGAGGTGAACTGTTCGTCGGGGACCAGCAGCATGTACCGCTCCTCGTAGAGCGGGACGATCTGCAGGCCCTCCTGGTCGCAGGGGTCGAAGTGGGCGATGGCGACGTCGAGTTCGAAGTCGCGCAGCTGGCGGTGGAGTTCCCTGGTGGACAGGCGCGAGCGGACCTGCACCTTGGCCAGCGGGTGCGCCGAGCAGAAGGCGGCGACGGGGAGGGCGAGCGTGGTGGACGCCGTGGGGTCGGTGCCCAGGCGCAGTGTCCCGGTGATGCCCGACTGCACGGCGGCCACCTCGGCCTTGAACGCCTCCTGTTCGGCGAGGATCCGCTTGGCCCAGACGACCAGCCGCTCCCCCTCCGCGGTCAGGCCCTGGTAGGTGTGGCCGCGGTTGATCAGCGTGACGTTGAGTTCGCGCTCCAGTTTGGCGATGGCCGCGGAGAGCGCCGGCTGGGAGACGTAGCAGGACTCCGCGGCGCGCGCGAAGTGTCGTTCGCGCGCCACCGCCACGAAGTACTCCAGCTGCCGGAACAGCATGTACGGCTCCCTTCCGGGGCTGTCACGTGATCGTTCGAAGCCTCGCCCACCGGCTCCCGTACGACAAGACCCGCTACGCGGCCACGGTGCGGGCCAGCAGATCGGTCGCGGCGTGCACCGTGCGCAGCGTCGGTGCCTCGGCGCCGGTGATGTCGGCCATCTCCACGACGGCCGTGACGATGGCGTCCAGTTCCAGTTGCTTGCCCGCTTCGAGGTCCTGGAGCATGGACGTCTTGTGGTGGCCGACGCCCTCGGCGCCGCGCAGCCGCTTCTCGATGGAGATGTCGGGCCGGGAGCCGACGCGGGCCGCGACGTCGAGGATCTCCTCCATGACGCGGGTGACCATGGTGCGGGTCGACGGGTGCCGGCAGATGTCGACCATGGTGGCCCGGGTGAGGGCGCTGATCGGGTTGAAGGCGGCGTTGCCCATCAGCTTGATCCAGATGTCGTCGCGGAGGTTCTCCTCGACGGGACACTTCAGACCGCCCGCGATCATGGCTTCGCTGAGCGCCGTGCACCGGTCGGAGAGTTCGCCGCCGGGCTCGCCGATGGAGAACCGGGTGCCTTCCAGGTGCCGGATGACGCCCGGGGACTCGATGACGGTGGCCGGGTAGACGACGCAGCCGATGGCGCGCTGCGGGGGCAGCACCTCGCTGGTGGCGCCGCCCGGGTCGACGGCTTCGATGCGGCGGCCCTCGTAGGGGCCCTTCAGCTGGTGGAAGTACCACCAGGGGATGCCGTTCTGTCCGGCGACGACCGCGGTGTGCTCGCCGAGCAGCGGGGTGATCAGGGCGCCGCTGGTGGCGTACGAGTGGGCCTTCAGACCGAGGAAGACGTAGTCGACCGGGCCGATCTCGTTCGGGTCGTCGGTGGCGTGCGGGTGGGCGGTGAAGTCGCCGCGGGGGCTGAGCACCCGGACGCCGTTCTGCTGGATGGCCCGCAGGTGGTCGCGGCGGGCGATGAGGTGGACCTCGGCGCCGCCGCGGTGCAGGGCGGCTCCGACATAGGCGCCGATGGCTCCGGCGCCGACAACTGCGATCTTCATCGTGACTCCTCCGGGCATTCGAGGGTGTGGGGAGTTACAGGGAGGGACGTGAGGTCGTGCGGGTGAAACGGGTGGGGCGACGCGGTTGCACGGCCGCGTCGCCCCACCGTCTGCGGGAAGCGCGTCAGCGCATGAGCTTCACCGCGGCGAGGACGAGCGGGTCGAATCCGTCCGCGCCGTCGGCACCGTCGGCGCCCTCGGCGCCCTCCTCAACGGAGGCGAGGAGCCGCTGGCGCATCCGCGGGTCCCAGAACTTGGTGAGGTGGCCGGCGACGGCCTCGGCGGCCTGGTCGGCCGGGAGGTGGGCGTGGTGCTTGGCGATGTCGTTGGCCATCCGGCGTTCGGCCGGTACGGCGGTGTGGGTCATGTCAGTCCCCCGCCGTGACGCGGGCGCGCCGCACCTGGACAGCGGTCACCTTGTACTCGGGGCAGTTGGTGGCCCAGTCCGAGTTCTCGGTGGTCACCACGTTCGCCCCGGTGACCGGGTGGTGGAACGTCGTGTAGACGACGCCGGTCGGCATCCGGTCGGAGATCTGTGCCTTGAGCGTGGTGGTGCCGACGCGGCTGGCGAGGGTGACGGTGTCGCCGTCGGTGATGCCGCGTTCCTCGGCGTCGTGCGGGTGCAGTTCGAGGATGTCCTCGGGGTGCCAGGCGACGTTGCCGGTGCGCCGGGTCTGCGCGCCGACGTTGTACTGGCTGAGGATGCGGCCGGTGGTGAGGACCAGCGGGTAGCGGCGGGTGCTGCGTTCGTTGGTCGGGACGTACGAGGTGACGACGAACCGGCCCTTGCCGCGGGTGAATTCGTCCACGTGCATGGTCGGGGTGCCCTCGGGGGCCTCTTCGTTGCACGGCCACTGGACGCTGCCGAGCTTGTCGATGAGGTTGAAGGAGACGCCCTCGAAGGTCGGGGTGACCTGGGCGATCTCGTCCATGATCTGCGACGGGTGGTCGTATTCCATGGGATACCCCATGGCGGTGGCGATCTCGCAGACGATCTGCCACTCGTGCTTGCCCGCCTTGGGGGCCATCACCTGGCGGACCAGGTTGATGCGCCGCTCGGCGTTGGTGAACGTGCCGTCCTTCTCCAGGAAGGAGGCGCCGGGCAGGAAGACGTGGGCGAACTTGGCGGTCTCGTTGAGGAACAGGTCCTGGACGACGACCAGTTCCATGGCTTCGAGCGCGCTGGTGACGTGCTGCAGGTTGGGGTCGGACTGGGCGATGTCCTCGCCGTGCACGAACAGGCCGCGGAAGCTGCCGTCGATCGCCGCGTCGAACATGTTGGGGATGCGCAGTCCCGGCTCGGCGAGGAGCGTCTCGCCCCACAGGTCCTCGAAGACGGAGCGCACAGCGTCGTCGGAGACGTGCCGGTAGCCGGGCAGTTCGTGCGGGAAGGAGCCCATGTCGCAGGAGCCCTGGACGTTGTTCTGCCCGCGCAGCGGGTTCACGCCGACGCCGTCGCGGCCGATGTTGCCGCAGGCCATCGCCAGGTTGGCCATGCCCATGACCATGGTGGAGCCCTGGCTGTGCTCGGTGACGCCGAGGCCGTAGTAGATGGCGCCGTTGGGTGCCGACGCGTAGAGGCGGGCGGCGGCGCGCAGCTCGGCGGCGGGGACGCCGGTGACCTCCTCGGTGGCCTCGGGGCTGTTCTCCGGGCGGGCCACGAACTCGGCCCAGTCCTCGTAGCCCTCGCAGCGCTGCGCGACGAAGCCCTTGTCGACGAGGCCCTCGGTGACGACGACGTGCGCCATCGCGTTGACCACGGCCACGTTGGTGGAGGGCCGCAGCTGGAGGTGGTGGCTGGCCTCGATGTGCGGGGAGCGGACCAGGTCGATGCGGCGCGGGTCGACCACGATGAGCCGGGCGCCCTCGCGCAGCCTGCGCTTCATCCGGGAGGCGAACACCGGGTGGCCGTCGGTCGGGTTGGCGCCGATGACCATGATGACGTCGGCCTCGGCGACCGAGCGGAAGTCCTGGGTGCCGGCCGATTCGCCGAAGGTCTGCTTCAGCCCGTAGCCGGTGGGCGAGTGGCAGACGCGGGCGCAGGTGTCGACGTTGTTGTTGCCGAAGGCGGCGCGGACCATCTTCTGGACGACGTACACCTCCTCGTTGGTGCACCGCGAGGAGGAGATGGCGCCGATCGCGCCCTTGCCGTGCCGGTCCTGGATCTCGCGCATCCGGCGGGCGACGGTGCCGATCGCCTCGTCCCACTCGACCTCGCGCCAGGGGTCGGTGATCCGGTCGCGGACCATCGGCTTGAGCTTGCGGTCGGGGTGGGTGGCGTAGCCGAAGGCGAAGCGGCCCTTCACGCAGGAGTGGCCCTCGTTGGCCCCGCCGTCCTTGTACGGGACCATGCGCACGAGTTCGTCGCCGCGCAGCTCGGCCTTGAAGGAGCAGCCGACACCGCAGTACGCGCAGGTGGTGACGACGGAGCGGGTCGGCATGCCGAGGTCGACGACCGAGCGCTCCTGGAGGGTCGAGGTCGGGCAGGCCTGGACGCAGGCGCCGCAGGAGACGCACTCGGAGTCCATGAACGACTCGCCCGCGCCCGCCGCCACCTTGGACTCGAAACCGCGCCCCTCGATGGTCAGCGCGAACGTGCCCTGCACCTCGCCGCAGGCCCGTACGCAGCGCGAGCAGGCGATGCACTTGGACGGGTCGAAGTCGAAGTAGGGGTTGGAGGTGTCCTTCTCGGCGTCGAGGTGGTTCTCGCCCTCGTAGCCGTAGCGGACCTGGCGCAGGCCCACCACGCCCGCCATGTCCTGCAGTTCGCAGTCGCCGTTGGCGGGGCAGGTCAGACAGTCCAGGGGGTGGTCGGAGATGTAGAGCTCCATGACGCCCTGGCGCAGCTTCTCCACCTTGGGGGTCTGGGTGCGCACCGACATGCCCTCGCTGCACGGGGTGGTGCAGGAGGCGGGGGTGCCGCGGCGGCCGTCGATCTCCACGACGCACAGCCGGCACGAGCCGAACGCGTCCAGGCTGTCGGTGGCGCACAGCTTCGGGATGTCGACGCCGGCCTCGGCGGCGGCGCGCATCACCGACGTGCCCTCGGGCACGGTCACCGGCATCCCGTCGATCTCCACGGACACCGTGGCCGGGCCCGGCCGCTCGGGTGTGCCGAAGTCGGGTTCCTTGAGGAGCGTCATGACGCCCCCTCCGTCCTCTGTACGGGAGTGGGTACGGGTGTGTCCACGGGCGTGATGTCCAGAGGCTTGCGCCCGCCGAGGAAGTCGTCGGGGAAGTGGGCGAGGGCGCTGCGCACCGGCATGGGGGTCAGTCCGCCCATCGCGCACAGCGAGCCGTCGGTCATCAGGTCGCAGAGGTCTTCGAGCAGGGCCAGGTTCTCGTCCCGGTGCGTGCCGGCGACGATGCGGTCGATCACCTCGACGCCGCGGACGGCGCCGACCCGGCAGGGCGTGCACTTGCCGCAGGACTCCTCGGCGCAGAACTCCATGGCGAACCGGGCCTGTGCGGCCATGTCCACGGAGTCGTCGAAGACCACGACGCCGCCGTGCCCGAGCATCGCGCCGGCCTCGGCGAACGCCTCGTAGTCCATCGGCAGGTCGAACTGTTCCACCGGGAGGTACGCGCCGAGCGGTCCGCCGACCTGGGCGGTGCGGACGGGGCGGCCGCTGAGGGTGCCGCCGCCGTACTCCTCGATCAGCTCGCGCAGGGTGATGCCGAAGGCGGTCTCGACGATGCCGCCGCGCTTGACGTTGCCGCCGAGCTGGAAGACCTGGGTGCCGCGGGAGCGGCCGACGCCGAGGTCCTGGTAGGCCTTCGGCCCGTCGGCGAGGACGACGGGGACGGTGGTGAGGGTGAGGACGTTGTTGACGACGGTCGGTTTGCCGAAGAGGCCCTCGATCGCGGGGATCGGCGGTTTCGCGCGGACCATGCCGCGCTTGCCCTCCAGGCTGTCCAGCATGGAGGTCTCCTCGCCGCAGATGTACGCGCCTGCGCCGACCCGGACGGTCAGGTCGAAGTCGAGCGACGAGCCGAGGACGCCCTTGCCGAGCCAGCCCTGGCCGTGGGCGATCTCGATGGCCGCGTTCATGGTGGCGATGGCGTCGGGGTACTCGGAGCGCAGGTAGATGTAGCCCTCGCTCGCGCCGACGGCGTGTGCGGCGATCGCCATGCCCTCGATGAGCAGGAACGGGTCGCCCTCCATGACCATGCGGTCGGCGAAGGTGCCGCTGTCGCCCTCGTCGGCGTTGCAGCAGATGAACTTGAGGCCATCGGGGCAGTCGAGGACGGTCTTCCACTTGATGCCGGCCGGGAATCCGGCGCCGCCGCGGCCGCGCAGGCCGGACTCGGTGACCTGGGCGACGACGTCGGCCGGGTCGAGGGCGAGGGCGGCGCGCAGGCCGCGCAGGCCGCCGTGGGCGACGTAGTCCTCGGGCGAGAGCGGGTCGATGACGCCGACGCGGGCGAAGGTGACCCTGTTCTGCCTTGCCAGCCAAGGGAGTTGATCGATGCGGCCGAGGCGCAGCGGGTGGTCGCCGCCGGTGAGCAGACCGGCGGCGAGCAGTCCTGGTACGTCGTCGGGGGTCACCGGGCCGTAGCCGATGCGGCCCTGCTCGGTGACGACCTCGACGAGCGGTTCGAGCCAGAGTGCGCCGCGCGATCCGTTGCGCACCACCTCGATGGCGAACTCGCCTTGCTCACTGGCCTGTTGGAGTGCGGCGGCGACCTCGTCGGCGCCGACAGAGCGGGCCGCCGAGTCGCGCGGGACGTACACGATGGTCGGGTTCTGCATCGTCACACCGTTCCGTTGAGGAGCGCGCCGAGCCGTTCGGGGCTGACCCGGCCGTGCAGCCGGCCGTCGACCTCCACCGACGGGCCGAGGGCGCAGTTGCCGAGGCAGAAGACCTGTTCGACGGTGACCGCGCCGTCGGCGGAGGTCTCCCCGATCGGGG
This sequence comes from Streptomyces sp. KL116D, assembly GCF_030766975.1. Classification (NCBI taxonomy): domain Bacteria; kingdom Bacillati; phylum Actinomycetota; class Actinomycetes; order Kitasatosporales; family Streptomycetaceae; genus Streptomyces; species Streptomyces sp. KL116D. The sequence continues at coordinate 150,673 of NZ_JASERH010000030.1, read as the reverse complement.
TTCCGGCCTCGCGTGCGTAGCTGACCAGGCGGTTCGCGCCGAGTGCCTGGCAGGCTTCGGCGCGGCAGATGCGGACCGTGCTGCGGCCCGCGGGTTCGCGGCGGAAGTCGTGGTAGAAGGTCACCACTCCGTGGACGTCGGCGCGGGAGAGGTTGAACTCGTCGGCGAGGACCGGGATGGCCTCCTGCGGTACGCAGCCCAACTCGGCCTGCACCGCGTGGAGTACGGGCAGCAGCGCGCCGCGTTCGGCGCGGTGTGCGGCCGCGGCTCTCCTGACCACGCTCTCGACCGACACGTCCGTACCGCTGGTCGTCATGATCGCTTCGCCTCCGTCATGCGGGTCTCCGGCGAGAGGCGCTGGAGACAGTGGCACTACCCCATACAGGTTTCTGTATACAGAAGCCGAAAGTAAAGGGCCTGGACCGGATCCGGGCCCCAACACCCGCGTTCCTGCAGCTCGTTCACGATGCGGCGAGCGAGACTCCGGCCTCGGGTGCGCTCTCCGCGTCCCCGACCGCTTCGTCCGGACCGCAGGCCGCCCGCAGCTCGATGAGCCAGGGCAGCACGGTGCGCAGCAGGATGTCGAGCCCTCCGCCGTCCTCGCCGAGCAGTGCCTCCGCGGGGACGAACGCGGGGTCCGCGAGCACCGTGGAGGTGGCGCTGCCGGGCGGGCCGGAGCGGCCGGGACGGGCCGGGACGAACAGGTCGGGGGCGTGCGCCGGGACCGCCCACAGGCTCAGCCCGTCACGCGCCGCGACCGGCCGCGACGACCAGAGGTAGAGGTCGGCCTCCCCCGCCGCCACGACCTGGTGCTTGCGGGCGCACAGGGCCACGACCCCGCCGCCCTGCTCGGCGGTGCCGTGCGGCGACAGGAGCGAGGTGCCGACGCCCGGCTCCCCGTCGTCGTCCTCGGCCAGCGCGAGGCTGCACAGGTGCCGGCCGGCGGCGATCTCGCCGCGCAGCCAGGGATCGCCGTGCTCCTCGACGACGGCTACGGCGGCGTAGTGCGCCTGCAGCACGGCGGCGGTCGCGGGACAGACCCCGGCGGTGCGTTCGACCACGGCGGCGGCTTCCGTCAACCCCCTCCCCCCGCCGCCGAGTTCGGCGGCGACGGTGAGCCCGAGGAGTCCGGCGCCGCCGAGCGCCGTCACGGCGTGGCGCGGGAAGGCGCCCCGCGCTCGGGTCACTTCCGCGCGCGGCGCGACGACGTCGGACAGGACGTGCGTGAGAGCGGTGCGGTACGACACGGGGCGACCCCCTCGTGAGCGGCATCTGATGCGGTACGTTGATTGCATACAGTATTTCGGATGCACTTCTGGGCGCCAGGGGTACGACGGAGCCCTTTGGATTTCCTTTACGACGCCCGCTCCGGGCGCTCCGGGCACGCCCTCCACCGCGAGACACCCCCGCCCCGCGACTGTCTACTGCATACTAAAGTCGGTATCCCGAGATCTGACGGCACGTCAGAACCCAATGAGGGAGGGGCTCTTCATGCCCGAGACGCCCATGGCCATGGCCGCCCGCGGCCCGATCTCCCGGCCGGTCCCGCTCCGCCAGGCCGTCTACGACGCCCTGATCGAGATGATCATCAATGGCACCCTCACCCCCGGCCAGCACCTGGTCGAGGCGGACCTCGCCGAGCACCTCGGGGTGAGCCGGCAGCCGGTGCGCGAGGCACTGCAACGACTCCAGGCGGCCGGATGGGTCGACCTGCGTCCCGCCCAGGGCGCGTACGTGCACGCGCCGACCGTCGAGGAGTGCACCCAACTGCTCGGCGTACGGGCCGTGTTGGAGACCTACTCGGCGCGCGGTGCGGCCCAGCACGCGTCGGCGCAGGACGTCGCCCGGCTCTGGGAGCTGCAGGAGGCGGGCATCGCCGCGCTCGCCGCCGACGACGCCCGGGCGATCGTCGAGGCCAACGCCGCGCTGCACACCCACATCACGCACCTCTCGCGCAACGCCGTCCTCGCCGAGCTGATCCCACAGGTCGACCAGCGGGTGCGCTGGTACTACACGCCGATCGCCAAGCCCCGCGGCAAGGACGCCTGGAGCGAGCACGCGCTGATCATCGAGGCCATCGCCGAGGGCGACCCCGACCGCTCCGAGGCCCTGATGCGCCAACACACCCAGCGCACCACGGACTTCTACTGCCGGCAGATCGCCGCCGCCATCGGCCTGAGCGACTGACGACGGCAGGCTGCCCCGACTGCTGTGACAGCCCTTGCCGCTACCAGACCCATCCTGTACACAGTATCCAGTCGACGCGATCCGGCCGTGTCCGAAAGCCGTCGATCTTGAATCCCCCGAAGCGTGTACGCAGGCGACCACGGCGTCGCCCCGCGGCACGGCGACGGGGTCCGCAGCGGCGGGGAGCGCCCCCTGCGTCGCACGGACCCCGTCGCAGCCGCTGTCAGACCTCCGGTGTCGTCGTGTAGGCGGGGAAGTTGCCGGGCAGCCGTTCCCCCGCGGGTCCCTGGGTGACCGCGCGGACGAGCAGCTCGCCGCCCACGAACGCACCGCGCCACGAGGCGCCGAACCCGCCGAACAGCTCCTCGCGGTCACCCCGCGAACGCGGCCCGCCCTGACCGACCTTGAAGGCCCGGATCTGCGGGGCCAGCCGCGCGAACGTCGCCTCGTCGTCCGTCGACAACGACGCCACCAGCGCGCCGTTCGAGGCGTTCATCGCCGCGAGCAGCTCCGCCTCCGTGTCCACCAGCACGATCGTGTCCACCGGTCCGAACGGCTCCGCGTGGTGCAGCGGCGACGACGCCGGCGGCCCGAGCAGCGTGACGGGATGGACGTACGCGCTCGTGTCCTGTCCCGGCAGGAACCGGTCGGGGTCGGGCGCGGAGCGGTGCAGCGGGACGGCGCCCCGGCCGATGGCCTCGCTCACCTGGTCGGTGAGCTCCTTCGCCTTCGCCGCGTTGATCAGCGGCCCGAAGTCCAGCTGGGGGTAGGGGTCTTGAGGGTCTTCCACGGCGAGCGGGTGGCCGATCCGCAGGCCGCGGACGGCCGGCAGGTAGGCGTCGAGGAAGGCGTCGAAGGAGTCGCGCTGCACGACGAACCGCGGGTAGGCGGTGCAGCGCTGCTTGCCGTAGTCGAACAGCTTCGGGACCGTCGCCGTCAGCTTGTCCCAGTCGCTGAAGTTCCAGAAGCCCCAGGTGTTCAGCCCCTCCTGCTCCAGGATGTGCCGCTTGCCCAGGTCCGCGACCGCGGTCGCCACCGCGGCGCCGGTGTCCCGCCCGCCCACGAAGGAGACGCAGCCGATCTCCGGCGCCCGCACCAGCGCCTGCGACAGCTCTCCCCCGCTGCCGCTGACCAGCGTGAACGGCAGTCCCTCGCGGGCCGCGATGGCGCTCGCCAGGGTCAGGCAGGCGACCCCGCCGTCCGTCGGGGTCTTGGCGATGACCGCGTTGCCGGCGAGGGCCTGCACCAGCATCGCGTGCACCAGCACGCTCATCGGGTAGTTCCAGCTCGCGATGTTCGACACCGGGCCCTCCAGTGGCGCCCGGTCGCCCAGCATGTCGTCGATGTTGTCGACGTACCAGCGCACGCCGTCGATCGCCCGGTCCACGTCCGCCGTCGCCAGCCGCCAGGGCTTGCCGATCTCCCAGACGAGCAACAGGGCGAGCAGTTCGCGGTGTTGGCTGAGGCCGTCCAGGGTGGCGGCGACGCGGGCGCGGCGCTCGGGCAGGGCGATGTGGCGCCACGCGCGGTGCTGGTCGAGGGCGGCGCGCACGGCGCGGTGCGCGGTGTCGGCGTCGAGCCGCGGCGGACCCGCGATCGGGCTGCCGTCGACCGGACTGGTCGCGGGCAGGGCACGGCCGTCGGCGTGCCAGGTGCCGTTCCAGAGGTTGAGGACGCGGTCCTCCCGGAACGCCTCGGGGGCGACGGTGAGACAGCGCTGCCAGGCGTCGTCCCAGGATGTACCGGACTTGAGGGTGGTGACCATGGTTCTCTCCGCTCTCGGTGCACAGTCGGGGGCGGTGCTTGCATGATTTCCCTGGTGGACGGGAGGTGCCCAGGGGACACCTCCCGTACGCCAACTCCCTTACAGATATGGGGCGTTGGTGACTATGAAAAGCGTCACTGATCGGCCGCGAGCCGGTCGAGGACCAGCCGTGCCGTCTCCGTCGGCGTGGCGCCGACACGAACGCCGACGGCCTCCAGGGCCGCCTTCTTCGCCTGCGCCGTGCCCGACGAACCCGAGACGATGGCGCCGGCGTGGCCCATGGTCTTGCCCTCGGGCGCGGTGAACCCGGCGATGTAGGCGACGACGGGCTTGCTGACGTGGTCGCGGATGTGGGCGGCGGCGCGCTCCTCGGCGTCGCCGCCGATCTCGCCGATCAGGACGATGAGTTCGGTCTCGGGGTCGTTCTCGAAGGCTTCCAGGCAGTCGATGTGCGTGGTCCCGATGACGGGGTCGCCGCCGATGCCGACGCACGAGGTGAAGCCGATGTCCCGCAGTTCGTACATGAGTTGGTAGGTGAGGGTGCCCGACTTGGAGACGAGGCCGATCCGGCCCTGCTTGGTGATGTCGGCGGGGATGATGCCCGCGTTGGACTGGCCGGGCGAGATCAGTCCCGGGCAGTTGGGGCCGATGATCCGGGTGCCCTTGCCCCGCGCGTACGCGGTGAAGGCGACGGAGTCGTGGACCGGGATGCCCTCGGTGATGACGACGGCGAGCGGGATGCCCGCGTCGGCCGCCTCGACGACGGCCGCCTTGGCGAACGCGGGCGGCACGAAGACGACGGTGACGTCGGCGCCGGTGGCCCGCATGCCGTCGGCGACGCTGCCGAAGACCGGGACCGCCCGGTCGTCGAAGTCGACGCTGGTGCCGGCCTTGCGGGGGTTGACGCCGCCGACCACGTTCGTCCCTGCGGCGATCATGCGGCGGGTGTGCTTGGTGCCCTCGGCCCCGGTCATGCCCTGGACGAGGACCTTGCTCTCCTTGGTGAGATAGATGGCCATGTCCGGGCTCCTCAGGCGGTCGCGGTGGCGAGGTCGGCGGCGCGGCGCGCGGCGCCGTCCATGGTGGTGGCCTGCTCGATCAGCGGATGCGCGGCCGCGTCGAGGATGGCGCGCCCGCGCTCGGCGTTGTTCCCGTCGAGCCGGACCACCAGCGGCTTGCTCAGCCGCACGCTGTCCAGGGCCTTGACGATGCCGTCGGCGACCGCGTCGCAGGCGGTGATGCCGCCGAAGACGTTGACGAAGACGGACCGGACGGCCGGGTCGGAGAGGATGACGTTCAGTCCGTCGGCCATCGTCGAGGCGGAGGCACCGCCCCCGATGTCGAGGAAGTTGGCGGGCCTGGCGCCGCAGCCGGCGACCACGTCGAGGGTGGACATCACTAGTCCCGCGCCGTTGCCGATGATGCCCACCTCGCCGTCGAGCTTGACGTAGTTGAGTCCCTTGGCGGTCGCCTCGGCCTCCAGCGGGTCCGGGTGCTCGACGTCCGCCGCACCCCAACGGGCCTGACGGAAACGGGCGTTGTCGTCGAGCGTGACCTTTCCGTCGAGCGCGAGGATCTGCCCCTGCCGGGTGCGCACGAGCGGGTTCACCTCCACGAGGACGGCGTCCTGGCGGGTCAGCACCTCCCACAGGCGGACGAGGACGTCGACGGTCTGCGGCGGCAGGCCGGCCGCCTCGGCGATCAGTGCGGCCTTGGCGCTGGTGACGCCCTTGGCCGGATCGACGGCGACCCGGGCCACGGCCTCGGGCCGGGTGGCCGCGACCTCCTCGATGTCCATGCCGCCCTCGGCGGAGGCGATGGCGAGAAAGGTGCCGGCCGCCCGGTCGAGCACGTACGAGACGTAGAACTCGCTCTCGATGTCGACGGGTTGGGCCACCATCACCGTGTGGACGGTGTGGCCCTTGATGTCCATGCCGAGGATCTGACGCGCCGTGATCTCGGTGGCGGCCGGGTCGGCGGCGAGCTTGACGCCCCCGGCCTTTCCACGGCCGCCGGTCTTCACCTGTGCCTTGACGACGACCTTGCCGCCGAGCCTGCGCGCGATCTCCCTGGCTTCCTTCGCCGAGGCGGTGACCTCGGCCTGCGGCACCAAGATGCCGTGTTCCGCGAAGAGTTCCCTTGCCTGGTGTTCGTACAGGTCCATTCTCGGCTCCTGAAAGAAGTGCCGCACGCCCCCTGGACACCACCATCGGATGCGGGATACCAAGTTCATACAGTATTCGAGCACTGTATGCAATGTACGAACGACCGGCCAGGCATGGTGGGCCGCGGTCCGCCGCGCCCTCTCCCGACGCGTACGTCCCCGAACCATGAACCCGTACAAGTAGTGAGGTGAGTCGGCAGTGACCAAGGCTCTTGAAGGTGTGCGTGTCCTGGACATGACCCATGTCCAGTCGGGTCCGTCCGCCACGCAGCTGTTGGCGTGGCTGGGCGCGGACGTGATCAAGCTGGAGGCGCCGTCAGGGGACATCACGCGCAAGCAACTGCGCGACCTCCCCGACGTCGACTCCCTCTACTTCACGATGCTCAACTGCAACAAGCGGAGCATCACCCTCAACACCAAGTCCGAGCGCGGCAAGGAGATCCTGACCGAGCTGATCCGCCGCTCGGACATCCTCGTCGAGAACTTCGGCCCGGGCGCGATCGACCGGATGGGGTTCACCTGGGACCACATCCAGTCCATCAACCCGCGGATCATCTACGCCTCCATCAAGGGCTTCGGTGACGGCCCCTACACCAACTTCAAGGCGTACGAGGTCGTCGCCCAGGCCATGGGCGGCTCGATGTCGACCACCGGCTTCGAGGACGGGCCACCGCTCGCCACGGGCGCCCAGATCGGTGACTCAGGCACCGGCGTCCACACCGTCGCCGGCATCCTCGCCGCCCTCTTCCAGCGCGAGAACACCGGCCGCGGCCAGCGGGTCAACGTCGCCATGCAGCACGCCGTCCTCAACCTCTGCCGCGTCAAGCTCCGCGACCAGCAGCGGCTGGCCCACGGCCCCCTCGCCGAGTACCCCAACGACGACTTCGGGACCGAGGTCCCCCGCTCCGGCAACGCCTCGGGCGGCGGCCAGCCCGGCTGGGCGGTGCAGTGCGCGCCCGGCGGGCCCAACGACTACGTCTACGTCATCGTCCAGCCCATCGGCTGGCAGCCCATCACCGACCTGATCGGCCGCCCCGAACTCGCCGACGACCCCGAGTGGGCCACCCCCGAGGCACGGCTGCCCAAGCTCAACAAGATGTTCCAGCTCATCGAGGAGTGGACCTCCACCCTCCCCAAGTGGGAGGTCCTGGAGAAGCTCAACGCCCACAACATCCCCTGCGGCCCCATCCTCTCCACCGAGGAGATCATCGAGGACGCCTCCCTCATCGCCAACGAGATGGTCGTCGACGTCCCGCATCCCCAGCGCGGCACCTTCAAGACCGTCGGCTCCCCCCTCAAACTCTCCGACTCCCCCGTCGAGATCACCAGCTCGCCGCTCCTCGGCGAGCACAACGAAGAGGTCTTCGTCGGTGAACTCGGCCTGGGCGACGAGGAGTTGCGCCTTCTGAAGTCGAACGGAGTGATCTGATTGATGGCACAAGACCGGACCGCGACGGTGCGGGCCCTGCTCGATGCCGTACGCACCGAGGGGCGCACCGCGCTCACCGCGCCCGAGGGCAAGGTGATCGCCGACGCGTACGGGATCGCCGTCCCGGGCGAGGAGCTCGCGCCCGACGCCGACGCGGCCGTGGCAGCGGCGGCCCGCTTCGGCAAGCCCGTGGTACTGAAGATCGTCTCCCCCGACATCCTGCACAAGACGGATGCCGGCGGCGTGATCGTCGGGGTGCAGGGCGACGCCGACGTGCGCGCCGCGTTCGACCGGATCATCGCGAACGCCAAGGCCTACGCGCCCGACGCCCGCATCGAGGGCATACAGGTGCAGGAGCTGCTGCCCACCGGCGCGGACTCCCAGGAAGTGATCGTCGGAGCGGTCACGGATCCGACCTTCGGCAAGGTCGTCGCCTTCGGGCTCGGCGGGGTCCTCGTGGAGGTCCTCAAGGACGTCACCTTCCGGCTCGCGCCGCTCGACGCCGACGAGTCCCTCAGCATGCTCGACTCCATCAAGGCCGCCGAGGTGCTGCGCGGGGTGCGCGGTGCCCGCGGCGTGGACCGGGCGGCGCTCTCCGAGCAGATCCAGCGGGTCTCCCAACTCGTCGCGGACTTCCCGGAGATCGCGGAGATCGACCTCAACCCGGTCATCGCGACGCCCGAGGGCGCCGTCGCCGCCGACATCCGCGTGATCCTCGCCGACGGGGCTCCCAAGCAGCGCCGCACCTACTCCCGCGAGGAGATCCTCACCACCATGAAGCGGCTGATGCAGCCGCGCTCGGTGGCCGTGATCGGCGCCTCCAACGAGCAGGGCAAGATCGGCAATTCGGTCATGCGCAACCTCATCGACGGCGGCTTCTCCGGAGAGATCCACCCGGTGAACCCCAAGGCCGATGACATTCTGGGCCGCAAGGCGTACAAGAGTGTCACGGACGTGCCCGGTGAGGTGGATGTGGCGATCTTCGCGATCCCCGCCAAGTTCGTGGCCTCGGCCCTGGACGAGGTGGGCCGCAAGCGCATCCCCAACGCCGTGCTGATCCCCTCCGGGTTCGCGGAGACCGGTGAACAGGCCCTCCAGGACGAGATCGTGGCGATCGGCGAGCGGCACGGGGTACGGCTGCTCGGGCCGAACATCTACGGCTACTACTCGACGTGGCAGGACCTGTGCGCCACGTTCTGCACGCCGTACGACGTGAAGGGCGGCGTGGCCCTGACCTCGCAGTCCGGCGGCATCGGGATGGCGATCCTGGGCTTCGCGCGGACGACGAAGACGGGCGTCTCGGCGATCGTCGGGCTCGGCAACAAGTCGGACCTGGACGAGGACGACCTGCTCACCTGGTTCGGCGAGGACCCCAACACCCAGTGCATCGCGATGCACCTGGAGGACCTCAAGGACGGGCGGGCCTTCGTGGAGGCCGCGCGCGCGACGGTGCCGAAGAAGCCGGTCGTCGTCCTCAAGGCGGGCCGTACCGCAGCGGGTGCCAAGGCCGCCGGGTCGCACACGGGCGCGCTGGCCGGTGACGACGCCGTGTACGACGACATCCTCAAGCAGGCCGGAGTCATCCGGGCCCCCGGCCTGAACGACATGCTGGAGTACGCGCGGGCACTGCCCGTGCTGCCGACTCCCCAGGGCGACAACGTCGTGATCATCACGGGTGCGGGCGGCTCCGGCGTGCTGCTCTCGGACGCGGTGACGGACAACGGCCTGCAGCTGATGGAGATCCCGGCCGACCTGGACGCCGCCTTCCGGAAGTTCATCCCGCCCTACGGGGCCGCGGGCAACCCCGTCGACATCACGGGCGGCGAGCCCCCGTCGACGTACGAGGCGACGATCCGCCTCGGCCTGGAGGATTCGCGCATCCACTCGCTCGTGCTCGGCTACTGGCACACCATCGTCACGCCTCCCATGGTCTTCGCGGAGGTGACGGCCCGCGTGGTCCAGGAGTTCAGGGAGCGCGGCATCGAGAAGCCCGTGGTCGCTTCGCTGGCCGGGGACGTCGAGGTCGAGGAGGCGTGCCAGTACCTCTTCGAGCGGGGTGTGGTCGCGTACCCGTACACGACCGAGAAGCCCGTCGCCGTGCTGGGCGCGAAGTACAAGTGGGCCCGTGCGGCCGGTCTGTTGGGGGGCGGTCGATGAGGTGACCTCAGGGTGGTCCGGCCGGCGGTGCGCGCCGGCCGGGCCCGGAACCCGTGCGCACACGAAAGCAATTTGGACAGGGGGCGCTGGCCAGATCTTTCGACGCAAGGGGTACGTCAGTCATGACCACCACGGATCTCCCCAGTTCAGTCCCGTACAGGGAACTGACCGACAGGAACGGACGCGTCTATCGCGTCGGTGAATCCGACATCGACATCATGGGCCGCAAGCGGAAGTGGATGGTCATCCTTCCGTGGGTCGGCATGATGGGCATCAGCTCGGCGGAGTATGCGTTCGCGTCCGCCGAGGACGCACTGCACGACGCGCACCACTGGTCCTCGGGAAGCATCTACTGGATGCTGACCACCTGGGTGTTCTTCCAGGCTGCGGTGGCCTTCCCGGCCGGTCGGCTGCGGGAGAGCGGTCGGCTCCCGGCCCGGCAGGCGATGGTCATCGGAGCGTTCGGAACGCTCTGCGGCTATCTCTCCCTGGCCTACGCACCGCATCCCGTACTCGCCTTCATCGGGTTCGGCATGTTCAGCGGCATGGGCGCGGGCATGGTGTACGCCACCTGCGTCAACATGGTCGGCAAGTGGTATCCGGAGCGCAAGGGCGGCAAGACCGGCTTCGTCAACGGCGGTTTCGCCTACGGCTCGGTGCCCTTCGTCTTCCTGTTCACGACCGTGATGGACGTGTCCAACTACGCGGTCATCCTGGTCTCGGTCGGCATCTTCCTGGCCGGCATGGTCGCGGTGGCCGGGTACTTCTTCAAGGACCCGCCGAAGAACTGGTGGCCGGCCGCGGTCGACCCGCTGAACCCGCCGGAGGACCCGCGCGCGCGTCGCGCACTGGAGAAGAACCCGCCGGCCGTGCACCAGTACAGCCCTTTGGAGGCCTGGCGCACCGGCCGGGTGGCGCTGATGTGGTTCTGTCTCGCCTGCACCTCGGGCGTGAACATCTTCGGCATCTCGTTCCAGGTCGACATCGGTGAGCACGCCGGTTTCGCCGGCGGGATCGTGGCCACCGCCATGTCGCTCAAGGCCGTGGTCAACGGCACCGGACGCGGCGTGATCGGCTGGCTGTCCGATCTCTACGGCCGCAAGCAGTGCCTCCTCGCGGTCTGTGTGATCCTCGGCCTCGCACAGTTCGGCATCCTCTGGTCGGCCGAGCAGAAGATCCTCTCGCTGTTCCTGATCTTCTCCGCGATCTCCGGCTTCGGAGGCGGCGCCATCTTCCCGATGTTCGCCGCGATGACCGCTGACTACTTCGGCGAGAACAACAACGCGACCAACTACGGAATGGTCTACAGCTCGAAGCTGGTCTCCGGACTCGGCGCGGGCATGGGTTCCCTGGTCGTCGGCGCCTGGGGCCTCAGTGGTGCGTTCATCCTGGCCGGCTGCATCTCGTTCTTCGCCGGAATCGTCGCTCTCTTCCTGTCCCCTCCGGGCAGGCCGAAATCCGGCGCGATCAAACCCAACCCGCAACCGCTCGGTGAGGAGATGGCCTGATATGACGGCGGAGCCCATCGCCGCAGGAAGCAATGCGCCGGCCACCGGCGCGAAGTACCGAGAGATCACCGACGAGCACGGCCGCGTCTATCGCGTAGGCGAGACGGACCGCGACATCCTCGGCCACTCCCGCAAGTTCATGGTGTACCTGCCGTGGATAGCGATGATGGCCATCAGCGTCTCCGAATACGCGTACGGCTCGGCGGAGGACACCCTGTCCCACGCACACGGCTGGACGCAGTCCAACACCTTCTGGATCCTGAGCATCTGGGTCTTCTTCCAGGCAGGTATCGCGTTCCCCGCGGGCTGGCTACGAGAGAAAGGCATCCTGTCGGCCCGGCGTGCCATGTACATCGGCTCGTTCATGTGTCTCATCGGATTTCTGGCCCTGTCCCATCTGAGCAACGTCTGGCTGGCGATCCTCGGTTTCGGTGTGATCGGCGGCCTGGGCTCCGGCTTCGTCTACTCGACCTGCATCAACATGGTCGGCAAGTGGTTCCCGGAACGTAAGGGCGGCAAGACGGGATTCGTCAACGGCGGCTTCGCCTACGGATCCCTGCCGTTCATCTTCATCTTCAACTACGCCTTCGACACGGGGAACTACCACCGTGTGCTCGACATGATCGGGGCCTACGTCCTGGTCGTGGTGCTGGCGTGCGCGTTCTTCTTCAAGGACCCGCCGAAGAACTGGTGGCCCGCCGAGGTCGACCCGATCGCCAGGGCGGGCGCGGGCAAGGGAGCGGCGAGCCTCGCCAAGAACCCGCCGGCGGTGCGCCAGTTCACGCCCAAGGAGGCGATCAGGACCGGCATGCTGCCCCTGATGTGGCTGAGCCTCGTGCTCACCGCCGGGGTGTCGATCTTCGGCATCTCCTTCCAGGTCGACTTCGCCAAGGAAGTGGGCTTCGGGCCGCTGGTCGCGGCGTCCTCGATGGGCGTCATGGCCGTCATCAACGGCGTGGGGCGCGGTGTCGTCGGCTGGCTGTCCGACATCTGGGGCCGCAAGCTGAGCCTGGTCTTCGTGATCGTGGTGCTGGGCCTCGCCCAGTTCGGCGTGATCTGGGCGGGCAAGATCCACAGCGAGTGGCTGTTCCTCGCCTTCGCGTTCCTGTCGGGATTCGGCGGCGGCGCGTTCTACCCGATGTTCGCGGCGCTGACCCCGGACTACTTCGGCGAGAACTACAACGCCACCAACTACGGCCTGGTGTACAGCGGCAAGCTGGTCAGCGGCCTGTTCGGCGGTGGCCTCGGCTCGATGGTGGTCGCCGCGTGGGGCTACAACGGGGCGTACGCCCTGGCGGGCGGGATCTCGATGCTGGCGGCGGTCGTGGCGCTCCTGCTGCGGCAGCCGGGGCGGGAGGCGGCCGCGGCCACGTAGTGCGGCCGGTGCGTCAGACATGCTGAGAGGGGCCCGGTCGTGGAGACCGGGCCCCTCTCATGTGCGGTTCACGTGCGGTGGGTCAGTGCTTCTGACGGTCAGTGCTTCTGGCGGTCGGTGCTTCCTGCGGTCAGTGCTTCTTGCGCAGGGCCGCCATGTTGTTGTAGCCGATCTTCGCGTACTTCAGGGACTGGCCGAGGTCGGTGTCGCTGGGCGCGTTGTCCTGCTCGACCATCGGGTTGTGGTAGTTCTTCTCGCCGACGCGGCTGAAGAACGTCGTGTAGTCGATGACGCCCTCGCCGAACGGCACCATGTCGTAGCCCATGCCGTTGGTGTCGTTGCGCGTGCCGTCCTTGGCGTGGAACAGCGGGTAGCGCTTGTTGTGCGCGCGGACCAGCGCGGCCGGGTCGAAGACGTTCTCCCGCGTGGAGCCGTCGTGCGCGGTGTACGTGTGGAACTTGTACTGCGCGACGTGCGCCCAGAAGATGTCCATCTCCAGCCACACGGTGCGCGGGTCGGTGCCCTTGAGGAAGTACTCCAGCTTGCGGATGCCGGAGCTGCGGGTGGGCCTGCCCTGCGCGTCCAGCGGACCGCCGTCGAGCAGGAAGCCGTACGCCGCGTCGTGGTTGTGGGTGTAGAGCTTGAGGCCCGCGCGGCGGGCGATCTCGCCGAGTGCGTTCCACTTGTCGGCGGCGACGTCCCAGTCCGCCCTGTACGAGCTGCCGGTGGGGTCGCCGCCGGTGCCCATGTGGTCCATGCCGAGGATGTTGGCGATCTCCAGGTGCTTCTTGAACGTGTCGAGGTCGGCCTGGCTGAGCGGCCACGACGACGGGATGAAGCCGTGGTTGCCCTGGGCGCGCAGCCCGTACGCGTCGAGCCAGGAGCGCAGCAGCTTGGCGCCCTGGACCGATTCGAGGTTGGCGCCGCCGGGGGCGTTCGCGTGCTGGCCGTAGCCGGCGAACTCGACCTGCTTGTACCCATAGCGGGCCAGCTCCTTGAACACCTCGCGGAAGCCGGAGGGCAGGTCGGTGGAGAGCGGGTCGCGGCCGGTCGCGTCGCGCACGGTGTACAGGATGATGCCGCGCTTGTCGGCGGGGACGAGGTCGTGGCCCCGGCCGTGGCCGTGGCCGCCGCCGCTCTCGACCTGCGACTGGGCGAAGGACGGGGCCGCGCCGAACACGGGCGCGGCGATCGCCCCGGCGGCGACGGCCGAGCAGGTGCTGAGGAAACGGCGGCGGTCGATGCCCAGACGGTGTCTGAGGGCCTCGTCGGCGGCGGGGGTGTCGTGGAAGTCGGTCACGGGTGCGTTTCCCTTCGGTGTGGCGGGTGCCGAGGTGCCGGTGCGGTGGCCGAACCCGCTGATCAGAGCGGTGCGGGCCGCATTGTCAGTGGCGCGTGCTTCACTCTCTGTAACTGCTTCTCAGGGGGTCCGGCCGAGGCCGGCCAGTCCGAGGAGCAGCGATTTCACGTCGGTCGCGGCGACGCGACCGGGGAACGCATGGGGGGTGGAGCTGATGATGAGCGGACCGTCGTCCTGGCTCATGGGCAGGCGGCCGTGGCTGCCGCGAATAGGTGAGGGGTCGAGGGGCACGACCGCCATGCGGTAGCGCATGCCGAGCTTCTTGCGGGCGAGCGCGGCCCCGGCCTTGACCTTGACGTAGGGGTCCTGCGGGTCCATGAAGAGCTCGACCGGGTCGTAGCCGGGTTTGCGGTGGATCTCGACGAGCTGAGCGAAGTCGGGCGCGCGGGCGTCGTCGAGCCAGTAGTAGTACGTGAACCAGGCGTCGGGTTCCGCGACGGCGACGAGCTCGCCGGAGCGCGGGTGGTCGAGGTGGTGGGCCTTCTTGCCCTCGTCGTCGAGGAGTTGCTCCAGGCCGGGCAGTCCGTCGAGGGCTGCGCGGGTGGCGTCGAGGTCCTCGGGGCGGCGCACGTAGACGTGGGCGATCTGGTGGTCGGCGACGGCGAAGGCCCGGGAGGACATCGGGTCGAGGTACTCCATGCCGTCCTGGGTGTGCACCTCCAGGAGCCCGGCCCGGCGCAGCGCGCGGTTGATGTCGACGGGCCGGTCGGCGCGGGTGATGCCGTACTCGGACAGGGCGACGACGGTGCGGCCCTCGGTGCGGGCGTCGTCGAGGAGCGGGGCGAGGGCCCGGTCGAGTTCGGTGGCGGCCCGGTGGGAGCGGGGGTCGTCGGGGCCGAAGCGTTGCAGGTCGTAGTCGAGGTGCGGGAGGTAGCACAGGGTCAGGTCGGGGTGCCGGGTCGCCATGACGTGGCGGGTGGCGTCGATGATCCACTGGCTGGACACCAGGTCGGCGCCCGGGCCCCAGAAGTGGAAGAGGGGGAACGTGCCGAGTTTCTCGGTGAGTTCGTCGTGCAGCGCCGGGGGCCGGGTGTAGCAGTCGGGTTCCTTGCGGCCGTCGGCGTAGTAGACGGGACGGGGGGTGATGGTGATGTCGGTGTCGGCGCCCATGGCGTACCACCAGCAGATGTTGGCGACCGTGTAGCCGGGGTGGGCGCGGCGGGCGGCGTCCCAGAGCTTGTCGCCGGCGACGAGCCCGTTGTGCTGGCGCCACAGGAGGACGTCGCCGAGTTCGCGGAAGTACCAGCCGTTGCCGACGATGCCGTGCTCGGACGGCATGGTGCCGGTCAGGAACGTGGACTGGGCGGCGCAGGTGACGGCGGGCAGCACCGTCTCCAGGGGTGCGCGGGAGCCGGACTGTCCGAGGGACTTGAGGTGCGGCATGTGGTCCAGGAGGCGCGGGGTGAGGCCGACGACGTCCAGGACGAGGAGCGGAGTGGGGCGGGTGTCCGTCATGGCAGCTCCTTGAGTCCGAGGTCCGTCAACAGGTCGCGGGCGAGGGTGAGTTCGGCGGCGATGCCGTCGGCGAGCTGGGTGCGGGCGCGGGGCCGCAGCTCGGGCGGGAGGGCCTGCCAGGTGTACGTCTCGACCTCCAGGTGCCGGGTGAGCGGGTGCGGTCCGCCGACGAGGCGGGTCAGCGTGTCCATGAGGACGGGGAGCGTGGAGGTGAGGGGGGCCGCGGGGGCGGCGTGCAGGGGGACGTGGAAGTGGGCGCGCCAGGGCGTGCCGTCCGGCAGGCCCGCGCCGTTCAGGGCGGGTCCCAGGTCGTCGGTGCCGTGCAGGCCGTCGGCGGTCACGGTGCGGGTCTGGTGCAGGAAGCGGGGTTCGTCGAAGGCGGCGAGTGCCTCGCGCACGGAGGGGAGGCGGGGGTGTTCGGCGTGCAGGGCGGCGGAGAGCTGCGACTTGACGACGGGGATGCGGGCGGCGGCCAGACCGTCGAGCGCGGTGGCGGGGTCCTCGAAGGAGGTGGCGAGGTGGCAGGTGTCGAGGCAGAGGCCGATGCGGTCGGGGCGGGCGACGGCGGTGAGCTGGGCGATGGCGTCGGCGGTCGTCTCGACGGTGCAGCCGGGTTCGGGCTCCAGGCCGACGCGGACGGAGTTGCCGGTCAGTTCCTCCAGCGCGTCGAGGCGCTCGGCGAGGGTGACCAGGGCGGCGCGGGCGGCGTCGGCGCGCTGCTCGTCGTAGGCGGTGCGCCAGGCCAGCGGGAGCGTGGAGACGGTGCCCTCGGTGACATCGGCGGGCAGCAGCGCGGCGAGCAGCCGGGCCAGGTCGGTGGTGTGGGCGAGGCGCTCCGGGTCGGCCCAGTCCGGCTGGTACACGCGGTACTTGACCTCTTCGGCGCCGAAGCCCTCGTACGGGAAGCCGTTGAGGGTGACGACCTCCAGGCCGCGCCGGTCGAGTTCGGTGCGCAGGCCGCGCAGGGCCGCGGGGTCGGTGATCAGGGAGCGGGCGGCGTCCTTGGCGAGCCACAGGCCGATGCCGAGGCGGTCGCGGCCGAGGCGTTTGCGGACGGGTTCGCAGTGGTCGCGGAGTTGGGCGAGGACGCCGTCGAGGGTCTCCGCGGGGTGCACGTTCGTGCAGTACGCGAGGTGGACGGTCGAGCCGTCGGGGTGCCGGAAGCGCATGGGTCACGCTCCCCCGCGCAGGATGGAGTTGCCTTCGTGGGTGGCGGACTCCGGTGCGGGGACGTCGAGTTGGAGGCGGCCGCTGAGTCCGTAGAAGGCGACCGGGTTGCGCCACAGGACGCGGTCGACGTCGTCCTCGGTGAAGCCGCCGGCGAGCATCGCGTCGGCGACCAGGCGGGTCTTGAGCGGGTCGCTCCTGCCCCAGTCGGCGGCGGAGTTGACCAGGACCTTCTCGGGGCCGTAGGCGCGCAGGATCTCGACCATCCGGTCCTCGTCCATCTTGGTGTCCGGATAGACGGAGAAGCCGAGCCAGCTCCCGGCGTCCTTGGCCTCCTTGACGGTGGTCTCGTTGAGGTGGTCGATCAGCACCCGGTCCACGGGCAGCGCGGACTCGCGGACCACGTCGAGGGTGCGGCGCAGCCCGGCGAGCTTGTCGCGGTGCGGGGTGTGCACGAGGGCGGGCAGTTCGTGGTCGGCGGCCAGTTGGAGCTGGGCGGCGAGCGCGGTGTCCTCGGCGGGGGTCATGGAGTCGTAGCCGATCTCGCCGACGGCGACGACGTTGTCCTTGACGAGGTAGCGGGGCAGCGCGTCGATCACCGGCGTGCAGCGCGGATCGTTGGCCTCTTTGGGGTTGAGGGCGATCGTGCAGTGGTGGGCGATGCCGTACTGGGCGGCGCGGAAGGGCTCCCAGCCCAGGAGGGCGTCGAAGTAGTCGAAGAAGGAGGCGGGCGAGGTGCGGGGCTGGCCCAGCCAGAAGGCGGGTTCGACGAGGGCGCGCACTCCGGCCGCGTACATGGCCTGGTAGTCGTCGGTGGTGCGCGACGTCATGTGGATGTGCGGGTCGAAGATGCGCATCAGGACTCCTTCACCGTGGGGGGCGCGGGGGCGGTCAGGGCCAGGACGCGCTGCAGGTCGTCGGGGACGGGCCGGCCGGCGGCGGTGCGTTCCTGCGCGAAGTCGCCGAGCATGCGGGCGAGTTCGGTGTTGCCGTGGGCGCGTCGCCACAGTTCGGCGACGGCGTCGACGGGGACGCCTGTGAACAGGCACTTCAGGACGGAGTGCCGCCAGGCGTGGGCGGGCAGGTGCTCGGCCGCGTACGGGCCGACGGCGGCGGCGACCAGCCGGGTGTCGTTGGTGCGCAGCGCGTCCTCGACGAGCGGGAGCCCTTCGGGTCCTGGGACGAGGTGGGGCAGGGCGTGCAGGACGGCGCGGCGTTCGGCCGCGGTGCCCTCGGCGTACAGGCGGGCGAGGGTCGCGGTGTCGGCGCGGGCGGCGTGCAGGAGGACGACGCGGGCGGCGTCGGCGTGCTCCTGGCCGGTGCGGCGGCCGGCTTCGGCGAACCGCAGCTCCCAGACGGGCGGGTTCTTCTCGTCGCCGCGCCCGGTGGCGGCGGCCGCCTCGGCGAGGGCCTGGTCGAGCCAGGCGCGGGCGGCTCCGGAGAGGACCGAGTCGAGGTGGGCGCGGACGGCGGTGAGACTGGTGGGCTGGTTCATGCGCTGCCTCCTCGTGCTGCTGCTCGTGCCGCCTCGCGGAGGAACGGGAGGGAGGCGGCGGCCAGTTGGGGTCCGGCGTGGGAGTGGCGGGGCAGCTCGACGACGGTCAGGCCCTGGTAGCCGGTGGCGGCGAGCGCGTCCAGGACGGGCGGGAAGTCGATCTCGCCGTCGCCGAACGGCAGGTGCTCGTGGACTCCGCGGCGCATGTCCTCGATCTGGACGTGCCGCAGCCAGGGCGCCGCCGCGCGCACGCAGTCGGCGGGCGGGTCGGGTTCCAGGCACTGGCAGTGGCCGATGTCGAGGGTGAGGCCGAGCGCGTCGGGGCTGCCGAGGGTGCGGCGCAGCCGGTGGAAGTCGGCGAGCGTGGCGAGGAGGTGGCCGGGCTCGGGCTCGATGGCCAGCGGGACTCCGGCGCCGGCCGCCACGTCCAGGACGGGGCCCAGTGCGTCGGCGAGGCGCTTCCAGGCGGTGTCCTCGTCGGTGCCGTCGGGGGTGATGCCGCTGAAGCAGTGCACCGCGTGGGCGTTCAGGTCGGCGGCGACCTGGACGGCGCGGATCAGCAGCCGGGTGCGGGCGGCGCGGGCGTCCGGGTCGGGGTCGAGGAGGGAGGGGCCGTGTTTGCGGCGCGGGTCGAGGACGTAGCGGGCGCCGGTCTCGACGGTGGCGGTGAGGCCGCGCCGGTCCAGGGTGCGGGCGACCTGCCGGGTGCGGGCCGCGAGGTCCGGGGCCAGCGGGTCGAGGTGCATGTGGTCGAGGGTGAGGCCGACGCCGTCGTAGCCGAGGTCGGCGAGGAGGGCGAGGGCGTCGTCGAGGCGGAGGTCGGTGAGGCCGTTGGTGCCGTAGCCCCAGCGCGGGGTGGCGCGCGGCGGGTCCGCGGTCATGTGACGCTCACCTTCTTCGCGAAGCGGCGGGCCAGCGGGGCGAGGGCGGCGGTGATCAGCGCGGTGCCCGGGGCGCCGGACTTCGCGGCGAGGGCGGCCTGGAGCGGGATCATCGCCCGGATCCCGGCGCCGACGGCCCGTTGGGTCAGGGGCGGGGACGGGTTGAGCGTGGCGTGCAGGAGGGGGCGGGCCGTGGTGACGGCGTACGCCGTGGGACCCGGCAGGCCGAGGGGGGCTGCGGCGCCTCGGCCTGCCGGGGGTTTGAGGAGGGCCGTGGTCAGGGCGGCCGTGGTGAGCAGCGCGGCGGCGGCCGCGCCCGCGCCGCCTCCGGTGGTCTCGTTGCGGGAGACCGTGGTGACCGCCGTCGTGTGCGCGGCGAGGGTGAGGGCGTGGGGTGCGGCCGCGCGCAGCGGCCTCGGTCCGTGGAAGCGGGTGCCTTCGCCTGCGGCGGGGGCTGTGCGCGACCGGTCCGCCGTGCGGGCCGTCCGCCCACCGCGGGCCTGGCCGGCCGTCGCTCCCATGAGCAGGTCGAGGCCCCGTGCCGCGCCCATCGCCACGGGACCGGCCACCGTGTGCTTGAGCCGCAGGTCGTACGCCCAGACCGTGGCGGCGAGCGCCGTGCCGATGAGGCCCGTCGTGCGGTTCGCCCGGAAGGCGAGGGCCACGCCCGCCGCGGTGGTCGCGCCGGCCGCCGCCAGGGCCGCGGCCGGGCGGACGCGGCCGGACGGGATGGGGCGGTGGGGGCGGTCGACGGCGTCCTCGGCGCGGTCCGCCCAGTCGTTGAGCGCCATGCCCGCCTCGTACAGGCACAGCGAGGAGCCGATGGCGAGGAAGGTGCCGCGGCCGGGGCGGGCGCCCACGGCGGCGGCGCCCGCGAGGGCGTCGCCGGGCACGGTGAACAGGGCGGGCAGGCGCAGGAGTTCGGCCCACGCCCGCAGCTGTCCTGCGCTCATGCGTCACCGCGCAGCAGGGCCGCGAAGTCCACCAGGGTCGCGAACTGGTCGCCGAGCGCCGAGGACGCGCCGCTGTCCGGGTCCTTGAAGTAGAAGCCCAGCTCCGGGCGGGGGCCGGTCAGTCCGACGGCGTGGGCGCGCAGCAGGAGGCGGGCCAGGTCGAGGACGAGGGGGGCGGCGAGCGCCGAGTCGCAGCCCTGCCAGGTGGTCTGGAGGACCATGCGGGCGCCGAGGAAGCCGTCGAACGCGATGTGGTCCCAGGCCGTCTTCCAGTCGCCGAGCGCGGGCACGTCGTCGATGTGGACCTCGCCCTGGGGGGCGGCGCCGAGGGTGTCGGCGAGGACGCGTTCCTTGCCCGCGTTCTTGGCGGCGGCCGCGGCCGGGTCGGCGAGGGCGGCGCCGTCGCCGCCGCCGAGGAGGTTGGTGCCGGACCAGGCGCGAACGGCGAGGGCGCGCTGCAGGAACATCGGGCCGAGGACGGAGCGCAGCAGGGTCTGGCCGGTCTTGCCGTCGCGGCCCGCGTGCGGGACGCCGGCGGTCGCGGCGGGTTCCGCGAGGGCGGGGTGGTGCAGGCCCGTGGAGGGGGTGAAGTTGACGTAGGGGCAGTCGGCGCGCAGGGCGGCGGCCGCGTAGAGCGAGCTGGGCGGGAGGGTGCCGTCGGCGGGGGCGGGCTCGGTGGAGGCGACGTTGACGACGACGGCGCCGGCGAGGTCGTGGGCGCGGACGAAGGCGCGGATGTCGGCGGCGAACCGGTCGATCAGTTCGTCCTGGGTGCGTCCGTCGTCGCGGCCGGGCAGCGGGCCGCCGGGCTTGATCTCCCGGTCGGCGGCGGCCAGTTCGGCGTGCACGGCCGAGGGCAGGCCGTGCGGCAGCACGCCGCCCGCGGCAAGGTGTTCGGCGCGCTTGGGCAGCGGGCAGTCGACGGTGTCGTGGCCGCCGAAGACGAACGACGACAACGTTGGCAGACCGGATGCGGCGAAGGGGGCGGTCTCGGTGACCATGCCGGTCGGCGGGTGGAGTCCGGCGGCGACGGCGGCGCAGCCGGCGACGGCCGTCGTGGCGACGGAGCCGCGTGCGCCGATCAGCCAGACGCCGAAGCGGGGGGCCGGGGAGGGGGCGGGGAGGGACGGTTCGGCGGACATGGGCAGCCTCCTTGTCGTACGCGAACCGGGAGTGAGCAGCGCCGGTGGGGGGCGTGCGGGGTCCCGGGCCCGGGGGCCCGGGAGACGGCGGGCGGAGGTCCGGCGTCCTCCGCCCGCCGCCGTTCTAGTCGCCCGTGGTGGGCAGTTCCTTCAGCTGGACGTCGCGGAAGGAGACCTGGTCGGCGTCGCCGTGGTTCTGGAGGCCGATGTAGCCGTCCTTGAGGCTCCGCTCGGGGTCCGTGTTGGTGAAGTCGTTGATCTTGACTCCGTTGAGGAACACCTGGAGGCGTTCGCCCTGGACCTTGATCTCGTAGGAGTTCCACTGGCCGGGCGGCCGCAGGACCTGGTCACGGGCCTTGATGTTGGCCGACTTGAAGGAGTAGACCGAGCCGGTGGTGCGGTCCGATGCGTCCGTCGCGTCGATCTGGATCTCGTAGCCCTTGTTCACCGCGGACCAGGGGTCGTCGGAGACCGGGAAGCCCACGAAGATCCCGGAGTTGTCGTCGCCCTGCATCTTCCAGTCGAGCTTCAGGGAGTACGACTTGAGCTCCTTGGCCTGGTACCAGAGCAGGCCCATGCCGCCCTCGGACTCCAGCGTGCCGTCCTTGACGTTGAACTTGCCGGGACCGGCCTGCTTCCAGCCCTCCAGGGTCTTGCCGTTGAAGATCGGCCGGTAGTCCTTGCCGGGCTTGCAGTCGGCCTTGACCTGGCCGGTGGCGTACTGCAGGCCGCCGAGCAGGTGGGTGCGGAAGGCCTGGTCCGCGTAGGACTCCTTGGTGTGGCCGCCCCCGGTGTAGAAGGACCGGCCGCCGCCGTAGCTCTGGCACCAGGCGATCGGGTGGTCGCCCTTCATGGTGCCGCCCTGGTACGTGGTCTCGTCGAGGGTGGCGAGGACCTTGGCCTGCTCACGGGGGTTGGTGCGGTAGTTGTACCACTCGTCGGTGCGCTCCCAGGCGTCGTCCAGGTGCGCGGTGGCCGGGTGGTCGTGGTCCTCGACGCGCACGGTGGCCTTCTGGATGGCCGGGTGCGAGTCGAAGTAGGCGCCGACGAGTCCGCCGTAGAACTTCCAGTCGTACTCGGTGTCGGCGGCGGCGTGGATGCCCATGTAGCCGCCGCCGTTCGCGACGTAGTTCTCGAACGCCTTCTGCTGGGCGTCGTTGAGGACGTCACCGGTGGTCGACAGGAAGGCGACCGCGTCGTACTTGGCGAGGTTCGTCGTGGTGAACTGGCCCGCCTCCTCGGTGGCGTCGACCGTGATGCCGGCCGGGGCGCCGAGCTCCTTCAGTGCGGCGATGCCCTCGGGGATCGAGTCGTGCCGGAACCCGGCGGTCTTGGAGAACACCAGGACCTTCTTGCCGCCCGTGAACGGCTGGGTGGAGAACTCGAAGTCGTCGACGTCGAACAGTGCGCCGTCGCCGCCCTTGAAGACCAGGTAGAGGTCGGTCGTGCGGTTCGGGAGGGCCCGCAGCGGCACGTCGACGTTCTGGAAGGTCTCCCAGCTGCCGGTCGGCGGGATGTAGGCGGAGCCGTGCAGCGGTCCGGTGGGCGAGCCGGTGCGGACCTCGACGTAGCCGCCCGCGCCGCCGGAGGAGGCGCGTACGGTCACCTTCTTCTGTCCGGCGAGCCGGTAGGGCGTGAAGGAGATCCAGTCGCCGTCGTTGATGTCGCCGACGGTCTTGCCGCCGTTGGCACCGGTCTTGTCGTACGTCTGGATGCCCGACTGGGTGGAGAAGTGCTCGGCCTGGCGGTGCAGCGGCTGGACGACGGCGCGTGCGGTGCCGGTCAGGGCCTCCTGGCCGTTGGCCCCGCCATCGGTGTAGCTGGCGCCGACGACGCCGTAGATGTTGGCGTTGGGGTCGTGGCCGCCGTCACCGGCGGGCGGCTTCAGGGTGCCTTCGCAGCCCATCTCGCTGGTCAGCTCGTGGGCGTGGGAGTCGTGGCCCAGGCTGTAGGCGACCTTGACCTTGGAGCAGTCGACCGTCTCCTCGGGGTCGGTGACGGTCACCTTGAAGGGGACGGGCTGACCGAAGGCGGCCAGCGCGCCGTTGCCCGGGAGCTCGATCTTCACGGTGGGCTCGGTGTTGCCGACCACGATGCGGGTGCTGGCGTTGCCGGTGTTGCCCTCGGGGTCCTTGGCGGTGAAGGTCGCGGTGTAGGTGCCGACCTTCTTGTACTGGTGGGTGGGGGTCAGGCCCTCGCCCTTGGTGCCGTCGCCGAAGTCCCAGCTGTAGGTGAGGTCCGGGGAGTCGGCGTCCTTGGCGGAGCCGGTGAAGGTGACCTTCATGCCGGCCGCGCCCGAGGTCTTGTTCGCCTTGACCTCGGCGATCGGCGAGAAGCCGTCCTCGGCGTTCTCGATGCGGTAGAGCGCGGAGTTCTCGTCGCCCTGGAACCAGGAGACGCCGTAGTCGAGGACGTAGAGGGCGCCGTCGGGGCCGAACTCCATGTCCATGATCTGGGTGCCGGTCCACGGGAAGTCGTTGATCTTCGCGACCGTGCCGTCCGCGTTCTGCTCGATCCGCTTGATCCAGCGGCGGCCGAACTCGCCGGCGAAGAAGTCGCCGTCGTACTCCTCGGGGAACTTCACCTTGGAGTCGAGGTTCGGGTCGTAGTGGTAGACCGGGCCGCCCATCGGGGACTCGGAGCCGGTGCCGAACTCGGGCACGGAACCGTCGTCGTAGGGGATCCAGGCGGCCTGCGCGGGCGGCAGGTCGACCAGGCCCGTGTTGTGCGGCGAGGTGTTCTTGGGCGCGGCGCAGTCGAACTTCTCGCCGGACTCCTTGGTGGCGAAGTCGTAGTCGACGTAGGCGTCGTTGTTGCCCGTGCAGAACGGCCAGCCGAAGTTGGCGGCCTTGGTCACCTTGGCGAACTCGACCTGGCCCGCCGGACCGCGCTTCGGGTCGGCGGCGCCGGCGTCGGGGCCGTAGTCACCGACGTAGACGGTGCCGGTCTTGTCGTCGACGCTCATCCGGAACGGGTTGCGGAAGCCCATCGCGTAGATCTCGGGGCGGGTCTTCTCGGTGCCCGGGGCGAAGAGGTTGCCGTCGGGGACGGTGTACGAGCCGTCCGCGGCGACCTTGATGCGGAGGATCTTGCCGCGCAGGTCGTTGGTGTTGCCGGCCGAGCGGCGGGCGTCGAACGCCGGGTTGCGGTCGGCCCGCTCGTCGATCGGGGTGAACCCGTCGGAGGCGAAGGGATTGCTGTCGTCGCCGGTCGACAGGTACAGGTTGCCCTGCGCGTCGAAGTCGATGTCGCCGCCGACGTGGCAGCAGATGCCGCGGGACGCCGCGACGTCGATGACCTTCTTCTCGCTGGCCATGTCCAGCGTGCCGTTGCCGTTGAGGACGAAGCGGGAGAGGCGGTTGACGCCGTCGAACTTCTTGAAGTCCTCGGCGGAGCCGTTCTCCGGCGCGTCACCGGCCGGGGTGTCGAGCGGCGGGGCGTAGTACAGGTAGATCGCCCGGTTGTTCTTGAAGTCCGGGTCGATGCCGACGCCCTGGAGGCCTTCCTCGTCGTGGTTGTAGACGGGGATCTTGCCGGCGACCTTGGTGACGCCGCCCTGGTCGGTGAGGCGCAGTGTGCCGTCGCGTGCGGTGTGCAGGACGCTGCGGTCCGGCAGGACGGCGAGCGACATCGGCTCGCCCATCTCGGGCTCGCCCTTGGCGAGCGGCACCTGCTGGAACTGCCCTTCGGCGGCGGCCTTGGGGGCGCTGTCCGCGGGCTCGTCCGCGCCGGCCACGGCCGTCGGGGTGCCCACGGCGAGCAGTGCGCCGGTGAACAGGGCGAGAGCGGTGCGGACTCTCGGACGTCTGGCGGCTCGGGTGCTTCTGAGTCTGGTTCTGTGCACGAAGTCCCTCCGGGAACGGGGTGGGCCGTACGGAACGGGTGCGAAGACGTGCGGTGCGGGCGCCGGGGTGCGCCGTCACCCCGGAGACGTGTGTGTCCTGAACACTTCAGGGACGTTAGCCGCGTTTGTCCGGAGCGAACACCCCTTGCGTCACTACTAGTTGAGCTTTTTCCCATCGCAGGACAAAGCAGCGTCCGGGCAGGCCGGACCGGGAGCCGGCACCCTCGTCCGGCTCCCTGCCCCCGGCCTCACGCCGGACGGTTCAGCTGTTGAACGCGGCGTCGAACGACGCGGTCGGCGGCTCGAAGTCGAACGCCTTGAGGCTCTTCAGCGCCTCGGGGGCGCCCTGCAGGCGGTCCATGCCCGCGTCCTCCCACTCCACCGAGACCGGTCCCGTGTACTCGATCGAGCGGAGCATGCGGAAGACGTCCTCCCAGGGCACGTCGCCGTGACCGGCCGAGACGAAGTCCCAGCCGCGCCGCGGATCGCCCCACGGGAGGTGGGAGCCGAGGCGGCCGTTGCGGCCGTCGAGGCGGCGCCTGGCCTCCTTGCAGTCGACGTGGTAGATGCGGTCCCTGAAGTCCCACAGGAAGCCCACGGGGTCCAGGTCCTGCCACACGAAGTGCGACGGGTCGAAGTTCAGGCCGAAGGCCGGGCGGTGGTCGACGGCCGCCAGGGCCTTGTGCGTCGTCCAGTAGTCGTACGCGATCTCGCTCGGGTGGACCTCGTGCGCGAAGCGGACGCCCTCGGCGTCGAAGACGTCGAGGATCGGGTTCCAGCGCGTCGCGAAGTCCTCGTAGCCGCGCTCGATCATGGACTCCGGGGCGGGCGGGAACATCGCGACCAGGTGCCAGATCGACGATCCGGTGAACCCGATGACGGTGTCGACGCCGAAGGCGGCGGCCGCGCGGGCGGTGTCGGCGATCTCGGCGGCGGCCCGCTGCCGCACCCCTTCGGCCTCGCCGTCGCCCCAGATCCGGGCCGGCAGGATCGCCTCGTGGCGCTCGTCGATGATGGCGTCGCAGACGGCCTGGCCGACCAGGTGGTTCGAGATCGCCCAGCACTTGAGGCCGTACTTGTCGAGCAGCTCGTGGCGGCCCTTCACGTACGAGGGGTCCGCGAGGGCCTTGTCGACCTCGAAGTGGTCGCCCCAGCAGGCGAGTTCCAGCCCGTCGTAGCCGAAGTCACGGGCGTGGCGGCAGACCTCCTCCAGGGGCAGGTCCGCCCATTGACCGGTGAAGAGAGTGAAGTTGCGGGGCACGGTGGAGACCTCCTCAGGCCGGGACGGGGCTCGGGACGGGGGTGAAGACGGAGTTCTTCGCCGCGCTCTCCTCGACCGCCGCGAGGACGCGCTGCACCTGGAGGCCGTCGGCGAACGACGGGGCGGGCGTGGTGTGTTCGGCGATGGCGTGGACCAGGTCGCGGGCCTGGTGCACGAAGGTGTGCTCGTAGCCGAGGCCGTGGCCCGGCGGCCACCACGCCTCCAGGTAAGGGTGGCCGGGCTCGGTGACGAGGATGCGGCGGAAGCCCGCGCTGTCGCCGGGTTCGGTCTGGTCGTGGAAGAAGAGCTCGTTGAGCCGCTCCAGGTCGAACGCCAACGAGCCGCGCTCACCGTTGAGTTCGACCTTGAGTGCGTTCTTGCGGCCGGTCGCGAACCGGGTCGCCTCGAAGGAGGCCAGCGCTCCGGAGGCGAAGCGCGCGGTGAACAGGGCCGCGTCGTCGACGGTGACCTGACCGAAGCCCGTCTCGCCCCCGCCGGCCGCCGAGAGGCCGGACGAGGCGCCGTCGAGCAGCGGACGTTCCCGCACGAAGGTCTCGGTGAGCGCCGAGACGCCCGCGATCGGCTCGCCCACCAGGAACTGGGCGAGGTCGACGGCGTGCGCGCCCAGGTCGCCGAGCGCGCCCGAGCCCGCGTACGGCTTCTGCAGCCGCCAGGTCAGCGGGAACGACGGGTCGACGAGCCAGTCCTGGAGATAGCTGACCCGCACGTGCCGCAGTGTGCCGATCCGCCCCTCGTCGACCATCCGGCGGGCCAGTGCCATCGCGGGCACCCGCCGGTAGTTGAACCCGGTCATCGCCAACTGGCCTCGTTCAGCGGCCAGTTGCGCGGCCACCGTCATGGCCTCCGCCTCCTCGACGGAGTTGGCGAGGGGCTTCTCGCACAGCACGTGCTTGCCGGCCTCCAGGGCGGCGACGGCGATCTCGGCGTGGCTGTCGCCCGGGGTGCAGATGTCGACGAGGTCGACGTCGTCACGGGCGATCAGCGCGCGCCAGTCCGTCTCCGCGGCCGCCCAGCCGAGCTTGTCGGCCGCGGCGCGCACGGCCTGCCCGTCGCGGCCGCAGACCGCGGCGAGCCGGGGGGTCAGCGGCAGGTCGAAGACCCGGCCCGCGGTGCGCCAGCCCTGGGAGTGGGCCGCGCCCATGAAGGCGTAGCCGACCATGCCCACCCCCAGGACGGGCTTGGCCTCCGGATCGTTTCCTTCGCCCGGTTCCCGAGCCGTCGTGCCGGTGCTGCTGCCTGCCATGCGGAAGTCCTCCTCGTCCACGCCGTGTTCGCCTCGTGCGCCGTGCCGACGGCGTGCATCACTTGAAGCCGGTCGGCATGTACTGGTCGACGTTGTCCTTGTCGACGACGGCCGAGTACAGCGTCACGTGCGCGGGGATCTCGAACTCGGCCATGCCGCTGATCCCCTTGCCCTGGCCGAGGGCGCGGGCCAGGTCGATGGCGGAGGCGGCCATGGTCGGCGGGTAGAGGACCGTGGCCTTCAGGACGCTGTTGCCCGCCTCGATGGCCTGCATGGCGGAGAGCGCGCCCGCGCCGCCGACCATCAGGAAGTCGTCGCGGCCGGCCTGCTTGATGGCGCGCAGGGCGCCGACGCCCTGGTCGTCGTCGTGGTTCCACAGCGCGTCGAAGCTCTTCTGCGCCTGGAGGAGCTGCGACATCTTCGCCTGGCCCGACTCGACGGTGAAGTCGGCGGCCTGCCGGGCCACCTTCTTGATGTTGGGGAAGTTCTTGAGCGCGTCGTCGAAGCCCTTGGTGCGCTGCTGGGTGAGTTCGAGGTTGTCGATGCCGGCGAGCTCGATGACCTTCGCGTTCTTCTTGTCCTTGAGCTTCTCGCCGATGTAGTTGCCGGCGGACAGGCCCATGCCGTAGTTGTCGCCGCCGATCCAGCAGCGGTACGCCTGCGGGGTGTTGAAGATCCGGTCGAGGTTCACGACGGGGATGCCGGCCCGCATCGCCTTCAGGCCGACCTGGGTCAGGGCCTTGCCGTCGGCGGGCAGGATGACGAGGACGTCGACCTTCTTGTTGATGAGGGTCTCGACCTGGCCGATCTGCGCGGCCGTGTCGTTCGACCCCTCGGTCGCCTCCAGGGTGACGTCGGCGTACTTCTTCGCCCGTTCCTTGGCGTTGTCGTTGATGGCGTTGAGCCAGCCGTGGTCGGCCTGCGGACCGGCGAAGCCGATGGTGACCTGCTTGCCCTTCTTGTCGTCCGCGACCGGCTGGTCGGCGGCCTTGCTGCTGTCGTTGCCCTTGTCGCTGGGCTCGTTGCTGGTGCAGGCCGTGAGCAGGCCGCCCGTGGTGACGGCGGCGGCCGCGCCGAACAGGAGGCTTCTGCGGCTCGACACGCTTGTCGACTCTGGCATGGCGTCGTCCCTTCCCGAACTTACGAGGTGGTGTTGGCCGTACGTCGCTGGACCAGGACCGCCGCGACGATGATCGCGCCCTTGGCGATCTGCTGTGTCGCGGTCTCCAGGTTGTTCAGCGCGAAGATGTTCTGGATCGTGATGAAGATCAGGACGCCGAGCACGGAGCCGACGACGGTGCCGCGACCTCCGGTCAGGAGGGTGCCGCCGATGATCGCGGCGGCGATGGCGTCGAGCTCGTACAGGTTGCCGTTGGTGTTCTGGCCGGAGCCGGAGAGCACGATCAGCAGGAAGGCCGCGATGCCGCAGCACAGGCCGGAGAGCAGGTACAGGTACAGCCGCTGGCGGCGCACGTCGATGCCGGCGAGCCGGGCCGCCTCCGCGTTGCCGCCGACGGCGACCGAGCGGCGGCCGAACGTGGTGCGGTTCAGGACGAGCCAGCCGAGCACCGTGACCGCGGCGAAGACGAGGACGAGCGGCGGGATGCCGAGCAGGTACGAGTCCCGTTCGCCGAGCTTGAGGACGCTGTCGACGGTGACCATCTGTGTGTTGCCGTCGGTGATCTGGAGGGCGAGGCCGCGGCCCGACGCGAGCATCGCGAGGGTGGCGATGAAGGGGACCACGCCGCCGTAGGCGATGAGGAGGCCGTTCACCAGGCCGCACGCGAGGCCGACGAGGATCGCGGTGAACAGGATGCCCGCGAAGCCGTACTCCTGGGTGGCGACCGTGGTCGCCCAGACGCTGGCCAGCGCGACGATGGCCCCTACGGAGAGGTCGATGCCGCCGGAGATGATCACGAAGGTCATGCCGACGGTGACGACACCGATGACGCTCGCCTGGGTGAGGACGAGTTGGAGGTTGTCCGTGTCCAGGAAGGAGTCGGGCTGGGTGATGCCGCCGATGACGACCAGGACGGCGAGGACGCCGAGCAGCGAGAGCGTGCGGACGTCGACGCGGAGGGTGCGGAGTGCGCTGGGGCGCTGGGCCGGCGCGCTCTTGGGCTCCGCCGGGCGGGCGGGTGAGGCGGGCTGCGTCATGGCGCCGGGGTCCCTTCTGGGCGATGGGTTCTGTGGGCTGTGTGCGACGGGGGCGGGGCCACTCGCCGTGGCGGGTGCGGGGCCACTCGCCGTGGCGGGTGCGGGGCCACTCGCCGTGGCGGGTGCGGGGCCACTCGCCGTGGCGGGTGCTGTCGAGCGCGGGTGCGGGTGCGTCGTGGCTGGTCGCGCAGTTCCCCGCGCCCCTGAAGGGCGCACTCCGTGCGCCCCCATGGGGCTGCGGCGAAGCCGCATGCATCAGGGGCGCGGGGAACTGCGCGAGCGGCCCCCACCGGCCGGTGGTCCCAAACGATGCTCGACGTGGCTCGATCGGAGGGGATCACGTCGGGGCGCCTTCCATCACCAGGTCCAGGACCCGGTGCTCGTCCAACTCCCCGGCAGGGGCTTCGTGCACGACGACGCCCTCCCGCAGGACCAGGACCCGGTCGGCCAGACCGAGCACCTCCGGGACCTCGCTGGAGACCAGGAGAACGGCGAGGCCCTCGTCGGCGAGGCGGCGGATGACCGCGTAGAGCTCGGCCCGCGCGCCGACGTCGACGCCACGGGTCGGCTCGTCCAGGAGCAGCACCTTGCAGCCGCGCAGCAGCCAGCGCGCGAGGACCGCCTTCTGCTGGTTGCCGCCGGAGAGGGTGCGCACGGGCGCGGACGGGTTGTCAGGGCGCAGCGAGAGATCGCGGGTTGCCTGCCGCGCCGCCTCCCGTTCGGCCGACCGGTTCAGCCAACCCCCGTACGAGAAGCGGGACATGGAGGAGACGGAGACGTTGCGGGTGACCGACTCCAGCATCAGGAGGGCCTGCGCCTTGCGCTCCTCGGGGGCCAGGCCGAGGCCCGCGCGGACCGCGGAGCGGACGCTGCCCGGACGCAACGCCTGCCCCTCCACTGCTACTTGGCCGGTCGTCGGCTTGCGGGCGCCGTAGATCGTCTCCAGGATCTCGGAGCGGCCCGAGCCGACCAGACCGGCGAGGCCGACGATCTCGCCGGGGCGCACCTCCAGGTCCAGTGGCTCGAACTCGCCCTCGCGGGACAGGTTCTGGACGCGCAGGACGGGTTCCGCCGACGGCCTGCCGGACGGGCGTTCCGGGAAGACGTACTCGACGTTGCGGCCGGTCATCAGCGCGACGACGTCACGCGTCGGGGTGTCCTTCGCCGGGAGGCCGCCGGCCACCGCCCGGCCGTCCTTGAGGACGGTGACGCGGTCGCCGATGCGGCGGATCTCCTCCAGGCGGTGGGAGATGTAGACGACGGCGACGCCGTCGGCGGTGAGGTTCGCGACGATCCGGAAGAGGTTGTCGACCTCGTCGGGGTCGAGCGCGGCGGACGGCTCGTCCATGACGATCAGGCGTACGTCGTGGGAGAGGGCGCGAGCCATCGAGACGATCTGCTGTCCGGCCGCGGAGAGCTCGCCGACCAGCGTGGCCGGGTCGATCTCGCCGTGCCCGAGCCGCTCCAGGAGCGCGGCGGTCGCCGTCTTCGCGTCCCTGCCCCGTACGACGAAGCCCGCCGTGGTCGGCTCGTGGCCGAGGAAGACGTTCTCGGCCACCGACAGGTGCTCCACCAGGTCGAGTTCCTGGTAGATGGTGGCGATGCCGAGGCGCATCGCGGCGATCGGCGAGCGCAGGGTGACCCGCTGTCCGCGCCAGGTGATGGTGCCGTCGTCGGGCTGGTGGGCGCCCGCGAGGACCTTGATGAGGGTGGACTTGCCCGCACCGTTCTGGCCGAGCAGACAGTGCACCTCGCCCGCCAGGACGTCGAGGTCCACGCCGTCGAGGGCGCGCACGCCGGGGAACGCCTTGGTGATGCCGGACATGGTGAGCAGCGGTGGTTCCGCCGCCGATGGCAGCGACGAGTCCGAAGGTGGTGAAGAGTCCGATGGTGCCGAAGATGCCATGGCGGGTCCCCTAGCAACGGGTGCGGGCCGGGTTCAGGGCAGTTCAGAGCAGATGCAGAGCAGTTTCGGAGCAGGGTGAAGCGGATCAGGACGGAGCAGGGGCAGGTCAGGACGGAGGCGGATCAGGGCAGGGCAGGGCTGAGCGCTGTGCGTGGTGCCTGGTGTGCGGGACGCGCGGGACGCGCGGGCGTGCTACGCGGGTGAGAACAAGTGGTCGCTGATCAGGCGGGCGCCACCGATGACTCCGGCGGTGGGGCCCAACTCGCCCAGGACGATGGGGAGGTTGCCGGTCGCGAGGGGCAGCGACTGGCGGTAGACCTGGGTGCGCAGGGCGGCCAGGAGCGTGTGGCCGAGGCCGGTGACACCGCCGCCGATGACGACGAGGCCGGGGTTGAAGAAGCTGACGAGGGACGCGATGACCTGGCCCGTGCGGTTGCCGCCGTCGCGGATCAGGTCGAGGGACGTGCCGTCACCGGTGGCCGCGGCCACGGCGACGTCGGCGGCGCTGAGCTTGCCGGCCGCCTCCAGCCGGGTGGCGAGTTCCGGTGAGCGTCCGTCGCGGGCGGCCTCCTCGGCGTCGCGGGCGAGTGCCGCGCCGCTGAAGTAGGCCTCCAGGCAGCCCCGGTTGCCGCAGGCGCACTGCCGGCCGTCCGGTTCGACCTGGATGTGGCCGATGTCGCCCGCGGAGCCGGT
The DNA here is from genome assembly GCF_030766975.1 of Streptomyces sp. KL116D. NCBI lineage: Bacteria > Bacillati > Actinomycetota > Actinomycetes > Kitasatosporales > Streptomycetaceae > Streptomyces > Streptomyces sp. KL116D. The sequence goes on along the minus strand of NZ_JASERH010000030.1, from coordinate 118,510 downwards.
CGTGCCGCGGTAGACCTCGCCGCCGACGACGATGCCGCAGCCGATGCCGGTGCCGATCTTGACGCAGAGGAAGTCGCGCGCCTGGCGTGCGACGCCGGCGTGCTGCTCCCCCATCGCCATCAGGTTCACGTCGTTGTCGACCATGACCGGGCAGCCGAGGTCCTGGCTGAGCGCCTCGCGGACCGGGAAGCCGTCCCAGCCGGGCATGATCGGCGGGGCGACCGGTACGCCTTCGGGGAAGCGGACGGGGCCGGGGACGCCGATCCCCGCTCCGTCGAACCCTTCGGCGAGGCCGGAAGCCTTCAACTTGGCGGCCATGGCGAGGACTTGCTCAAAGACCGCGACCGGGCCCTCGCGCACGTCCATGGGCTGGGTGATGTGCCCGAGCACTTCGAGTTCCGCGTTGGTGACGGCGACGTCGACCGAGGTCGCGCCGATGTCGACGCCGAGGAACCGGAGTTCGGGCGCGAGCCGGATGTTGTGGGAGCGGCGGCCGCCGCGCGAGGCGGCGAGTCCGTCGGCGACCACGAGTCCGGTCTCCAGCAGGCGGTCCACCTCGACCGCCAGCTTGGACCGCGACAGATCGATCTGGTCTCCCAGCTGGGCGCGGGAGTTGGGCCCTCCGTCGCGCAGCAGTCGCAGCAAGCGCGCCTGGTGCGCGTTCGCGGGTCGAGCCGTCATGCGTCTCACGTGCCCCTCCCCGCCTCATCGGGCCCCGTCGGTCACCTGCGGTCGTTCCGGCGCCGTCACTATTGCGCCGTCTTGCTTTCGATGGGGAACGTAGCAGCGCCTGCCGGGACTGGGAAGAAGTTGCGCAGGAATTACCCATGACTTTCTCCAGTCACAGGACAAAGACGCTCCCCCGGCCGTCCCCCGGCGCCCCCGGGCCGTCACGCCGTAGGCTGTCGGCGGTCACAACGCGCCATGTCACAGGGGGAATTGGGGATGACGCCGGAGACGGCACCACCACGACCGACGGCACCACCACGACCGAAGGACCTGCCGGGCGAAGCAGTCGCCCAGCGGGTCACCACGCTGGAGCTCTTCTTCGACCTGGTCTTCGTCTACACGCTGACCCAGCTGACCGTGCTCATCGCGCACGACCTGTCCTGGACCACCGCGGGCCGGGCCGTGCTCATCTTCATGATCCTCTACTGGATGTACAGCGCGTACGCGTACCTCACCAACCAGGTGCCGCCCGACCGCCCGTCGCGCCGGCTGCTGATGCTGCTCGGCATGGCGGCGTTCCTGGTCTGCGCGCTGTCCATCCCGCACGTCTTCGACCCCGACTCGAACGCGGGCGTGGTCTTCGGGCTCGGCTTCCTGCTGGTCGTCGTCGTGCACAGCGTGCTCTACACACGCAGCCACGGCCGCGACGTCATCTGGTACGCGGTGCCGAACGCCCTCGCCGCGCTCGCGGTGACCGGGGCGGGCCTGGCCACCGGACTGGCCTCGGACGCCCTGTGGGCGCTGGCGATCGCCCTCCAGGTGGTGACGCCCCGGCTGGCGGAGTACGGGCCGTCCCGGCGCGGCGACCGGCCCGCCGCCGAACTCCGTGCCCAGATGGGCGAGTTGCATCCCGGGCACTTCGTGGAGCGGCACGGGCTGCTGCTCATCGTGTCGTTCGGCGAGTCCGTCATCGCGATCGGCGTCGGCATCGGCGAACTGCCCTTCACCGCGAGCGTGTTCACGGGCGTCTTCCTCGCGCTGACCCTGGCGGGCGCCCTGTGGTGGACGTACTTCGTCCGGGACGAGGGCGGCGCCGAGCGGACGTTCGCGGCGACACCGCCCGCGGACCGCTGGCGGCTGGCCATGACCGCGTACTACTACGCGTTCCTGCCGATGCTGCTCGGCGTCGCGTTCCTGGCCGCCGGGATCAAGAAGGCCCTCGGTCACATGGGCGACCACCTGCACACCGGTCCCGCGCTGGCGCTCGCGGGCGGCGTGGCGCTGTTCCTGGCGGGCGACGTGGCGTTCCGGGCGGCGATGCGGCTCTTCCCGCTGGGGTACCGGGCGGTGGCCGTGCCGGTGATACTGGCCACCGCGCTGCTCGGTGTGCGGGTGTCGGCGCTGGCCCAACTCCTGGTCATGGTGGTCGCGTTGGTGGTCATGCTGGCCGCCGAGGCACGCTGGTCACCGTGCGCGGCCGACACGGCCGAAGCCACCACAGGGGAGCTCACATGATTCTGGTGACGGGTGCCACGGGGAACGTGGGCGCGCAGGTCGTGCGCGCCGTGACCGCGGCCGGGGCGCCGGTGCGGGCGCTCAGCCGCTCCGGTACGGCGGACGGACTGCCGCCGGGTGCCGAGGCCGCGGCGGGCGACCTCGAACGGCCCGAGACGGTGCGTCCGGCGCTCACCGGCGTGACGGCCCTGTTCCTGCTGCCCGGCTACACGGGGCAGCGGCAGATACTCGCCGACGCGCGGGCGGCGGGCGTGGAGCGGGCCGTCCTGCTGTCGAGCAGCTCGGTGCCGGGCGGCGAGGAGTCCAACGCGGTCACCCGCTACATGATGGAGGCGGAGGCCGCGGTCCGGGACAGCGGGCTCGCGTGGACCTTCCTGCGGCCGTGTGCCTTCATGTCCAACGCACTTGAGTGGACGGACCAGTTGAGGAAGGGCGACGTGGTGCGGGCCGCGTTCCCCGACGTCCGGGCCGCGGTGCTCGACCCGTACGACATCGGGGAGGTCGCGGCGCGGGTGCTGCTCGCGGAGTCGGGGCGGTACGACGGGGAGGCGCTCGCGCTGAGTGGGCCGGAGGCGTTGACGGTCGGGGAGCGGGTGCGGATGCTCGGCGAGGCGATCGGGAGGTCGTTGCGGTTCGAGGGGCTGACGGACGAGGAGGCCTGGGCGGACTTCTCGGCGCGGATGCCGGAGGCTTACGTGAAGGCGTTCTTCCGGTTCTACGTGGACGGGACGTTGGACGAGTCTCCCGTGCGGGACACCGTGGAGAAGGTCACGGGGCGGGGGCCCCGGACCTTCTCGGAGTGGGCTGTCGCGCATGCGGCGGCGTTCGGCGGGTGAGGGGGCGGGGGTCTGTGGTGCGTTGCCGGGTGCGGGTTCGTGGGGGCTGGTCGCGCAGTTCCCCGCGCCCCTGGGTGGTCCGTCCGCCGGCCCCCGAAATCGCGGCGGGGCCCCGCGCTCCTGGGTGGTCCGTTCGCCGGTCGCCGGGATCGTGACGGAGCCCTGCGCCCACGGGTGGTCCGTCCGGTGGCCCCGGAGATCGTGGCGGAGACCCTGGGCGAGCCGGGCCGCGGTCCCGGAAGAGCGGCAGAGCCGCTGCCCTCGCGCGGTCAGGGTGTTGTGCGGTCGCGGTGGTGGTAGGTCTCTCGGGTGTGTTCCGTGTGGGCGCGCATGACCGCCGTGGCCTGGGCCTCGTCGCGGGCCGAGATCGCCGCGATGAGTTCGCGGTGCTCGATCCAGGACTGCTTGCCGCGCTGGCGGGCCACCGGCTGGTAGTACCAGCGGACCCGGCGGTCGACCTGGCCCGCGAGTTCGGCCAGGACCACGTTGCCCGCGAGTTCCATGACCTTGGCGTGGAACTCGGCGTTCGTCGCGACGACCAGCTCGACGTCGCCGTCGGTCACCGCTTGTTCGCCCCGCGCGCAGAGCTCCTCGAGGGCCGCGATGCCGGTCTTGCCCGCGTTGGCCGCGGCGAGCCGGGCTGCCTCCGCCTCCAACAGCGTACGGACGGTGAGGAGTTGGTCCGCCTCCTCCTCCGTCGGCTCGTGCACGAACGCGCCCTGCGCGGGGCGCAGATCCACCCAGCCCTCGGTGTTCAGCCGCTGCAGCGCCTCGCGCACCGGCTGGCGCGAGACCCCGAGGTGACCGGCGAGCTCGCTCTCCACCAGGTGCTGGCCGGGCTGGAGGGCACGCGTCGTGATCAGTTCGAGCAGCGCCTCGTAGACCCGCTCGCGCAGCGGTCCGGGGCGCTCGAGCTTGGGCACCGCCCCCTGCGGCAGTCCTGTGGACAACATCGCGGTCCCCCTCCTGGGCTTCGGAGCATCCGGCAAGCCGTATCCGGATCCGGGTCGGCCGGATCCCCTCCAGTATCCGGCATCGGAACACTGGATTGTCTTTGGAATACAGTTTACCGAGCACAATCACCACAGCCAGGGCGAGTTGGGCTCGTCACATTCCGGCGACCGCCCAGGTCACGGGATGCGCACGACCTGACCCGCGTACGAAAGGTTTCCGCCGAAACCGAAGAGCAGCGCGGGCTCCCCGCTCTCGATCTCGCCGCGCTCGACCAGTTTGGACAGCGCCATGGGCACGCTCGCGGCCGAGGTGTTGCCGGACTCGACGACGTCCTTGGCGACCACCGCGTTCACGGCGCCGATCTTCTCGGCGAGCGGCTCGATGATCCGCAGGTTGGCCTGGTGCAGCACGACCGCGGCGAGGTCGGCCGGGTCGAGGCCCGCCTTCTCGCAGGCCGCCCGGGCCAGCGGCGGCAGCTGCCGGGTCGCCCAGCGGTAGACGGACTGTCCCTCCTGCGCGAAGCGGGCGGGCTCGCCCTCGATCCGCACGGCGTTGCCCATCTCGGGGACCGAGCCCCACAGGACGGGGCCGATGCCGGGCGCCTCGTCGCCGGGGACCGGTTCGACCACGACGGCGCCCGCGCCGTCGCCGGTCAGCACGCAGGTGGAGCGGTCCGTCCAGTCGGTGACGGCGGACATCTTGTCGGCGCCGACGACCAGGGCGCGGGTGGCGGCGCCCGCGCGCAGGGTGTGGTCGGCGGTGGCGAGGGCGTGCGTGAAGCCCGCGCACACGACGTTCAGGTCGAGGGCCGCGGGCGACGGGACGCCGAGGCGGTGGGCGACGCGGGCCGCGGTGTTCGGCGAGCGGTCCACCGCCGTGGAGGTGGCGACGACGACCAGGTCGATGGCGTCGGCCGTCAGCCCGGCCGCCGCCAGCGCCTTGGCGGCGGCGTGCGCGGCGAGTTCGTCGACCGGCTCGTCGGGACCCGCCACGTGCCGGGTGCGGATGCCGACGCGGGAGCGGATCCACTCGTCGCTGGTGTCGACCATGCCCGCCAGGTCCTCGTTGGTGAGGATCCCGGCAGGCTGATAGTGGCCGATGCCGACGATGCGCGAACCGGTCATGGGGGTCCCCTCGTTTGCCTGGCTCGCGGGCCGTGTGCACCCTCACGAGCTGCGGATCCTCCAGTCTGGTCAGCGACTCACGAGTACGGCGTGACGTAAAGCGACAGGAATGCCGCCCCTTGGTTGGAGACTTCCAACCGATCACCTGGTAAACAGCTGTGTCGCCTTTTGCACCAGTTCGTACAGTCCGTAGGCGAGGGGTGCGCCCACCCACAACCAGGCGACGGCGATGAGGCCGCGGCGCCTAGGCGGGCTGCTGGCGGTCACGGGCGTGGGCTGCGTCATCGGTGGACTCCCTGGGGGCGGGGACGTGGTGGCGGGCGTGGACGGGGCGGACCAGTTCGTTGGCGACGAAGCCGACGACCAGCAGGCCGATCATGATCGTGAGCGACAGGCCGTAGAGGGACGAGCCGTGTTTGCCCGCTTCCTCCTGGCTGTCGGCGACCCGGTTGACGATGAGCGGGCCGAGGACGCCGGCGGTCGACCAGGCGGTGAGCAGCCGGCCGTGGATGGCGCCCACCTGATAGGTGCCGAAGAGGTCCTTCAAGTAGGCGGGGACCGTCGCGAAACCGCCGCCGTAGAAGGAGAGGATCACCAGCGCGCACACGACGAAGAGGGGCTTCGACGCGTCTCCGTAGAGGGATATGAGGAGGTACATCAGCGCGCCGACGCCGAGGTAGAGGCGGTAGACGTTCTTGCGGCCGATCAGGTCCGAGGTGGAGGACCAGCCGATGCGGCCCGCCATGTTCGCGGCGGAGAGCAGCGCGACGAAACCGGCCGCGGCGGAGGCGGACACCGGGGTGCTGGTGTCGGCGAAGAAGTCCGTGATCATGGGCGCGGCCTTCTCCAGGATGCCGATGCCCGCCGTCACGTTCATGCACAGGACGACCCACAGGCACCAGAACTGCGGGGTACGGATGGCCTGTTTCGCCGACACCTGCGGACCCGCGGGAGCGGCGCTCGCCGGGTCCGGCGACTGCGCCCGCACTTCCTGCCGCGGCACCCGGACGAGCAGGACCCCCAGCGTCATGAACACCGCGTAGGCCAGGCCGTGCACCAGGAACGCGAGGGCGATGCCGTCACTGTCCGTGCCGAACGAGTCCAGCATCTGCGCGCTCCACGGCGACGCGATCAGGGCGCCGCCGCCGAAGCCCATGATGGCGATGCCCGTGGCCATGCCGGGCCGGTCGGGGAACCACTTGATCAGGGTGGAGACCGGCGAGATGTAGCCGATGCCCAGGCCGATGCCCCCGACGAAGCCGTAGCCGAGCACGATGAGCCAGTACTGCTCCGTGGCGGCGCCGAGCGCGGAGAGCAGGAAGCCGGACGAGAAGCAGACGAGGGCGACGGTCATCGCCCAGCGCGGGCCGTTGCGCTCGACGAGGGTGCCGCCGAACGCGGCGGACAGGCCGAGCATGACGATGCCGAGCTGGAACGGCAGGGCGCTCTGCGTCCCGCTGAGGCCCAGGGCCGATTCGAGCGGCGGCTTGAAGACGCTCCAGGCGTAGGCCTGGCCGATGGAGAGGTGGACCGAGAGGGCGGCTGGGGGAACGAGCCAGCGGCTCCAGCCGGTTGGCGCGACGGGGGGTTTCATGATCCCGAACGGTAGGCAGCCGCGGAGGAGTTGGGAAGGGCCCGGACACCACTCAATACAGAATCCGTCGACCGTATGCAAGAGGCCGCTGCGCGGCGCCGACGCAAGGGCCGGCACATAGGGCCGGCGCACGGGGGCGGCCGGCCGGTGCGCGAGGGCTTGTCGGCCCCACGTCCATACTGTAGACAATATTCCATCGGTAGAACGGGGAGCCACGGCCGCACACTCCGTGTGCAGGACAATGAGAAGGCCGGGCCAGCTCGGCACCAAGGGCCGCTTCGGCCGACGGCACGGACAGAACCGGGACTGATCACGACATGGGACGAGTCACTGAGCGGCGCAAGGTGATCCGGATCAGGGGCGAGCGCGTCTCCGAGCGGCCGGACACGCTCGTCGCCGAGGAACCCCTGGAGATCCGGCTGAACGGCAAGCCGCTGGCGATCACCATGCGCACCCCGGGCGACGACTTCGCGCTCGCGGCGGGCTTCCTGGTCAGCGAGGGCGTGCTCGGCGGCGCGGCGGACCTGCAGAACATCGTGTACTGCGCCGGCGCCACCCAGGACGGCTCGAACACGTACAACGTGGTGGACGTGCGGACGACCCCCGGGATCGTGCTGCCCGACATCACCCTGGAGCGCAACGTGTACACGACCTCGTCGTGCGGGCTGTGCGGCAAGGCCAGCCTCGACGCGGTGCGCACCACGGCCCGGTTCCCGATCGCCGACACTCCCCCGGTCCGGCTCGAGCCCGAGCTGCTCGCCTCGCTCCCCGACCGGCTGCGAGAGGCCCAGCGCGTGTTCGACCGGACCGGGGGCCTGCACGCCGCGGCGCTCTTCGACGAGGAAGGTCACCTCGTCGACATAAGGGAGGACGTCGGGCGGCACAACGCGGTCGACAAGCTGGTCGGGCGGGCCCTGCAGAGCGGCGGTCTGCCGCTGTCCCGGTCGGTGCTGCTGGTCTCCGGACGCGCCTCGTTCGAGCTCGCGCAGAAGGCCGTCATGGCGGGCATCCCGGTGCTCGCCGCGGTCTCCGCGCCGTCCTCGCTCGCCGTCGACCTGGCGGCGGAGACCGGCCTCACGCTGGTCGGCTTCCTGCGCGGCGCCAACATGAACGTGTACGCGGGCGAGCACCGGATCGCCCTGCGGGCCGCGGCCACGCAGGACTGACCGGTTCCGCCGCGGCACGGGGCGGGGTTCCGGCCTGGCGGGGAGCGCCCCCTGCGTCGGCCGGACCCCGTCCTTCCGCCGCTTTCCACCGCCTCCCACCGGCTTCCGCCGCCTCTGCGCTACCGATAGCCCCAGCTCGCGGCCAGTTCCCGGAGGCGGGGAGGGAGGGCCGTCGTGTCCTTCGGGGCGCGGGCCGGCTGGATGCGGCCGGAGCGGATCGTCTCGCTCCAGTCGCCGATGTGCGGGCGGAACGTGCCGTGGTCGCCCGCGCCGTAGTCGAGCATCGCGGGGGTCCAGTCGATGCCCAGGTGGGCGCAGATGCGGCGGGTCTCCCGCTCCGGGGACGCCGTCAGGTCCTCGTACCTGACCGTGACGCCGGTCAGCGCGGCCATCGCCCGCTCCAACTCCTCGGCGTAGCCCAGGACTTCGTGGTGGATCTCCGCGACGTCGGGGTCGGTGCGGCGGGCGGTCAGGGACTCGACGACGGCCGCCGGGTGGCGCAGCAGGAAGATGTAGCGGGCCTGGGGCCAGGCGCGGTGCAGCCGGGGCCACATGAGGGTGTTGGCCGGGGTCTTGTCGACCACGACCGGAGGACCGCCGTAGCCGTCGCCGTCGCCGCGACATCGCGCGTGGTGCAGCACCCTGTCCCACAGCATGTGCTCCAATTCCTCCCGGTCCAGGCCGAGTTCGCGCATCGCCTGGTACGAGAAGTCGCGGTCGAGGCGGACGTGCAGGGTGCGCAGGTGCATTTCGTGCGGGGCCCTGACCTCGGGGTGGCTGTTGAGCAGGACGCGCAGCAGCGTGGAGCCGGAGCGCACCGAGGAGAGCAGGAAGACCGGGTCGGGGACGAGGCGCGGGGCCGGTTCGAGGGGCGGGCCCTCGTCGCGGGGGCCGGGCTGTGCGGGGATCGCGGGCAGTGTCTCCGCGCGGGGCACGGGCGGCCTGAGCGCCTGGGCGAGCAGCCTCCGCCTGCGTCGCATCCCTTTGCGTACCGCGTCCCAGCGGGCGTCCGGCACGTCACGTCACCTCTTTCGAATCGGCCCTTCCGCTTGCACCGTCCAGCTGAGGGGGTCGAGGCGAACACCAAGTGACCTGCGAGGAACGGGAGTACGGCACATGGCGCGCACAGCCGCCCCACATCGGCGCCGCCTCAGCCGTCCTGGGCCGAGCCGGCGGCGACACCGGCGACGCGCCTGAGCAGGTCGGTGAACAGCTCCCGCTCGGCCGCCGAGAGCGCGGCGAGGAGCTCGTCGTTGGCGGCGCGGGCCGCCGCGGCGCAGGTCCCGACGAGCGTGCGGCCGGCCTCGGTGATGGTGACCGCGTTCTTGCGCCGGTCCCCGGGGTCGGGCGAGCGCTCGACCAGGCCCGCCTCCTGCAGGTCGTTGAGGACGCCGACCATGTCCTTGGGGTCGAGCCGGACGCTCCGCACGAGGTCGGCCTGGGCGACCGGCTCCAGGTCGGACACCGCGCACAGGACCACGTGGTGCCACATCTTCAGGCCCTGCTCGGCGAGGGCGTCGGCGACGAGGGCGCGGCCGCGGGCGGCGGCCCGGCCGAGGAGCCAGCTGGGCAGGTCCCGGATGGCGCTCGGTGCGGCGGGGGACGGTGGAGTCGCTGCGGTCATGGGAGCAGCGTAACCGTATTTCATTGGACTCCCCAACGATATATCCCTACCGTTGGGACCTCCAACGATTCCCGGCGCGCCAGGTGGGTGCCGCCCACCCGCGCCCGAAGGCGGTGATGACGACCATGCGTCGTGTCCGGTACACCCGTGGCGGCGGACCCGAGGTGTTCTTCACGGAGGAGGTCGCGGTGCCCGAGCCGGGCCCGGGTGAACTCCTCGTGCGCGCCGAGGCGATCGGCGTCACCCTGCCCGTCGTCCGCAAGGTGCGCGAGGCCCGGGACCCGATCCCGCTCGGCGGCGAGGTCGCCGGGGAGGTCGTCGCCCTCGGCGCGGGCGTGACGGGATTCGCGGTGGGCGACCGGGTGACCGGTCTCGTCCTCGGCCACGGTTACGCCGACCACGTCCTGCTGCACGTCACGATGGCCTCGCCCGTGCCGGACGGCGCGAGCGCGGTGGACGCGGTGGCCCTGGTGCGCAGCGGACTGGTCGCGCACGGGGCGCTGCGGGCGGCGCGGCCCGGGCCCGGAGAGAGCGCGCTCGTCACGGCGGCGGCCAGCGGGGTGGGCCAACTCGCGCTGCAACTCGCCAGGTTGCAGGGGGCCTCCCGGGTGACGGCCGCGGTCTCCGACCGCCGCAAGGCGGACTTCGTGCGCGCTCTCGGGGCCGACTCCGTGGTGACGTACGACGAGGAGTCCTGGGGCGAGCCGGTGGACTACGTCCTGGACGCGGTCGGCGGCGACCTCCTGACGCCCGCGATGGCGGCGCTCGCACCGCACGGCCGGCTCGTGGCGTACAGCTCGGGCGGCGGGACCGTGTCGGCGTACGACCTGCTGGTGGGCGCCAGATCGGTGATCGGGTTCCAGATGGCACTGATCGCGCGGGAGCAGCCGCAGACGTACGAGGCGTGGCGCCGGGAGCTGTGGGAGCTGTTCCTGACCGGTGCTCTGAAACCGCGTGTGCACGGCGAGTTCGCCCTGGAGGACGCGGCGGACGCGCACGCGGTGATCGAGCGGCGGGCCAATCTCGGCAAGGTGGTCCTGATCCCGTGACGGGGTTCGTGCACGGTCCTTGTGGGGTGGCGAGCGTCCCAAGTAGCGTCTGTGGCGCATACGTTGGACGTGGGATGTCCGGTTGTCCGGATGACCTGAAGGGTGGGCCGCGCCATGCACCGAAGATCCTTCCGAGTCCGTCTGAGATCGCTGCTGGTGGCGCTGGCCGTCGCCGCGGCGCTCCCCGCCCCGGCCGCCGTGGGGGCGGCCGGGCCGGACACACAAACCCCTTTTGACCAGCAGGTGTTGTTCAAGGCGTCCCAGGATCCCGGGTACGCCTGCTATCGCATCCCCGCCGTCGTGAAGACGGTCAGGGGCACGCTCCTGGCCTTCGCCGAGGGCCGGACGAACGACTGCTCGGACGCCGGTGACATCGACATCGTCGTCAAACGCTCCGAGGACGGCGGCCGCACCTGGTCACCGCTCCAGGTCGTCAACGAGGGCGCGGGCGACACGCACGGCAACCCCGCGCCGATCGTGGACCGCAGGACCGGCCGCATCGTGCTCGCGGAGACGTACAACACGGGCGTGCCCGGCGGTGGCAACTGCCCGGTGCCGTGCGACCGGACGCCGCACCTCCAGTACAGCGACGACGACGGCCGCAGCTGGTCGGCGCCGCGGGACCTCAGCGACCAGCTGCTGCCCGCCGACTTCAACTCCTGGTACGCGACCGGCCCCGTGCACGGCATCCAGCTCACCAAGGGACGCCACCGGGGCCGCCTCGTGTTCAGCGTCAACGCCGAGACCTGGAACGGCAGTCGGGTCACCGCGAACCACGCCGCCCTGATGATCAGCGACGACGGCGGCGACAACTGGCGGGTCGGCGCGAAGGACTCGTGGCCGATCGCCGACGACGGCACCTTCCGCCAGAAGCCGTCCGAGATGACGCTCGCGGAACGGCCGGACGGCACGATCTACGTCAGCGGCCGGGAACAGGACGGCACCGACCTCGGCCACCGCACGGACGCCGTGAGTCGCGACGGCGGGGAGTCGTTCGCCGGCCCGTTCGCGGCGATCCCCGACCTGTACGCGCCGCAGGTGCAGGCGTCGGTGCTGCCGGTCGGCAAGGGCGGCAAGCGCCTGCTGCTCGCCTGCCCCGGCGACCCCGACCGGCGGCGCACCATGACGATCCGCTCCTCGTACGACGGCGGGCGCACCTGGGAGAGCTTCGACCGGGGCACCGTCGTGACGACGGACTGGTCCGGCTACTCGGACCTGGTGCAGGCCGACCCGGAGTACGTGGGCCTGATGTACGAGGGCGGGGCCGTGGACGCCCGGGACGAGATCCGGTTCGCCCGGTTCACGCTCGACTGGCTGAAGGAGCGGCGCGGGCCCGACCCGACGACGGACGACCGGGCGCCCGGCGCGCGGGGGGCGGCCGTGCTCGGCGGGGCCGCGGCGACGGACGGGCGGTTCGGCCGGGCACTGGCCTTCGACGGCGTCGACGACGCGGTCCGGCTGCCCTACCGCAAGGAACTCGCCCTGGGGACAAGGGACTTCACGGCGTCGCTGTGGTTCAGGTACACCGCCACGACCGGCGAGCAGCCGTTGCTGTGGATGGGCGGGATCGGCACGACGCAGCCGCAGGTCTGGCTCAGGGGTGAACCCGCGTCGAACCGGATCACCGGGCTCATCACCGCGCGGGACGGCTCGGCCGCACCGCGGACGGTGTCCGTGCGGAGCACCGCCGCGTACAACGACGGGGCCTGGCACCACCTCGAACTGCGGCGCGGCGGCGGCGCGTTGACGATGTCCGTGGACGGCGCCGCGGTCGGCAGCGCGGCGGACGTGCCGGGTTCCGTGAGCCGGAACTCGCCGTTCGGGGTGCACGTCGGGCAGCGGATGGACAGCCGGGCGTTCTTCACCGGAGCGATCGACGACGTCCGGGTCACCTCCGGCGACGCCGATGTGCTGTGGCTGCCCATGGACCGTGTGCACGGGAGGAGTTAGCGTCGCGTCGCGTGACGGGACGTGAGCGTGCGGAGGCGGCCGCGGGCCGGCGGAGGCCGGTCACGCCGCTGATCGGGCTGCTGCTCGCCCTCGGCTGCGTCGCCGTCGTGGTGATCGCCCTCCCGGACCGGGAGGGCGATCGTCCGTGTTCCGCCCGCACCGTCTCCTCCTGGGCCCCGGACACCGCCCGCACCGACTCCTTCGCCCGCTACGGCGACGACGGCACCCGGACCGACGACTGGACCGGCGGCGACGGGACGCACTCCGTGCGGCTGCCGGACGGGCGCGTGCTCTGGCTGTTCTCCGACACCTATCTGGGGGCCGTGCACCCGCCGCCCAACCCGGTCGGGCAGCCCCACTCCTGGCGGGACGGCAGCGCCCCCTTCGTCCGCAACTCGGCCGTGGTGGCGGACCGCTCGGGAGAACCGGAGCGGACCGTCGCCGCTCCCCTCTTCCCCGACACCGGGGTCGGCGAGTGGCGGTGGCCGGTCGCCGCGCGGGTCGAGGCGCGCTCCCCCGGGTCCGCCGAGCAGGTCGTGCGCGTCCTGCTGTGGACGCGGACGGCGGGCGGCGGCCCGTACATCTACGGGGTGCCCACGTCGACCGAGGTGGCCACCCTGTCGCTGCCGGACCTCCGGCTGGAGGGCATCAGGCAGGTGCTCGACCAGCGGCAGGTCGGGGACCCGGCGCGGCGCGTCCTGTTCGGGACGACCGCCGTCACGGGCGGCGACGGGCGGACCTACGTCTTCGGCGGGGACGACGGGCAGCGCCCGGTCCACCGGGCCTACGTCGCCCGGGTGCCGGACGGGCGGCTCGGCGATCCGGGGGCGTGGGAGTACTGGGACGGGAAGCGGTGGCGGGCCGGGGCGCGGCCTGCCCCGGTGCTCGGCGACGGGCAGCGGCGCGGGGTGGGCAGCGCGTTCAGCGTGGTGCGGGACGCGGGGACGTACGTGCTGTTCACGATGGCGGCGGGGGCCTCCGGTCTGACGTCCGTGACGAGCTACTGGGCATGCTCGCCGAGCGGGCCCTGGCACGGACCCGCGAAGGCGTTCACGCCACCGCTGCCGCGGGACGGCGCCGCCGGGCAGGACACCGCCGCGTACAACCCGCAGGTGCATCCGGAGCTCGGCGGCGACGGCCGGCTCGTGCTGTCCTACGACGTCAACTGGCTGGACGCGACGGCCGCCACCGCGCAGGCGCACATCAGCCGGAACGTGTCGCTGTACCGGCCGCGGTTCGTGTCCCTTCGACTGGCGCGGCCGGGGTGAGCAGCGGCTCCGGCGCCACCTCGGGGTCGTTGGCGCGGCGCTTGGCGATGACCGCGCACACCATCAGCTGCATCTGGTGGAAGAGCATCAGCGGCAGCACGGCGAGCGAGGCGTGGGCGCCGAACAGGACGCTCGCCATGGGGAGTCCGGAGGCCAGGGACTTCTTCGACCCGGCGAACTGGATCGCGACGCGGTCCGCGCGGCCGAACCCGAGGGCCTTGGCCCCGTACCAGGTGGCCAGCAGCATCACGGCGAGCAGCACGGCCTCGACGACCAGCAGGCCCGCGAGGCGGACGGCGCTGACCTGGTGCCAGATGCCCTGCACCATGCCCTCGCTGAACGCCGCGTAGACGACGAGCAGGATCGAGCCGCGGTCCACGTACCCGAGGATCTTCTTGTGCCGGGCGATGAACCCACCGACCCAGCGGCGCAGCAACTGGCCCGCCACGAACGGCACGAGCAGCTGCAGCACGATCTTGACGACCGAGTCGGTGTTGAAACCGCCGCCGCTGTTGCCGAGCAGGGCCGCCGCGAGCAGCGGGGTCAGCACGATGCCGGCGAGCGAGGAGAAGGAGCCCGCGCAGATCGCCGCCGGGACGTTGCCGCGGGCGATCGAGGTGAACGCGATCGACGACTGGATGGTGGACGGCACGAGGGTCAGGAAGAGCAGGCCCTCGTAGAGGTTCTGCGGCAGCAGCACGGGCACGAGGCCGCGGGCCGCCAGGCCGAGCAGGGGGAACAGGACGAAGGTGCAGACGAGGACCGTGACGTGGAGCCGCCAGTGGCGCACTCCGTCCATGGCCTCCCGGGTGGACAGGCGGGCGCCGTACAGGAAGAAGAGGAAGGCGACGGCGGCGGTCGAGGCCCCGGAGGCGACGTCGGCGGCGGCGCCGCGGGCCGGCAGGAGCGCGGCGACACCGACTGTCCCGATCAACGCCAGGATGTACGGGTCGATCGGCATCCAGGACGGCCAGCTCAGGCGTTTCATTGGTTCCTTGTTCTGTGGCGTGCTGTGACGTGCTGTGCGTGCTGCATGTGCTGCGTGTGCTGTGCGATCTTCGGTGCTGTCGTTCAGGTCGTGCCCTCTCCATCGTCCTCCTGATCACCGTGATCGGGAATCCGGCATACCGTTCTGACTGTGATCGTGTTCCGTGATGACCGGGGGTAGGGTCGGGCCCATGTACGACCCCGGGCAGTTGAGGACGTTCCTCGCCGTGGCGCAGACGCTGAGCTTCACGCAGGCCGCGCGGCGGCTCGGCCTGCGGCAGTCGACGGTGAGCCAGCACGTGCGGCGCCTGGAGGAGGCGACCGGGCGCACGCTGTTCACCCGGGACACCCACTCCGTGGAGCTGACGGAGGACGGGGAGGCGATGCTCGGGTTCGCGCGCCGGATGCTGGCGGTGCACGAGCAGGCGACCGCGTTCTTCACGGGGACCCGGCTGCGGGGGCGGCTGCGGTTCGGGGCGTCGGAGGACTTCGTGCTGACCCGGCTGCCGGAGATCCTGGAGTCGTTCCGGGTCGAACACCCCGAAGTGGACCTGGAACTGACCGTCGAGCTGTCCGGGACGCTGCACGAGCAGCTGGACGCGGGCAAGCTCGACCTGGTGCTGGCCAAGCGGCGTCCCGAGGATCCGCGCGGTGAATCGGTGTGGCACGACCGGCTGGTGTGGATCGGCTCGGAGCGGCTGCGGATCGATCCGGAGCGGCCGGTGCCGCTGATCGTCTATCCCCCGCCGGGGATCTCGCGGGCGCTGGCGCTCGAGGCGCTCGAACGGCACGGGCGGGCGTGGCGCATCGCCTGTACGAGCGGGTCGCTGAACGGGCTGATCGCGGCGGCCCGGGCGGGTCTGGGCGTGATGGCCCACTCGCGGGGGCTGCTGCCGCCCGGTCTGGTCCGGGTGCCCGAGCGGGTGGGCCTGCCGGAGCTGGGCGAGGTCGACTTCGTGCTGCGGGGGGCCACGGGCCGGGCGGAGGGCGGGCCGGCGCGGGCCCTCGCCCAGTCGATCCTGGCGGGCGGCGACCGGCTGCGCTGAGCCCCGCCCTCAGCGGGCCGGCGGCCGGTACGTCAGCTGCTTCACCCGGCGCATGAAGGGCGCGGTCTCCACGTGCTCGACGCCTTCCAGGTGTCCCAGCTTCCCGGAGACGTACGCGTACAGGCCCGCCGTGTCGCGGGCGATCGCCATGGCCACGATGTTGGACGGTCCTGCGGTCGCGGCGGCGTAGGCGATCTCCTCGTGGTCGGCGAGGGCGCGGCCGACCGCGTCGAGCCGGCGGGGTGACGCCGTGATCCACAGGACCGCGGCGACGCCGAAGCCGACCCGCGAGGTGTCGTACTCGATGTCGATGTAGAGCGCGCCCGAGGCGAGCAGCGCGGCCAGCCGTCGTTTGACCGCCGACTCGGAGCGGCCCGTGGCCCGCTGGAGTTCGGGGTGGGTGGCGCGGCCGTCGCGCTTGAGGACGGCGAGGAGCGGGGCGTCGTCCGCGGTGACGACCGCCGGTCCGGCCGGTCCGTGCCGCGGGCGCAGGGCGGCGATCTGGTCCGGGGTCAGCGGCCCGTACTTGTGCAGCCAGCCCTCCGGCCCGCCGTAGAACCGGTGGAGCATCTGGAAGGCGCGGATCTCGACGATGTGCGGGGTGCGCGGCAGCTTGCCCAGGAGCAGGTCCTCGTGGTCGCCCGCGGTGCGCGGCACGGTCGCGCAGACCACTTCGGTGCCGCCGGACGTCAGCCCGATCCACGCGGTGTCCGGGCGGCGGGCGAGCGCCGCCGCGATGGTCTCCGCGCCGTCGGGCGCGCAGCGCAGCCGCAGCATCCAGTTCTCGCGTCCGAGGAGCTGGGTGTCCTTCAGTCCGACGACCCGCAGGCCGCCCTCCGCGACGAGTCTGCGGTAGCGGCGGGCCACGGTCTGGTCGGAGACGCCGATGACCTCGGCGATCCGGCTGAAGGGCGCCCGCCCGTCGATCTCCAGGGCGTGGAGGATGCTCAGCTCCACCGCGTCGAACGGGGTGGATTCCATCGCCAGGCCCTCTCGTCTGTCGGATTCCGTCGATCCGTCGCCGCTGATGACGCCGATCGGCCGGGTCCGGCTCATCGTACGGAACGACAGGCCGTACCCGACGAGAAAGGCCGGTTTTCACGATGCGTACATGGGGGACCTTGACCGCGGTCTGCCTGGGGACGTTCATACTGCTGCTGGACGTGACCATCGCGGTCGTCGCGCTGCCCGACATGGCGGGGGCGATGGACGCCTCGCTCAGCGATCTGCAGTGGGTGATGGACGGCTACGCGCTGGCGCTCGCCGCGCTGCTGCTCGGCACCGGGGCCGCCGCCGACATCCTGGGGCGGCGCCGGATACAGACGATCGGCGTGGTCGTGTTCGCGCTCGCCTCGGCGGTGTGCGGACTGGCGACCGGGCCCACGATGCTGGTCGCGGCGCGAGTGGTGCAGGGCGTGGGCGCGGCGGCGATGTTCGCGACGACGCTGCCGATCATCGGCGCCACGTACCAGGGACGGCAGCGGTCGGTGGCGCTCGGCGTGTTCGGCGCCGTGAGCGGCGGCGCCGCGGCGATCGGTCCGGTGCTCGGCGGGCTGCTGACCGAGGGGCCGGGCTGGCGGTGGATCTTCTGGGTCAATCTGCCGGTGAGCGTGGTGGCGGTGTGGCTGACGCTGCGGTACGTACCGGAGTCGCGCGGCCCGAAGGGGCGGCGGATCGACTGGGCGGGGACGGCGACGTTCGCCCTGTTCGCCGGGTTCGCCACGTACGGCGTCATTCGCGCGGGCGAGCAGAGGTGGGGCGAGCGGGGCGCCCTGGCCGCGCTCGGCGCCGCCGTGCTGGCGCTGGCCTGCTTCGTGGGCGTGGAGCGGCGGTCCGCGCATCCGATGCTGGATCTGGGACTGCTGCGGCGGCCCGCGTTCGTGGGCGTGATGGTGGGCGCGTTCGCGTTCAACGCCGCCGCGTTCGGCGTGCTGCCGTACACCTCGCTGTGGCTGCAGACGCTGCTCGGCATGAGCCCGGTCGAGGGCGGCCTGGTGTTCCTGTCCCTGTCCGGGGCGTCGATGGTGGTGGCGATCGCGGGCGGCAAGCTGCTGCACGGGGTGCCGGCCCGGATCACGGTGGGCGGCGGGCTCGTGCTCATCGGGGCCGGGCTGTGCTGCCAGGCGGTGCTCGACGCGGGGTCGACGTGGTCGGCGCTGGTGCCGGGCCTGTTGCTGACCGGTGTGGGGGTGGGGTTCGTCTCCCCCGGCATCGCGGGCGCCGCGCTCGCCACGGTGGAGCCGGAGCGGGCGGGCATGGCGGGCGGTTCGCTCAACACGTTCCGCCAGCTCGGGTACGCGCTGGGCATCGCCGTCTTCGGCACCGTGCTGATCTCGCGGATGCAGGACACGCTGCCGAGCGGGGCCGCGCACGCCCTCGCGGGCGGCGGGGCGGACGGGCTGCGCGGGCGGGTGCCGGAGCACACGCTGCACGCGGCCTTCGCCCAGGGGCTCAACTCGGCCTCGGTGCTCGCCGGTTGTGTGGCGCTCGTCGCAGGATTCCTGGTCCTCGCCCTGGTACGGTCCCCCAAGGCGGCCGTAGTGGAACCGACCACTCCGCCCAAAAAGGTGGTCGGGGCTCGGCAGTGACCTCTCCGTAGGGATTCGGTGGAGACGGAAGCCGAACGGTGAAGAGCGCCGGGAGATTACGGAACCGAAACTTACTGAACCGTCAGTATTCTGTCCCGCCGCTTCCCTTGTGGCCGCATTTAAACGGCTGACCTGTGCATATTCCGCGCGCCCCCGGTGAGTTGCACCCCCTCCCGCCGGGGCGCGCGGTCGGGTACCGTCACCGACGCTGTGCGGAGCGCCACAAGGAGCAACTTTGCGCGAGTTCACCAACCCCCCTCTCGCGTCGGCGCCGCCGGTGGGCGGCCTGGCCGACGCCGTGTTCGACCATGCCCTCGACGACCCGGCCCACATCGCCCTCGGCCGCAAGGACGAACAGGGCACGTGGCGGGACGTCACGTCCGAGGAGTTCCGTGACCAGGTCCTCGACCTGGCCAAGGGCCTGCTCGCCCAGGGCATCCGGTTCGGCGACCGGGTCGCCATCATGTCCCGCACCCGCTACGAGTGGACGCTGTTCGACTTCGCGCTGTGGACCGTGGGCGCCCAGGTCGTCCCGATCTATCCCACCTCGTCGGCCGAGCAGGTCTTCTGGATGCTCTACGACGCCCAGGTGACGGCCGCCGTCGTGGAGCACGAGGACCATGCGATGACCATCGCCACGGTCATCGGCCGGCTCCCCCACCTGCGCCGCCTGTGGCAGCTGGACGGCGGCGCGGTCGACGAGGTCACCGCGTCCGGCACCCACATCGACGACGAGACGGTGCACCGGCACCGGCGGGCCGTCACCCCCGACTCGATCGCGACGATCATCTACACGTCCGGCACGACGGGCCGCCCCAAGGGCTGTGTGATCTCGCACGCGAACTTCATGTTCGAGGCGGACACGATGGTGGCGCGCTGGGAGCCGGTCTTCGCCTCCAAGCGCGACAACGTCGCCTCCACCCTGCTCTTCCTGCCGCTGGCCCACGTCTTCGGGCGGATGGTGCAGGTGGCGGCGGTCCGCGGCGGCGTGAAGCTGGCCCACCAGCCGCAGCTGAACGCGGCGGCGCTGCTGCCCGACCTCCAGGCGTTCCGGCCGACGTTCATCCTCGCCGTGCCGTACATCTTCGAGAAGGTCTTCAACGCGGCCCGCCGCAAGGCCGAGAAGGACGGCAAGTCCGGCCCCTTCGACAAGGCCGTGGAGTGCGCCGTGAAGTACGCGGACGCACAGGAGGCCAAGGCGTTCGGCACCGGACCGGGCCCGTCCGCCGCGCTGCGCATGCAGCACTCGCTCTTCGACAAGCTCGTGTACTCCAAGGTGCGCGAGGCGATGGGCGGCAAGGTCCGGCAGGCGATGTCCGGCGGCTCGGGCATGGACCGGCGGCTCGGCCTGTTCTTCGCGGGCGCGGGCGTGGCGATCTACGAGGGCTACGGGCTGACCGAGTCGACGGCCGCGGCGGCCGCCAACCCGCCGGAGCAGACCCGCTACGGCACGGTCGGCAAGGCGATCCCCGGCACCACGATCCACATCGCGGACGACGGCGAGATCTGGCTCTACGGCGGGAACATCTTCCAGGGCTACCTCAACGACCCCAAGGCCACCGACGCCTCCCTGCACGACGGCTGGCTCGCCACCGGCGACCTGGGCTCGCTCGACGAGGACGGGTACCTGACGATCACCGGCCGCAAGAAGGAGATCCTGGTGACCTCCGGCGGCAAGAGCGTCTCGCCGCAGCAACTGGAGGAGCGGGTCCGCGACCATCCGCTCGTCGCGCAGTGCATCGTCGTCGGCAACGACCGCCCGTACATCGCGGCGCTCGTCACGCTCGACTCGGAGGCCGTCGAGCACTGGCTCGGGATGCGCGGCAAGCAGCTGATGACCCCGGCGGACCTGGTGCGCGACCCGGATCTGGAGATGGAGGTGCGGAGGGCCGTGGTCGCCGCGAACACCCTGGTCTCGCAGGCGGAGTCGATCCGGACGTTCCGGATCCTGGCCCATCAGTTCACCGAGGAGCACGGGCTGCTCACGCCGTCCCTGAAGCTGAAGCGGAAGGCCATCGAGACGGTGTACTCGGCGGAGGTGGACGCGCTGTACCGGGGCTGAGGCCTGCCCCCACCGGTTTCTGACGGTTCATCAATTACCGACGCGTCAGTTATTGACGGTTCATCAGGTCGGACACAGAATCACCCTCACTTCGACGGAGGGGGCCCGACCGTGTCGCGACCGATCCGCGCCATCACCGCCACCGTGGCGGCACTGCTGCTCGCCACCGCCTGCAACTCGACCGCGAACAGCAACTCACCCGAGTCCAAAGGGAGTTCGGCACGCGGCGTGACCGCCGACTCGATCAAGGTCGGCGGCATCGTCTCCATGACGACGGCGAGCGGCTACAGCAAGAAGGACACCGACCTGGGCGCGCGGGCCCGCTTCGACCGCGCCAACACCGAGGGCGGGATCAACGGCCGCACGATCGACTACCTGGGCGCGGAGGACGACGGCCAGGACCCCGCGAAGAACCTGGCAGCGGCCCGCAAACTCGTCCAGCAGGACAAGGTGTTCGCGATCGCGCCGATGAGTTCGGTGACGTTCTCCGGCGCCGACTTCCTGCAGAAGCAGAAGGTGCCGACGTTCGGCTGGGGCACCCTGCCGTCGTTCTGCGGGCCGACCTACATCTACGGCTTCGGCGGCTGCATGGTCCCGATGCCCGGCGGCACGATCTCGCAGACCTGGCCGGAGGGGCTCAAGAACGTCACCGGCGGCGCCGCGGGCAAGACCGTCGCGATCCTCGCCAACGACAACGACGCGGGCACCTTCGCCATCCGCACCTACCAGCAGTCGTTCGCCTCGGCGGGCTTCAAGGTGACCTACGCCAAGGCGTCCGTGCCCGCCACGTCGGTGCCCAGCGACTGGTCGGCGTACACGAAGGAGCTGCTGCGCAGCGACGGCGGCAAGGCCCCGGACGTCGTCGTCTCCGTCATGCAGACCCCGTACAACATCGGGCTGTTCACCGCCGTCAAGCGCACCGGCTTCCAGGGCGTGCTCACCGATCCGACGGACTACGACCCGGGGCTGCTCGCCAAGAGCGCGACGAAGCAGGCGCTCGACGGGATCCACGTGCTGCTGTCCTTCGCGCCGTTCGAGTCGTCGACGCCCGCGATGAAGCGGTTCAAGGCCGACATCAAGAAGGCGGCGGGCGGCAAGGACGTGCCGCTCAACATGCACATGATGTTGTAGGTACCTGTTTACCCAGATCCATCACCTGCGGCAGGTCTCCCTTACTGGGCTCTGACCTGCATTTTTGTGTTTGGCGGTTAGTTCTAGTCAGTCCTGGTTGGGCTCTGGTTGGGCACTTCGTTTCCCACTTGTTTCCCACCTGGGCACCCAGTCGGTTCCCGCCACTTCCCGTGAAGGCAGCACGCACATCTCCTCCACCGGGTAGACACACAGGACCGGACCGGACTCCTGTGCACCCTTGGAGGCAGTAGCAGGAGTCCGGCCCGGCTCTATGGTCAACGATCGGCATCGTCATCAGCCACGGGCAATAGGTCACCCGTTCGGGTGGATAGATGGCATGTGCCTTGGGTACGGGGCGCCGCCAGAGACTGCTCGAGGGGGTACAGCAGCACCGACGGCGCCCCACCAGCAGGACGGCACGTTGACCTGACCGCCTACTGGAACTCAACTCTTCAGTTGCTCCCGGCATACGCCGGTGCTGCCGTAGCAGCTGGATATATCCAGCCATCACGCAGCTTCATAGCTTGCGAACCCACGTCATGATCGTTCTTGATCAACGGGATGGGTTCGGATGCCAGTCGCGCGCTACCGGCGCATCGCCGACGACATCCGCGCCCGCATCGCCCACGGCGACTGGGCCATAGGGCAAGCCCTGCCGTCCCGCCGCGAACTCGCCGCCGCCTACGGCGTCAACGAGCAGACGATGCGGCTCGCCTACCAGCTCCTGCGAAGGCAGGGAGTTCTCGAGGGCGAGGAGCGAAAACAGGTCTCCGTCGCGCATCCTGCTGCCGTGCGGACCCTCACCGACGTGGACGCGAACTGGCCGTTCTCCAGCGAGACCACCGACACCCGCCCGCGCGCCGCCACGGAGGAGCTCGCCGAGCGCCTGGGCGTCCCGGCCCGCGCGCAGCTGCAGCACGAGACCGTCGAATGCCTGGACCCGGGCGGCCGGTCGGCGATGCTCGTCTCCACCTGGTGGCGCGGCCGGCGTCGAGCCCACTCCTCGTTTGCTGCCGAACTGGAGACCATCGAGCTCACCGAGGGCCAAGCGCACGCGCTGGGGCTGCTGGTCGACTCGCTGGCCTACCGTGTGGTGCGGACCCGGTTCGATGCGCATGGGGCTCCTACGGAGACGGCGGATCTGATCCTGCCGATGGACAGGTGGCGGATCCGGCTGGGGTGCTGAGCGCACCGAGCGGGGTCCAGGCTCGGTGCATCGCCCATGAAACTGCATATATGCATATGCCGGTAGGCGTTTCCCGCAGAATCGTTGACATTCCATTCGCACGGGGTGCGAATCGATCACTCCGGGTCAGGCTTTGGGTTTGACCTGCACAAATGTGTCGAGGATGCGAAGGCATCGCCCCAGCCTCGCCACATGAACCGCGGCCGAGCGCAGGCCGGCGCCCAGCCCCTCCTCCGTCGCATGCCGGGCCTCGGCGAGCGCACAGTCCCGCTGATACCAGTCGGTCGTGCCGCGGTTGAGGCGGTCGGCCTGAATGCGGACGATGTCGACGGCGGCCTGGATTTCGGCGCGCAGTCGCTCCTCCAGGCCGACGAGGGTGGCGTGTGGCGGCAGGATCCCGGTCGCGGCCTCGGCTTCCTCGATGAGGGCGGTGCGCGCGGCTTCGCTGGCCGGGGTGTGCTGCGTAGGGTGATGCATGTCGACGCTCCGCTCGTCGGCCTGCCCCCGGTCCGTGGCTGCGGACGCGGGGGTCTTGTTGGGTTCGCAACGATACTCCGGTGCGATAGGTGCGCTACGTCCGATAGGCGATCTCGTCTCGCCTGTCAGGCTGCGCGGACCTAGCGTTCGGATCATGAAGTGGGAGCCGGATGTGCCGAGGTGGCGGCAGGTGTACGACGTGATGGCGGAGCGGATCGCCGACGGCACCTACCCGCCCGGCGAGCGACTGCCGTCCGTTGTGGACGTGTGTGCTGAGTTCGGGATCTCCCAGATGACGGCGCGGCGGGTGTTGAAGGAACTACGCGCCGAGGGGCTCGCGGAGATGCAGCCGGGGATCGGAACGTTCGTCACGGAGTTGCCGCAGCCTTGATCGGACTATGCCGTTCCGGCTGCCCGCTGGGTTCTGACAGTGCCCGCGACTACGCTTGATCGCATGTCTCCCACTCCCCCAGCCTCGGGCCGCGCGCGCCCTGCTGCCGAGGTGAACGCGGAGATCCGCGCCCTGGTTGAGGCGTGCGGCGGCTGGCTGTACGGAGACTCCCGCACCCGGTACGAGCTACTGGTCGCGGAGTGGGCTGCGGCGGTGCGCGGGGAAATCGTCGAGGCCGCTTAAGATTCAACAACGTGGCAGATGAATACGACTCCTTGATCCCGCTTGAACAGGCCGCGCAGGATGCGCACGCGAAGCTCATCGAGCTGCAGGAACGATTCGCAGCGCAGGGCGAGGAAGGCGTGCGAGTCCCTCCCGGCGAGTGGACCGAGGAGCAGCACGGCGAGTACGACGCCCAGTGGCAGGCCTGGCGGGAGAAGGCGACGGAGTTCCACGCCGCGCTCGCCGGCGCCGATGACCGGCTCGCCGCCGAGATGGCCGTGAAGAAGGCCGTCCGCCACCCCGAGGCCGACGCGGCCTGACAGCACTGCGCCCCGCTCCCGTCGCTGTACGGGGGCGGGGCTATCGAGCGCAGCATGCTCTGACAGACCGCAGGGTAACCGGCGCCACTGACAAACGGCTGCTGCCGCCGAAGCGCCATTGATGCGGCGACAGCAGCCTCCCGCACTGGGATCGAGGGGGGCCGATCCCTTCCCACATCCATCGCTTCAGCGGGCCAGCGGGGCGGGGATGCGGTCTACGGCCACGAAGCGAGGACAGTTCCGTCGTCCGTGTCGACGAGCTCTCCGCTTGATGTCGGGCTGCCCTGTTCCCGGAGCCAGTTCTCCAGCTTGCGCTCCGCCGTACCGCGGTCGTTCCAGTGGCCGCGCATAGCGACGACGCCGTCGAGGGTGAGGGTGACGCGGTATCTGCCGGGCTCGTCCATGCGGTGAGGGTCCCATCGGTGCAGGTCGCCGGGTGTCGGTGGACACGCGACACCCTTATTATCGAACATGTGAGCGAGTCATCGAGTCTTGAGCAGCGCATCAGCCAGCACCACACCGTGCAGGCCTGGCTGCGCTACCAGCTCGGAGCCGCAGAACGCGCCGTCAAGGCCCTGAAACGAAGCGAACCGGCGAGGGCGGCGCAGCACCGCACGATGGTCGCCTACCTCCGCTACCAGCTCGACGTCGAGGAACGCACGATCAGCGAGCTGGACCAGCAGCGGGCCCGGCTGGCTGAGCCCGTCCGGTTCAAGATCGAACCGAAGAGCAGTGCCCGCCAGCCGCACCTGCACCGGGCCGACTGCTGGCTGATCGCTGACGGCCCCCTGATCATCGACGCGGACCAGGCCCGCATCGCACTCCGGGACGACTTCATCGGCCTACAGATCTGCGACGCGTGCGACCCCCTCGGAGTACTCAGAGACGACGGAGCAGAGCGACCTGCACCGTAGCCTCACGTCGCCATGCGATCACCGCGGCGCAGGCGCACCCTGGAGGTATCCCCCGGAGGTGCGCCATGGCCTTCCACGAACAACGCCCCTGGATCGAGCCCCAGCGAGGCAGCCGCATCCACGGTCACATCATCATCGGCGTAATCATCACGCTGGCCGTCGTCATCATCGGCGCGATCATCGACTCCCTCGTAGTCGTCGAAGTCGCGGCACTCGCCGTCTTCACCGTGTTCGTCCTCGCCGTCGGCAACTGGCTGGCCCGGCGACGCGACCGGCAGCCATAGCGCCACTGTCAGACCCGGCAGCGACAATCACCGCATGACGATCAAGATGACGAACCTTGGGCTCACCTGGACCGACGCCGACGGCAAGAACCACGCCTCCGCCGTCAGCTACGACAAGAAGAGCGCCGACGACCGCAAGCGCGACCTCGAAACCGCCGGCTGCACAGACATCGAGATCCACACCCTCACGTTCGGGCAGGTCCTCACGCCCAGAACCTGACGCACGACCGCCCGCCGCAACGGGGGATGCGGCGGGCGATCGGTTCACGCGGAGTCTGTGACCCTTGGCCTCACAGCGCGGGCGTCGCGTGCCGCCTTCGGTCGTCCCCGTCGCCGGCGACTTCCTACGCGGGCCCCAAGGGCCTTCCCCTGGCCAGGGTCGGCGTTCGCGTCATGCCGTAGGCCTGGTGTCCCGGGAGGCGGTCGCGGACCACCCACACCAGACGGAAGCCGCCTACACCGCCAACCGTGGACGGTTCAGCTGCTACACCCAGTCTGGCACGCGGGGCTGACAGTTGAGGAACGAAGCACCTAACGTGGCAATGCGGTCGTCGTGTTCGCAACCATTCGCTGCGAGTGGTGCCCCTCGGGGCGCACGGCGACCGCACCTTCATGTCGACGGCTGGTCGCCGTCGTCCCTCGTCAGCCGCTCTCCAAGCTTGGCGGCGAGGCTATAGGCGGGGTGGTTGTCGAGCAGGCCGCGTCGCCGGTTGTACCGCTGGGTGGTGCGCGGGTCGGAGTGGCTGACCGCGTCTTGCACATCCTGCAAGGGAACGCCGTTGGCGAGGTTGTCGGTGATGAACTGGTGCCGCAGCGTGTGGGGTTTGATCGTGACTGCTTGCGGAAGTCCGGCGCGGCGGGCGAGGACGCGTAGGTGCTTCCAGACCTCGGGCTGACTCCAGCGGCGGCCGGAGTCGGTGACGAACAGCGGTCCGTCCGTGCGGTCGCCGAGGTAGGCAAGGAGCGCGTCGAGGGCGAGCGGCGGCACGGGCGCGGGCCGCTTCTTGCCGCCCTTCTGGGTGAGCGGCAGTGTGCGGTGCCCGCGGTCGTAGCCGAGTTGGTCGGCGTTCAGCGACAGCAGCTCGTCGACGCGGGCGCCGGTGAGGTAGAGGAGCATGACGAGGGCGTAGGAGCGGGGCGCCCAGTCGCGGGCGGTCTCGATGAGACGGGTCGTCTCCTGCTCCGTCATGCCTTCGGTGGGCGAGTAGTCGGGGTCGACGTAGGGCCGGTTGACGGCGGCGAAGGGGTCGGCGTCGACGGCCTGGAGTCGGGCGGCGTAGGTGTAGAAGCTCCCGGCGGCGGCGAGGGCTTGGGCCTGGGTGGTCCCGGCGGGTGGCTTGCCGTTGCGGGTGGGGGTCTTGGCGAGGTGTTTGGCGTATGCGTCGGCGAGCGGCAGCTTCGCCTGGAGCGGGTGGATCTTGCTGCTCCGGGCGTACTGCTCCCACGACTTGAAGGTGCGGACGTAGGCCCGCCGTGTGTGGCGGGATTTCTGGCGGGCGACCCAGCCGCCCGCGATGGTGGGTAGCGGGTCGGCGTCGCCGTAGAACTCGGTGAGGTGGTCGGCGAGGGCGCGGGCTTCGTTGGGCCAGTCGTCGCGGGGGTCGTGCCGGTCGGTCGACAGCTCCGCCGACGGACGCGGGACGAGGGCGGTCACGTTGCCCAACCAGCTACCAGGAGTGGCAGTCCGATGACGACGGTGGCGATCCATGCGGCCTCGGTGTGACCGGTGGCGCTCAAGCCGAGCGTAAAGGTGAGGTACACGGCAATGGCGGCGGTGAAGCTGGCGGCGCGGGAGCGGCGTAGGGCATTCCAGGCGCGGACGTTCGCGCGGTGGTAGGCGCGTCCCGTGCGGGCGATTGCGTTCACGTGCTTGCTCCTCATCTCTAGTATTGGATAACTGTCATTATCAACCATCAAGTTGAGTGATCGCCAGCACTATCGAGAGCCCCTCTGCCACACTCCCGCCATGACGACTTGCACCACGCCAACCTGCCACCGCGAGTACGACGAGACGAACGCCGAGGAAGTGAAGCGTCACACCGAGCCGGTGCACTGCGCCGAGACATCGAAGCGCTGCAACCGCTGCAACGGGAGGCCCCGCTGCTACATGTGCGGTGACTCGTTCTGTAGGTGCCACGACCACTGAAGGCGGGACAACAAAAGGCCCCGCTCCGAGAGGAGTGGGGCCCGCGATATCGCATGCTATCGAGAGCGGTCCATGGTCAACTCGCAGCGCTCAACAAGACGTTATGCGCTACCACTTCATGATTCTTAGTCAACTACCTTGCCGGGCAACCTAGAACGGCTACCTTAGTCACATGACTAAGAACCTCCCCCGGCTCATCCCGACGGGCAAATGCTTCTGCGGCTGCGGCGCCGAAGTCGGTCTCGGCTCGTTCTTCGCGCGCGGCCACGACAAGGTCGCCGAGTCGGCGCTCATCGCCGTCGAGTACGGCGGCTCGGTCGCGCAGATGCTCCACGCGAAGGGCTTCGGCCCGAGTCACTCCGTCGTACACAAGGCGATCGAGGACGCCAGCTGGGAGAAGTGCGAACGGTGCAGCTACATCGGCGCACCCGCCAGCATGCGCAACCACGAGAAGAAGTCCCACGAGAAGGAGGACTGACGTGCCGATCGTCCATTCCGACCGCATCAGCGGCACCATCTACGCCATCGCCACGACCGCCGAGCGTGCAGGCAACATGGCCATCGACTACCTGCGCGACAAGAGCGAGGGCGCCGAGTACAACCACTACGGCGTCTTCGACGAGCGCGAGACGGCCGACAAGGAGCTCTACAACAAGTTCGGATCGTTCGACACCGACCGCGACCGCGTCTACGTCATCAGCCTCGACATCCGCATCGCCGACAAGAAGTGAGGACCGCATGATCAGCAAGACGGGCCGCTACTGGTCCACCGGAATCACGGTCGTATGGAGCGAGCGCGCCCATACGATCAACGGCGTACCCCACGGCGGCTGGGGAGCCTCGCTCGACTTCTGCGACGACGGCTTCGTTGACAGCAAGACCGAGAACGGAGAGATCTCCACCCAGGGCACGCTGCGCACCCGCTACTTCATCCAGGACGACAACGGCGCAAGCGGCCTGACGACAGCGATCAACAGCCTGATCGAAGACGCCGGCCGACTCGACATCGACTTCCAGTCCTGGGACACCGAGGCGCCGATGCTCTACTACAAGGGCGACGGCGAAGACCCGGCCTTCGAGCCGCCGTCCGGCTGGCGAGAGACGCTCCGAGTCGAGGCTGCGCGCATCGGGTGGCGCACCTACGAGACCGTCTGAACCAGCACGTGACGAAGCCCCGGCCAGGATCAGTGGCCGGGGCTTCGGTGTGCACTCTACGCCGGAGGCCCGTTGCCCGTCGGCTCCGGCCCTCCACTCACCGCATGCACGCCCCGTCGGACAGTCGCTCAAGAATTCTCGATCAGCTCGATGGTCTTCGTGATTGCTTCTTCAGGAGCCAGCCCGGTCTTGTTGGCGACCGTAGCCAGCAGCGCCGCCCCGAGGCGCGCGTTGGCGTGTGCCGCGTGGGCAAAGATGTCCGTCAGCTCGTTCCAGCCGTCGGCCATGCCCTGAAGGTCGCCAGAATCAGCCGCCGCTCGGAACCGCCTTTCAGCGGCGTCCAGCAGCTCCCGGTACGGGTCCGTTACCGCCTTCCCTGGGTCGCCGCCCCCGGCCGCAGCCAGAAGATAGACGTCCAACGCGGCCTTCCCTGCACGCCGGTTGAAGTCTTCTTGGCGCAGGCGCAGTGTCTCGCTAGTCATGACGCTGACCCTACGCGTCGGGTCTGACAGTCGGGAGTAAACGCAGGTGACGCCCCACTCCCCGCCGAGGCGGAAGGAGTGGGGCGTCTGTCACGCGACATCGTCGGGCTGGTAGCCCTCGGGGAGCCCGGGGTAGGCCGGTTCCTGGAACGGGTCGATGGCCGGCGGAGGCGGTTCGGGGACGGGTTGGGTATTGGCGAGGCCGAGTTGGACGAGGCTCGTCATGTCGGCGGCGCTGTCGTCGACGCGGTGGGTGATGGGGCGGGCGTCGGGCATCGCGGCTCCTACAGGTACTGGCGGCGGGTCGGGTCCAAGCCCGCGGCCTGTGGGGCTGGTTGGTCCGGGTCGCCGTTGTTGGCGGGCGGGTTGTCGCGACGGCATTCGAGCGCGTCTGGGTCGGTGGGCGAGGTCTGGAGGCTGTAGCCCGACGGGCAGGTCTGACCGTCGCGGCCGTCCTTCCCGTCGGCGCCGGCCGGGCCCGGCTCGCCCTGCGGGCCTGCGGGTCCGGGCTCTCCTTGGGCGCCCTGCGCTCCGGCCTCGCCAGGCGCTCCGCTCGGTCCGGGCTCGCCCACGCCGTTCGTGCCGTCGGAGCCATCAGCCCCGTTCGCGCCGGGCGACCCCGACGGGCCGGGGCTGCCAGGCTCTCCGGTGTCACCCTTCTCGCCCTGCGCTCCGCGGGTTCCCTGATTGCCTGACCTGCCTGCTTCGCCCGGCGGTCCGACCACAGGCTTGCCGCCCATCTCGCGTACCTGCTGGCTGAGGGCGGCGATCTTGCCGTCCTTGACCTTCGAGTCGTGAGCCATGCCCTGGATGGTCAGGATGATCCAGGCGAACGCGGCGCCAAGGATGAGGGCCGCGACGACGGCGAGGACGTCGCCTCGTCGCCAGCGTCGTTCGTCTGCGCGGATTTCGGCCCGTGTCACGACCCCGACCCCCGCATCAGCAAGATGATGACTGGCAGCAGGATGCCCACCAGCGGGACGATGACCGCTCCGGTCAGCCAGCGGCGGGTCGCTACGAGCTTCTCGGCGTCCTTCTCGCGGAGCGTCTCCAGGGTGGTGACGCGTGCGGCGAGGGCGTTGTGCCGGTAGTCGTAGATCTGCTGGTCGACCTTCTTCTCAAGGTTCTTGCCGAGGTCGTGGATGTCATCGCGGACGTCGGTGAGCCGGTCCTCGAAGCGTCGGACGACCTCGCCGAGGGTCGGCTCATCGGGCACGTGCTGCTCCTACGTCAGACGCTGGTCGGCTTCGCGGCCGTGCGCGGGTCGGCGGGGGTGACCTGGCCGCGGGTGATGAATACGAGCAGGGCGAGGACGAGCGCGTTCAGGGAGCCGACCGTCTCCGGGGCCACGTCGAAGTGGAAGGCGGCGAGCAGCGCGACGACGGCGGCGACGAGGCCGGTGAACGCGGACGGCACGACCGGGCGGGTCAGCGCTGCGGTGATCGCAGCGAAGACGGCGGAGATGACGGCGACGATCGCGCCGGCCTGCTCCGAGGTGAGGCCGATCCCGAACGTGACCAGCAGGGACAGGGCGCCGGAGACGACACCCAGGACGACAGCAGGCTCGCGGCCGAAGATTCTCATGGGGTCCTACTTCCAGTAGAGGCCGCGCACGCGCGACGTGGTGATGACGATGGACTTCTTGTCGGCGGGGTCGGCCGGGTAGTAGCAGAGCTCGAAGCGGAGCCGTTCGGAGGCGGCGATCGAGCCCGCGTTGGGGAAGTCCGGGAAGCTCTGGCCGTCGGTGGCGAGGCGCTCCACGATGGGCCCGGTCCAGCGGGTGCCGTCCGCCCGGTAGTGGTAGAAGCGGCCCTGGAGCGTGCTCCCGGTCGGGGCGGTCGTGGTGATGTAGGCGGTGGCGTCGTAGGCCTTCGCCCCGGTCATCAGGTCGACCTTCTCGACGGTGAGTGTCGTCCACTTGCCGGGGACGAGCGGCCGGTCGGTCTCGTCATACAGGCCGAGCGTGCTGGGCATGTCGTCGTCCTCCTGCGGGGGCGCCGGGGTGGTGGTGCCGCCCTTGGCGGCGGCGAGGATGGCGGCCATCGGGAGCGCGCCCGGGTCGCCGTGGTCGTTCTCGGGGACGTGCTGGTGCCCGCAGTGGCCCTTGAAGTTGTTCCAGCTGGCGTTGCCCATGCGGACCGAGCTGTTGCCGTAGCTGGACGGGTACGCCTTGAACGTGACGCCGCTGGTCAGCGGGACGCCATGGCTGGCGTTGGCCCACTTCGCGAAGGCCGCCAGGTCGCGGATCGCCCAGTCCGGCAGCTCCGGCGTGTAGAGGTGCGAGTAGCCGGCCTTCTTCCACTTGGCGTGGGTGGCCGGGTCGCAGGTGCCGACGATCTCGACCTGGCACGCATTGAGCGTGTTCGTCTCGACGCCGCCCGCCTTGTTGACGAGGGCGCGGGCGGAGACGTCGAAGTCGAAGTGCTGGAACCACTTGATTCGCTTGTTGGCGAAGTCGGGGGCGGCGGTGAAGTTGGGCGCCTCGGCTCCCCCGGAGTAGGTCGGGAGGCCAGTGCCCTCAGTGGAGTGCCACACGATGACGTTGGTCTCCATCGCGGAGCCGGGATAGCGGGTGCCGTACCAGGCGGTGGTGCTGGCTCCGGGGTATTTCTGCGGGCCGGTCTTGGCCATGCGGGTCCCCTATCTGGGCATGCGGAAGGGCCCCAAGGGGGCGCGGGCGGGGTGAGTTAGAGGCTGCAGAAGCAACCGTTAAAGCCGATCCAGGGCGGGGTGCTGCGGCCATCGCTGCCGTTGCCAGTGCCGTAGATCTTCAGGTAGCCGTCGGGTTGCACGTCGAGCTTGAGCGTGATGCGCGCCGACGACACGTCGGAGCAGGGCACGACGATGGTGCGCAGGGCAGTGGGCCGCGCCGAGGACGGCAGTGCGCTGGTGTTGAGCACCCCGCTGTTGGGGATCGTCGTCCCGGAGTAGGTGACGTTCACGGCACCACGGAACATGATCGTGTTCTCGCCGAAGAGATTCACGACCCGGTACTGCAAGCTGCCGTTGCTGTTGCCGTTCTGCGTGAAGCCTGACGCGAGGCCAACCGTCGTCCACGCCTGCGTGCCCGCAGCGATAGCGACCCACGCCGAACCGTCGTACAAGGTCAGCAGCTTGACATCCTGCAGCCACGCCACCATGCCGGCCGCCGGCGCCGTGAGGGTGGCGCCGCGAGCGGACGCGGACGCGAACCGCATGACGCCGCGCGGGATCACGCCGGAAGCGACGTCGTTGATGGCCTTGGGGATGTCGGGGGCGTCGGTGAGCGAGGCAAGGTTGATGCCCTGGCCGTAGATGTCTGTGGTCGGCACAGGGCCTCCTAGTCGAGGGAGTAGCGCAGCCCGTTGAGGGAGACCCAGGGCGGCCGGATGATCGGGTTGGCGTAGGTGTCGGACGTCGACGTGGTGGTGCCGACGATCCGCAGCTGCCCGTCGAGGCGGGCGTCGATCTTCAGGCAGAGCGCGGACGACGACGAGGCCGAGCACGGGCCGACGAGCGACCGAAGCGACGCTGGGCGGAGTTCAGCGGGCAGGACCACGGCGAGGCAGTCGCCGCCGTTCTGGATCGAGTTGGAGGCGTAGGTGATGCCGAGGCCGCCGCGCCACTCCATGAACCGGGTGCCACCCACAACGGTGCTCCGGTACTGGACGTTGCCGTTGCTGTTGCCGTCGTGCGTGAACCCCGTCGCGAGGACCGCGGTCGTCCAGGGCGTTGTGCTCACGGTGGCCAGTCGCCCTTCCGCTCGCCAGTTGCCGTTGGAGGACTGGGAGATGACGGCTACGTCGCCGACGGCAGGGTTGAAGTAGGTCTCCTGGCAGCGGCAAACGATGCCGTCCGCGGTGACGGTGCCAGCTCCGACGGCGGTGACGACGGCTGTGCGCCAGTCCGCGCCGCGCACCGACGGGGAGGTCTCCCCCGTCTTCTGTGCGTTCGCCTTGAGTGCTGCGGCGAGCTCGCGATTGGAGGCGTGGGCGGTCTTCACGAGTCCTCCTTTGCGGAGATCGTCGTGATGGGGAACTCGCCGCCTTCGTCGAGCGGGACGGTGAATGAAGCGACCTGGTGGAGTTCGCGGGTGCCGTCCGGGTGCGCGACCCGCAGGACGTCGCCAGGCTCGAGGGCCGGGTTCGGCAGGCTGCTGAAGTCTCCGCTCGCGTTCGGCGCTCGGGACTTGACCAGCTCCAACGCAGCCGCCTGGACACACGCGTCGTTCGTCGTGAGCGTGCTCGACGAGATGAACTTCGGGCGGCGGCCGAACGGCCCGCCCCAGTACGTGGGCGAGCCCGGGTCGCTGTCGACGACCAGGGCCGACACAGGCGGCGCGTTGTCGCTGGTGTTCTCGCCGCGAGCCAGCACCCCGTTGAATACGGCGTCGGCTGTCATTCCCCGGCTGCCGGAGACATAGACGCCGCCCTCGACCGCCTCGACCGCCCACACCGGTTCGGTGGTGAGCAGGTCCGGCAAGGTCGCAATGACGAAGGTTCCGTCGGCGTTGGGGTACACCTCGGCGCCGGCGGCAGCGGCGATCTCCTGCGCGCCGGCCCACGGATCCGCCTCGACGTCGAACGCTCTGCTGCCGATGGGGGCGTCGGCGATGGTGGAGACGACGCTGGCGTCGGGGATGCTCCGCTGAATGAGTGCGGTGACCGCGCCGACGACGGTGCCGCTCGCCGTGTACGCCTCGGTGAACTTGTCGTCGGCGACGATCGCCCCCAGATCCTTCCCTGCGAGCGTCACCGGGCCTTCGCTGGGATCGCCGTCGGCAGAGTCGAGGCGGAATACGCCCAGGGGCACCAGTTCGGTGCTGCCGTCGCCGTACTCGACGCCGCGGCTGATCCGGAGTCTGGCGCCGTACACGGCGAGCTTGTCCGTGGCGGTGCGCGGGATCAGCGTCGTGTCGGCGCAGGTGACGGTGCAGGTGCGGCGGATGGCCTGCGCCCGGTCCACCGGCACCGATCCGCCGGTGTGCTCCAGCTCGAGAACCCGGCCGTCGGTGAGGAACAGCTGGACCCGGGTGACGGGCCGGTGGGACTCGGCGAGACGCGGCAGGAATCGGTCGGAGACGGGATACACGGCGTCACCCCGTTCTGCGATCCAGGAGCAGCGCCTCGCTGGTGGCGTACACGGGCAGTAGATCCGCGTTGGTGTCGAACTCGGCGACGACGTCCTGCCAGGTGCGGCCCGCGGCCCCGTTGATGCCTGCGGTGACAGGCCGGTCGGACTCGATAAGTGGCAGCGTCCATGCCCGCCACACCTCCTGGGCGAGCTGTCCGACCCGGGCTTCGGTGATGGCGCCGACGTTGACGTACATGTCGTCAACGCCCATGCCGGGGACGGCCTGCCACAGCAGCACGTTTCCGGAGTCGAGGAGCAGGTGGAGGGCCTTGCGTTCCTCGTCGGTGCGCGTCCAGATCGCGAGGTCGCCCTCCAGGCCCTGACGGTTGCCGCTGAGGATGACCTTGTTGCGGCGGCCGCGGACGACGAATGCGGACTGGTCGATCGGGCGCTGCCAGTCGGGCGCCTTTTCGACCATGACCTGCATGTTCCGCTGCGGGTTGCCCGGATCCTTGAGCCAGGCAATGTTCGCGTCGGCCAGCGTGACGGTCGCGTAGTCCGAGGCGCGCGTCGCGACGACACCATTCGGCTGGATGAGCTCGACGAAATAGCGCACCGGCACATTGAGCGGCGCCTCATGATCCTCGATCACCATCAGGTCTGATGTGACCTGCTCGCGGTCGATGAGCCCCGACGGGCCGCGGACCAGGATCCGGGAGCCGTCGGGCATCTCCCGGTACACGGAGATCAGGTAGTCGAGGGAGAGTTCCCGCAGGGTGAGGACGATGTAGCCGCCGCCGTCGACGGCCTCCACCGTCGTGAGCGGCAGGACCGGGTACAGCATCACCGAGTCCACCTGCAGCACCGCGGCCGTCGACGAAGCGGTCACGATCAACTCGATGGCCGCCTGCGTGGCCGTCGCCGGGGCGGTCGCGTCTGCGGGCAGTCCGACCCAGCCGGCCGGGATGGTCCAAGTCTGGCCGCTGGCGCCGAGATCAGCATTCGCGGCGTTGTAGTAGCGGATCTGGACGCGCACCGTCGACCATGTACCTGCGGTGCTCTGTGCGGCGATCCAAGCCCGCCAGTTCTGTCCGCCCGCGCCCGTACCGAGCGGGAACTTCGCGGAGCGGAGTGTCGACGCGGTCGCCGAGGCGGAGGTCACGGTGAGCGTGTAATTGCCGTCGATGCCGGTCGCCCACGGTGCGCTCCGGGCCAGGGCGGCGACGCCGGACACGGTCGTCCACCCGGCGACACCCTGCTCGAAGCTGGCGTCGGCGTAGGGAACGACCGAGCCGGCCTGGAGAACGGGCGCCGCGGTGACGACGATGGTCTCCGCGCGCAGGACCTGTCCGGCGGAGGCGCCGTCGAGGCCGAGCGCAATGGAGCAGGAGGCGGCGTTTGCCGGGGCTTTCGCGGAGGCCCGCTGCCGGTACATGCCCGTACCGGGCGGGGCCAGCGTCGACCGGGTGTTCTGGATCTGGTTGCCGTTGACGTCGTAGAACCGCAGCTCGATCCATGCCGTGCTGCTGAGCGTGGGTGGGCTGAGGTAGGCGTAGGCCAGGTACTCGACGCCGGGGGTGACGGACGGCCCGTTGATGGCGAGGATCGCCGCGTTGCCTGCGGCGACCGCCGTCATCGCCAGGCAGTGTCCGCCGGCTGTGTAGTTGTCGACGGCCCACCCCAGCACCGGCACTTGCCGGGAGATGGTCGCGTTGACGAGGGGCGTCCACTGCGAGGCGTCAACCTCAGACGACTCCGTGTTGAACCCAAACAAGTTGCCTTGGGTCCTGATGGGCAGGCCGAGGTAGACGTTCTCCCAGTAGTGGGAGACGCCTGCCCCGGTCTCGGTCGACGACAGGAAGACCTGCGCCTGCACCGCGCCCACCGGCGCGACCCCGGCGACGGAGACGCGATGCCAGCCCGAGGCGGCGGCGAGCGTGGTCAGCGACCACGTGAAGCCCGCGTCCCCTCCCGAGGCGTTGATCCAGCGGATGCCAATGCGTTCGGGTACGACACCCGCGCTGTCGGCGAACACCTCATAGGTGGTGCCCGCCACGACCGGATACGAGGAGACGGTGCGGGCCTGCACCTCTCCCGCCGCGACGCTCTTGGTGACGAGGCAGCCGTCGCCGTTACGGCCTCCGACCCCCTTCGTCAGCG
Source organism: Streptomyces sp. KL116D (assembly GCF_030766975.1). Lineage (NCBI taxonomy): Bacteria > Bacillati > Actinomycetota > Actinomycetes > Kitasatosporales > Streptomycetaceae > Streptomyces > Streptomyces sp. KL116D. The sequence continues at coordinate 82,158 of NZ_JASERH010000030.1, read as the reverse complement.
GCTGGCAGTTCAGGCGGGGCGTCCAGCCGCTGGTGTTGGGGTCGACCATCTCCGTCGTCGCGGAGAGGAGATTCCCGGGAATCGGCACGTGGGGCCTCCTCTCAGCTGGCGCGGAGGCTCTGAACGAGCTGCTGCTGGCTCTCCTGAACGACGGCGCTGGCCTCACCGCGGACACGGCCGAGGAACTCGCCGGAATCGAGGTAGAGGTTCCCCTCGAAGTGCTGCGGTCCGCTGCTCGCGCCGCTGGCGGCGAGCATGTTCCACTGGGCGCCCGTCAGTACCGGCTCGGGTCGGCCGGTGCCGTTGTAGACGGTGCTCAGGCCCGGAGGCAGGTAGCCGCCGGAGTCGTACCAGTGCGGTGACCGCGACTGCCACTTGGCCCATGCGCGGGACGGGCTGCCGTAGTCGGGGCGGCCCTTGATGTAGCCGAGCCCCCAGCGGATCTGTGTCGCCGCGTTCGTCCGCCAGTCCCGTCCGGCGGACGCCATCTTCGTCGCGGGAAGCGCCTGCGGGATGCCGTAAGCCCCTGAGCTGGGGTTCTTGGCGTTCCAGCGCCAGCCGGATTCGTGCTGCCACAGCTGCTTGAGCGGTCCGAACTGAGAGGGTCCCCAGCCGTAGCGGCCGAGGATGCTCTTCGCGTACCGCTGTGCTGAGCCGACGGCCTGGACGTTGGCTCCGCCGCCGCCTCCGGAGAGGTAGCGCATGGGGTCGACGGCCTTGCCGTTGAGCCGTGCCTCCAGGTGGAGGTGGGGTCCGGTGACGTTTCCGGTCGCCCCGACCTTGCCGATCTGCTGGCCCTGAGTGACGCGGGCGTGCAGCTTCGTCATGATGCGGCTCATGTGGGCGTACAGGGAGGACAGTCCGCCCCCATGCGAGATCATGACGTGCTTGCCGTAGGGGCCACCGCTGGCGACCTGCGAGACCGTTCCGTCAGCGACGGCCCGGACTGCCGTGCCAACCGCGGCCGGGAAGTCGAGTCCGGTGTGGTGCCCGGAGGACCACATCGAACCGGCCTTGCCGAACGGGGTGCCGTAGCCGACGTTGACCGGCTTGCTCCAGATGCCTCCGCCTGCGCCGGACGCACCCTTCGCGTCCGCCTTGTCGGCGTACCCGAAGAGCGTGTCGATCATCTTGTTCGGAATGCCCTTGATCATGCGGCCGAAGGAGTTGTCCAGGCCGGGGATCTTCTCCAGCAGCGGGTTGACGACGCTCCGCACGCCCGCGCGGGCAGAAGCGGCCAGCGAGTCCTTGAGCCAGTTCGCCCCCTCCTTGACCTTGTCCCAGGCTGCAGAACCCCAGCCGGCCGCCTTGTTGAGGCCCTTGCCGATCCAGCCGAAGATGCCGCCGTCGGCGAAGCCGGGCAGATCAAGTGCCTTCTGTACACCGCTCACGCCGCCGCCTCGCGCCGCGGCGTTCATCGTGTTGACGTAGCCGGGGCCGACTGCGCGGGTCCACTCGGGGCGCATGACGGCCTCGCCGCCGGACAGGGCGGCGAGGTGGACGTCACGGCCGGGGGTGTAGCCGGGGAGGACACCGCCGGTGTTCCAGCCGGAGATGTCCATCTTGTTGATCTTCTTCGCCCCGAAGGCGGTGGCGACCTTGTTCCAGACGGGGACGATGCCCTTGTTGTAGACGGTGTTGATGATGAAGCGGACGGGCTTCTTCGCAATGTCGGAGAGCTTGTCCCAGGCCTTCTTGATGAATCCGCGCGCAGTCTCGAAGGCGTCAGCGACCCGCTTGACGCCCGACTTCAGCTTGTCGAAGGCGGGCTTGATGCCCTCCCTCCATACGAAACCGATGACCGAGGAGATCTTGTCCCAGACGGGCTTGATGACCTTGTTGTAGAGCCACTTGAAGACGTCGCCGACGACACGGATCGCCGTCTTCACGTAGCCGAAGTAGCGCTGGACGATGTTCTTCCACCACCAGGCGATGATGTCGCCGATGCCCTTGAAGACCGGGCTGAGCACGTTGTGCCACAGCCACATCGCGACGCGGGCGACGGTCTTCCAGTAGGCGATGAGGAACCCGATGTAGGGCTTGACGATGTTCGTCCACAGCCACTTGAAGATGATGCCCATCCAGTCGAAGAACGGCTTGAGCACCGTGTTCCACAGCCAGAGGCTGGCCGTCTTGATCCCATTCCAGGCGGCCAGCACCATGTCGCGGAACCAGGGGAACTTGTTGAACGCCCAGATCCCGATCGCGATCAGCGCCGCGATAGCGATGATCACCAGCGTGATCGGGTTCGCTGTCATGGCGGCGTTCAGCGCCCACTGGACGACCGTCCACACGCGCATGGCGACGATCACCAGCCAGATGCCCTGGACCATCCACGGGGCGTGCTCGGCGATGATGCCGATCGCCTCCGCAACACCGCCGAGCAGCACCAGCAGGGGGCCAGACAAGGGCGACAGGGCCTGACCGATGGACAGGAACGCGCCCGCGATCTTGCCGAGTGCCTCGCCGAGCAGCGGGCCCTTCTCCGACGCGAAGGACAGGAACCGCTCGAACTCCGGCGAACCCTTCAGGCTCGTGCCCCAGTTCGCGAACCGGCCCGTGATGCCCTGCATCCGAGACGAGATCCCGTCCATGTGCGGCAGAAAGGCGTCGATGATGCCGCCCATGCCCTTGAACACGTTCCCGAAGGCGACACCCAGGCCGATGATCGCGGGCTTCACGCTGCCCTGCAGATCCTTCTTGAACGACTGGAACCACGGCGCCTTCAGGCCGCGCGAGAACCGGTCCTGCAGATTCGTGATCGCCGCTGCCGCATCCTTCACGAACGGCGTGAGCGCAGGCAGAGCTCTCCTGATGCCATCCAGAGCACGCGTAAAGATCGGCATAACCTGCGGCTGCAACGACCGCGACCACGCCGAGAACGCCGACCGCAGACTCACAAACGCGTTGAACGTCTCCCGCGCCGAAGGCGTCAGCTTCGCCAGCGCCTGCTGGTACTTCTGCTGCGCCGTCGCGGCCTGATTAACGCCCGATGCCGACGACATCGACGCCTGCTGCACCTGCCGCTGCGCCGACGCCACCGCGTCCGCAGCGTTCTGCTGCGCGACCGCCACGTTCGCCGTCGCCTCACCGACCCGCTGCTGAGCCTGAGCGACCTGCTTCGCCGTCTCCACCTGCGTGCGCGCCGCGTCCGCCTGCGCATCCTTGACTGCACGCGCCTGATCGGCAACGTTCCGCTGAGCCGACGCCACACGGTCCTGCGCCGACTTGACCGTCGCCGAACCCTCGACACCGGCCTTGTTCGCGGCAGCCGTCTCCGTCTTCAGCCGGCCCGTCTCGGTCGTCTGCTCCTTCAGGCGCTGAACAGCCTGGTCGTACTGCAGCAGCGCCTTCTGCTTGTCGAGGTCGCTCGAAGCCGCGTTCTTCAGGACTGCATCGCGCTGGAGCGTCGCCTCCTTGAGCGCGATCTCGGCGTCCCGCTGAGACAACTGGGAGTCTGCGAGCCGGTTGTTGAGGTCTTCCAGCTCATCGCCGGCCTGCTTACGGGCCGCCGTCAGATCATCCTGGGCACGCCGAGCATCCCGCTGGGCGTCCGCGAGCTGCCGCTCCGCGTCCTGCACCGCACGCGCCGCCTGCTGGTTCCGCTGCGCCGCCTGCACTACCGCATCCGCGGCGGCCTGCTTCGCCTGCCGAACCTGCGCCTGAGCCTGCGCGATCTGCCGGGCGCCGTTGCGTTCGGCGGTTGCCAAAGCCTGCTGCGCGCCCGCCATCTGCAGCGCCTTCGACGCCGCCTGCGAGTTCGCCGCGCCACCCGTGGTCGTGCTGCTCGTCGCCGCATCCTGCGCGGCCTTCTGTGCCTGCAGCGCCCCGCCGATGTCCTTCAACGCGGGCACCGCCACCGCGCCGACCGACGCAACACCCACACCCGCCGCGACACCCGCCGCCGCAATCGCGCCCAGGCCGGCCGCCACGACCGGCAACGCCGGAATGATCGCCGGTCCGAACGCAATCGCCGCCGTCACCAGCAGCTGCATGCCCGACACCGCAGACGACGTATCGACGTCGACGTTCGCCGTTTGGCCGTCCAGCGCGTTGACCTGCGCCTGGAAAGCCGCCAGCTGAGCGGACGCCGCGCCGGCGTCCACGCGTACCGCCACGTCGGCGTCCTGCGTCGACAGCCTGGCGAGCCGGGTCTGGATCTCCCGGATCCGAGCCATCGCCTCGCCCGCACTGATGTCGATCCCGATGCGCGCGTCGGTCAGATGTGTCAGCTGCTCCCGCAGCCGCGCGATCTGCACCTGCGCCGGGGACGTGTTGGCGTCGATGTTGACGTGCGGCAGCGACGCCTGCGCCTGCTGCACCGCGGCCCGCAACCGGGTACCCAGCTGGCCATCTGTCTCGACCCGGATCCGGGCCGGGTCGGCGGTGAGCTCGTCGACCTCCGCCTGCAATGCCTGCAGCTGCGCAATCGCCCGCGCAGTGTCGGCGCGGACCGCAATGTTGGGATGGGCGGCGCCGAGACGACGCAGCCGCTCCTCGATGTCCGCAGCCTCCGCGCGGGCAGCCTCGGCGGAGACGTCGATGCCGATCGTCTTGTTCGACAGCGTCTCCATGCGGGCCCGCAAGCGGGCGAGATCCGCGTCGACACCCGTGTCCGAGAGGCTCACGTTGAGCTTCGGCATGCTGCGGAAGGCTTCCTGCAACTTCGCCCGCAGCGAGCGGGCGAACGCGCCACCGGTGTCGGCTCCCTGCCGGGTCGCGGCCGGCTTCGCGGCCTTCGCGCCGTCGTTGATGCCGTCCCGAACCGCCGGGGCGATGTGCGCGGCGAGACGCTGGCCGATGATCCGGCCCATCTCGTCGCCGACCTGCGTCGCCGGAGGAACCAGAGCCGACTGCAGCCGTCCCAGAATCCCCGATGCGTTGGGGATGACGTCGACCTCGACGGAGCCGATGGAGATCGCAGGCACAGGGAGCCTCCTCCCTGTGCGCTACGCAGCGCCTCCGTTGAGCATCGACCAGAGGTGTTCGGCCTGCTGCGGGCTGATCTTCTGTTTCGTTTTCACCGCGCGGACGCCTGGCCGTCGGATCGGTTCGGGCGCCTTCGGACGCTTCGACTTGCTGTCCGTGTTCGCGCAGATCGTGATGTGCTGCAGGGATGCGATCCGGTCGTCGAGGCCCGCGACCAGTTGTTCAAGCTGCGACCAGCGGCCCTTCTCCGGTTCGCCCTTCGCTGCCTGCTCCGCGTACTCCTCATCCGTGAGGGAGTTGCGCATCGCTGTCATCGTCCGCGACTCCGGCGGCAGGCCCTCGATGAGGACCCGCAGACGCCGCCACGACAGGCGCCCGCGGTGCAGGTCGAGCAGGTCGACGCGCGGCAGAAGGTCGTCTTCTAGCTCCTCCGCGTACTGCTCCCAGACCGCGAACGCCCACTGGACTTTCCCAGGTCGTCCCCGGTGGCGCGCGCCGCGGCCTCAGCGAAGTGACCGATAGCGTCCTGGTCTGGGTCGAGATCCTCATAGATCCCGTAGTCGTCCTCGTGGAGGATCAGATCCATGAAGCCGTCGACGTCGCCCTGCCGCAGGGCCCGCATCGCGGAGGCCCTCCAGCGGTTGGCGGGCAGGGTACGGACGTCCTTGGTGACTCCGTCGTACCCGGCCAGCGGCACGGTGACGTAGTCGTCTCCGGCCTCGGCTTCCTGCTCCTGGGCGCGTGCGGCGTCGAGCTGATTCTTGGTCGTGGGCATGGCGCGGGACCTTCCGTTCGGGGCGCGGGACAGGGGGAAAGGTGGGTGGGCCGGGCCCGCGCCGGCTGGCTATACCAGCCCACCCACCAGCTCAGGAGCCCGAGTAGGCGGGCGTCGCCGGGATCTTGTCGACGTGGTAGACCGTGTTCCCGGCCTCGTCGGGGTACGTGGTGATCGTCCACTCGTAGCCGGACATCTCGTCCTGCTTGAACGTGACGTCGCTGCGGTCGTTGATCTCGCCTTGGGGGACGTAGAAGCCCTTGTAGGCGTCGCCGTCGATCACGAGGAACCAGAACGCCCTGCGGTCCGGAACGGGGCTGGCGGTCTCGGCGTACTTGGTGAGGCCGTCGACGTCCGACTCCAGATCGCCGGCGGTCAGCCGGTACTGGAGGGACTGCACGGCGACACGGGAGGTCTCCCACACCGTCAGCCCGAACGTGCGGACCGACTTCGTGATCTGGGTGCGGAACGGGGAGGTGAGGCCCCACGGCGTGAACTCCTGCGAGTCCTCGTCGAAGCCGTAGGTCAGGCCGTCGTCCGAGATGGCCCCGAGGGGCTCCCACGGGGCGAGGGGCTGCGACAGCGGCGAGTCGAGAGCGGTGGTGCCGACGGGCGCGACCCAGCCGCCGCCGTTGGCTCCGACGACAGCGAGGTCCGCAGCGCGGGTGATGTTGACCATGAATAGTCTCCAGACATGGAAGAGCCCGCGCTCGGGCGGGTTACGGGTCCGGCGCGGGCCCAAGTCCGGTCGTCAGGAGACCGGGTGGAGGAACACTTCGAACGTGGCGCCGAAGCGGCGCAGAGATTGGTTCTCGTAGGGGCGCCAAGCAGGCGCCGTGATCGTGCGTGCCGCAGTGAAGACCGCTACGTCCGTCACAGCCCCACGTAGTTCGCTTAGCAGCAGCGCACGCGCTGAGCTCAGTAGTTGTGAAGCTGCCTGCCTGGTGGCGGCGTAGGTGTCCACGTCGACAAAGGCTCGATCAAGCCGAAAGGAGTCGTCCGTGCCGCCGACGCGCTGGATCTGCACGACAGGCAGCACATCGCCCAGATTGGCGGGAAGATCCGTCAGGACTCGAACGCCCAACTTCCCGCGGAGCCAAGCAGCCAGTTCGGCTTCAACGTCCGCCTCTCCGACGACACCCATCAGTTCCGCCCGCCGATCTCTGTCGCGCGAAGCAGTACATGGTGAGCCGGGCCAGAGGGTCTGCCGTTCCCGTACTCGACCCAGCGGGCGTAGTAGCTGGTGTTGCGCACGTAAGCCACTGCACGATCGCGCCTGCGGCCACCGCGGGAGCTGCTGTCCGTTTCCCACGACGTCGCATAGTTGCCGCGATGCGGGTCGCCTGCGTCGCCCACTGGAGAGGTCGCTTGGGCGACGCCCTTGATGACCTCGGCGCGGCGCAGCATCTCCGCCTGCATCGCTGGTGAGCGCAGCATTTCGCCGACACCTTTGCGCTTCAGCTTCACCCGTGCTGCCATAGGCCCCTCCACTAACTCGCAGATCTGGGGGCGGACATGGACGTGAAGGGCGTACAAGGCACGGTTAGCTTCGACGGCGAATGGATCACCATCACGAAGACGCCCGTCGGGCCGAAGCCGGCGCCGGTACGGATCCGGGCGACCGACGTGACCGGCACCCGCTTCAAGCGGGCCACCCGACTGATGCACGGCTACGTGCAGTTCGTACTGCCCGGCTCCACGGCCGCAGGCGAGAAGAGCGGCATGATGCAAGGCGGCCGACCGCACGCCTCCGACCCGCACAGCCTGTCGATCCCGCACAAGTCCAACGACCTTGCGGAGAAGCTGATCGCCGCCGTCGAGCAGGCCCGCGGCTAGCCAGTCACCAGTTCAAGCGCTACCACTACGGGCCCTGTTGATCCGGTGAACGGCGAACGGAACGAGCCGGGCTGGCCATCGACCTCGTAGAGCTCGTCGCCGATTCGAATCTGGTCCGTGGCCCTGATGTCGGTGCCGAACGGGGCATACAGGGTGAGCCCAGTGATGACCGTGTCGCGGGCGTCCGTGATCTCGTTGGCGCCGGCGCCCGTGCCATCGCGTGGTGCGACCGCACACCCGGGCACCGGCACTTCTGTCGGCGCGCCGGGCACGTCGTTTCCGTAGACATCCTGGGTTGGCGGCCCGGGACGGAGGATCGTCACCGGCTCGCCGAAGGGAAGCTCACGCACGGGCCACCTCTTCGACGGCTGCGCACCAGGCTTCGAGGTCCGGGCGCGGGTCGAGTTCGGCGCTGCGGCTGCGGGCCCGCTTGGAGGCGAGCCTGTACTCGGCGGGTTCGTTCAGTAGCCGCTCGAGCATGCTCTGCCATGCGTCTGGGTCTGCGCGGTCGGCGAAGAGTCCAGCGTCGCCGAGAGATTCGCAGAGCCCGGGGGTTGGGTGGGCTAGCACCGGGATTCCCGACGCCATGGCCTCTACGCCGGCACGCCCCCATGATTCGTAGACGGACGGCATCAACAGGACGCGGGTCTGCCGGTAGACGCGAGCCGCCATCTCCTCGCCCGCCACGTGGTCCACGACCTCAACGTTGGGCAGATCCGGAATGACCTGCTCTCCGTAGGCGCCACGCACGGCAAGGAACTGCTGGTCGGGCATACGGCGGGCCAGCTCACCGAACAGGAGCGCTCCCTTGTCGACGCTGCAATTGATGAGCGTGATCGCGCCGCCAGGCTTTGTGGCGTATCGCTCCGCATGCACGGGAGGACGGACGATGATCTCCCTGACGGGCCGCACCGCCGACGGGTACTCAGCGAGGAACAGCTCGGCTTCTGCGCGCATCCACTGCGAGTTGTACACCCCGAGCGCGGTGCCGCCAGCGGCCATGTCGCGCAAGGTCGGACGGTGATCGTTGTGGCAGATCACCACCATGGGTCGCCCGAAACCCCGGGCGATCGACGCCGTGGTCGGGACGCATTCCAGGTGGGACATGAGGATGTCGGCGCGCCGGGCCACTGCGGCAAAGTCCAGGCGGGCCGCCTGCGGAATGACTTGGACGCCCTGGTAGGTGTAGGGCTCGCGAAGCCCGCCGTACTGCGAAAGCCATACCTGGACGTCGTGACCACGCTCAACCAGGGCCTGCAGCATGACGGTGAGCATGTGCTCGGCGCCTGCATTGTGCTCCGGCGGCATGGCGTGAACTCGAGCGACGATCCGCAGCTTCTTTCTCATCGCCACCTCACCGTCGTCATGCCTGCCTTGCGCCGGTAGCCCGCGAGTTCCAGCATCCTGCGGTCATCGTCCGTCATGGTGACGGCCGTGCCGATGCCGGAGCCGTCGGTGCGGTAGCTGTAGGGCCCGATCGTCTCGCCGGTGACGCCGCCGGCCATGGTCGGGGAGGTCAGGGTGCGAAGCACCATGCGGGCGACGATCGCCACCACATCCCCGGGTACCTGTGGGGTTCCGTGGCTGTAGGTGACCCGATAGGTGCCCGGGTAGGCCTCGTTGTCCTCGTCGTACCAGCGTTCCGGCAGGTTGATGGCGGGGCTGTCGGTCGAGGTGCGGACGATATCGATGCCGTCCCACTGCCACCCCGCCACAGGCAGGTCGGGGGCCCCTCCTGCCCCCACAGCGATGACGCTCGTGACATTGATGACTGGCGTCTGCGGGAGCCGAATCTCTCCGTGCTGTGCGCGCAAAACCACGACATCGTCGTTGGTGCTGGTGAAGGTGCGCCCCGTAAAGCCGACCACCAAGGCGGATGCATCGTCCAGAAGGGCGATGGCTCGGGCTTCTTCGGGGCCGGTCAGGGGGCGCCCCAGCCGGTCGGCGAGGTCAACGGTGTTAGCGAGTGATCCCACGCTTGGCCACTCCTTCCATCGCCGTGGCCCAGCTGTCCAGTTCGGCGGCCGGGTCGAGGGCAGCCGCTCTGGCCGCTGATGCTGTCGCGGCATGCCGGTACGTTGCTGGCACGCTGAGCCGCTTGATGGCCTCTTCCCAGGCGTCGAGGTCGTCCCGGTCGCAGAAGGTGCCAGCGGCACCGAGGGACTCCATCAGGCCGGGCGTGGGGTGCGCGATGACCGGAATGCCGGAGCACATGGCCTCTACGGCCACCCGGCCGTAGGACTCATAAGAGGACGGCGCGAGAAGGAACTTGGTTCGGGCGTACACGTCCTTGGCCATACGGTCGCCGGAGGTGTGCGGAACGATCTCCACGTTGGGCAGGTCGTCGCGGATGATCTGCTGCCCGTAGCCGCCGACCACGCCGAGGAACTTGCGCCGCGGCATGCGCTCCGCCAGGGCGTAGAAGACGTGCGCGCCCTTCTCGGCCGTCAGGTTGATCAGCGTGATCCGGTCGCCTGGTGTGGCCGCGTAGTCCGTCACCGCCACCGGCGGATGGACGGTGATCCCCCACGGCATCTGCCGGTCGCCGCGGCGGATGCGCCACCACGCCTCGGCATCCGCCTTCATCCACGCCGTGTTGTACACGACGAGCGACGGAGAGCCCTTGGCCAGCCACGCCTTCGACTTCTCGAAGGTGTTGTGGAGCAGGTGCACCACCGGAATGCGGTTCAGGTCCCCCAAGACGGAGGCTCTGGCCGTGTTCTCCAGGTGGGTCACGATCACGTTCGCCCGGCCGTCGCCGCGCATCCACCTCGACGGGTCGGCCTTCCCGCGATGCGGGTGCACCTGGACACCGTCGATCTCGTAGACGTCGTCGACCGCGGCTCGCTGGGAGAGCAGGACGTCCACGTCGTGGCCGCGGGCTGCGAGGTCTCTCAGCAGGCTGTGGGCCGCCCACTCGGCGCCGGCGTTGTGGGCCGGCGGGTAGGCGTGCAACATCGCCAGGACGCGCACCAGGACTCCGATCTGCCGACAGCCCGGCGGTCTTCCCAGATCGCCGGGCTGTGGGCGGTCAGGACGCGGCGGTGGTCGACTGGACGACAGCGAACGGCGAGCGGGTGGCCGCGTTCGTGTTCAGTCGAGTCGCCGGGTTGGCCGTGGCGAAGGCCACGCGCATGACGACGCGCATGGCTACGGAGTCCTGCTGCATCAGGTTGAGGACGACCTTGCCCTCGTCGTCGGAGATGACGCCCTCGGTGAACAGCTTGAAGCTGATGTCCTGGCGGACGCCGACGATCGCCTTCGACCAGTCGCCCATGAGCAGCTCGGCCTCGGACATGTCCCAGGCGCCGTTGGTCAGTTCGGACATGCCGTAGCCGTACAGGGTGCCGCCGGGCTGGCCCTGCATGTTGGGCTGGTAGATCGGCAGGCCCTGCTCGCTGCGCATGCCGTTCAGCTTCCAGGTCAGGCCCGGCCGGCTGATGAAGCCGTTGACGGCGAAGCCGTCCTCGGCGACCTTGCCGGCTGCCTGGGAGACGTCGACGCCGAAGTCGACGCCGGTGCCGGAGATGACCGCGTTGCCTGCGGCGACCGCGGACTGGTAGACGGCTGCGGGCCAGGTGGACGGCTTGTCCAGGCCGAAGAGGCCCGCCCCGTCCAGCTTGGCGCCGATCGCCTCGACGAGCCGGGGGCGGACCTGCTCCCAGATCGGCATCTGCGCGTCGTCGAGGTACGCCTCGGGAATCGGCACGATCGCCGCGATCTCCTCGGCGACGAGGTCGACGTTCTTCCAGTCCTGGGCGGTGGTCTGCTTCAGGCCGGTGTCGCCACCGACGAAGTAGGCCAGCGGCAGGACGTCGAGCACCGGCTGCCGCTGCGTCTTGGACGACATCGGCACGTTGCGGGCGCGCTGCAGCAGCGAGGATGCCGCGGGCAGCTCCTGGATGATGTCGGCGGAGACCGGGGTCGGGACGAGCGGATCGTTGCTGGCGTCCCGGCTGATGATGGAGTTGAAAGGCACGGGGGCTCCTCTCGGAAAGGCAGCGACCCCGGCCCCGTGCGGGAGTTTCCGGTGCTGCAGTGAAGGTCAGTTCAGGTGTTGCGGCCAGCCAGTCGACGAATCCACTGGTCCGGAGTGGCCTCGGCGGAGCCGGAGGCGGTCGCGGCGCCGGGCGTCAGGGACTCCACGGGCCGCTGCTGGGCGGGGGCGGCGGTCGGCGCGGTCGCCTTCAGCCGCTCGGCGAGCACTTCGGCCCGCGCGTTGATCTCTTCGTCGCCGCCCGAGCCGAGAAGGTCGATCAGGTCCGGCGGGATGTTGTGGGTGGCCGCAGCCATCAGGCGCGCGTTCGTCGACCGCAGGTCAGCAAGCTGCTGCTCGACGGCCTGCGCGCGGTCGTTGGCGCGCTGCAGCTCCGTCTTCTGCGTGTCCTCGAACTCCTGGTACTTCTGCGCGGCGCTGCGCAGCTGCTCGATCTCGTCCTTCGACTTGAAGCCGAGGGCCGACAGGTGCTTGTTCTCGTGCTGCCTCGACAGCGCCTTCCACTTCAGCGCCTCGGACTCCCAGTCCGTCGCCTCGGGCTGGCCGGCCACCTCGGTCCCCTGTCGGGTTGGCGTGGCCTGCTGCTGAGGTGCAGGATTCTGGGTCTGGGCGGGGATCTGCCCTGCGGCAACCGCTTCGGCAGGGGTGGGGACAGCCGGCGTGCCGCTGGCGATCTCCGAGGCGTTCTCGGTCATTGTTGGGCTCCCATGTCGGGTGAGCACGCCATGTCGGCGTGCGCGAGGACGGGCATACGAAGGGCACCTGACCATGTCGGCAGGCGCCCGTGATCGACAGCGCTCAGGTGCGCTGCGTCGAGGAGTCGGAACGGTCGGGCGCCTGATAGGCAGCACGCCCTTCGGACTCCCACCAGCGGCGGAACGCGTTCACGGCATGTTTGCCGCCGCGGCCTCGCGTCTCCCGCAGCCAGTCGTCGTAGAGCTTCTCGGCGACGCCGATGAAGGGCTCGTTCAGGGTGAACGCCGGCCAGGCTTGGCAGGCGCAGTGATCGTGGTAGGTGTTGCCGCCCTGCCGCGGGTCCCCCGCGGTCTGGGCGGACTTGTACACGGGCCCTCGGGAGGCGAGCATCGCGCACCAGGCACATGGATCGCCGTCGGTGACGCGGGACCAGCCGGTGGCCTTCTCGTCCGCCGAGATCGACCGCTGCATGGCCTGGCGCCCGCCTTCCAGCGCCAGATATTGCGTCGTGCCCACCATGCGAACGGCCGCCGCATCCATGGCCTGCTGGGGTGTCTTCCCGGCGGCGATGGCCTTCTTGAACTCCACCGGACCGGTGACATCCAGGGAGCGCTCAAGCCGCTCGATGAGGAGCGGCAGGGGGTCCTTCGGGCGGAAGCCGTCGTCCCCGACACCCGCCTCGCTCCGCACGTCGGCGTAGGCACTGCGCGCCAACGCCGCTGACTGCTCCCTTGCCTGCTCGACCAGGGGGACCAAAGCGGAACGGACCGCGGGCCAAGAGGCGTCGACCTTCGCCGGGTTCATCAGCTCACGCCACACCTGCAGCACCGTGCGGGCCAAGCGTGCCGCCATCAAGGCCTGAGTGCGGCGGTAGCGCGGCGGCGTCCACAACCTAGCCATCAAAGCGCAAGATCCGGGAGCGGCGCCGTGGCCGGCACGGGATCGAGCTGGCTCATCTGCTTCTCGATGATGCCGTTGAGACGGCCCATCGAGTCCCCCTGCTCCGCCGTCTGCTTCCAGCGTTCGACGTCGGTCTGGGTGACGCCGGGGATCTTCTCCCACAGTTCCTGAGGCGGTACCCCCAGCATGGTGACGAGCTTGCCGAGCGCATCCACGGTCTGTGCCAGCGAGCGCGCAGACGTGTCGCGCCATACAACCTGGGCGGCCATGTCGTCCCAGGCCCCTCGGTCGCCGGCTGCCAATCCGGCCAGGCGGAGTGTCTGCTCGTGGCCTTCACCGCACAGGGACTCGCGTTCGTCCGTCTTCCGGTCCAGGCCGTCACGTGCTGCCGCCAGGGCTTCGGCGCTCAAGTTCACCATCTGCCCCAGCAGGTGGTAGGGCGGTACCTGCGACAGGGTGGCGATGTGCCGGATCGTCGACTCCCGCGAGTCGAGGTAGCCCTTGAGGTCGCTCTGCCCGAACTCGCCGAACTTCGTATCCGGGTCCTCGGCGACGAACAGCCCGTCCACGCGGGACTTGAACGGCTCGATCGGGTTCCCGTCGCCATCCAGCGGCGGCGCCATGCCGGTCACCCAGCGCTGCCGGAACGCCGCGTACTGCTGGGCCATCAGCAGGTTGAACGTGGTCATGTTGAGCTGGTCCTGCGAATCCAGCAGCGGCTCGACCTCGCCAACGACACCGTCACCATCAAGGCCCTCGGTGTTGATGTAACGGACGACCGGGCACACCCCAAGGTCGTGCCGCATCAACCACTGCTCGCCATCCGGGACAAGTTGCGAGCCGTCGACGTTGCCGGCCAGCGTGTAGCGGGCCTGGTCGTCGTAGATGCGCACGACGCGCCGCTTACCCTTCGCCGTGTTCTCCAGCCGATCCTCGACCGCAAGGATCGGCCACTCGTCGTTCACCGGATCCGCATACAGGGCAGTCATGCGGCGCGGCGAGAACGGCGTGATGACAGGCATGGGCTTGCCGGGCATCACCACGGCATAGGCGGCGCCGTAGGTGAGCACCGAGCGGTGGATGCCGTGCTGTCGGGCGTCCATGCGGTTGGCTTGCCAGATCGACCATGGCGCTGCGTTTGTATCCGAGCCGGCCGGACGGTACCCGTCGACGTACATGTTCTGTGCGACCACGGTGACGACGAGCGGCAGGATGTTCACCCGGGCCCGCTCGATAAGCCACCGGTACTCTGCCCGCGCCCCAGACGGTACGTACACCGAGTCGTGCCGGCCGCACATGTACCGCTGGATGCGGTCCAGGCGGGCCTGCTCGCCTTCGCGGATCTTCAGCAACCGGCGCGCCGTTGAAGCCGCCTCGTCTCTATCCAGCACTGCCACGTGCCGCCCACCTCCCCGCTCCTACGCGAACCCGTGTACGCGGCCCGTTCGTTGACGCTTCTTCTTCCGCTTCGCCCAGTCCGGCGACGCCAACAGGGCACGCCGGGCCATGTCCGCCAGCTGCATCGCGGCGAAGCCGTCCACCTTCTTCGGCGATTCCCGCGACTCCCTGCCGAACGAGACACCCCACTTGTTTGGCCGGCGGCGGGCGTTGGCCACATGCCGGTTCAGGATCGGATGGTCGGTGTGAGGCAGCTTGCCGTCGACGATCGCCTGTACCAGCGCCTCGGTTGCCAGCGTCAGATCCTGCTGACGGCCACGCATGTCCCAGCCGACCGAGCTCTTCGGTGACGCCCGCACCACGAGCTCGTCCCGGTAGGTCTCGGACCAGTCGTCGATGTACGACTCCCACAGCTTGACGTCCGCGAAGAACCCGCGGACCTGCCACTGCCCGAAGGCGTGCGCCACCAGGTCGGTGACCTGCTTGCGGTCGACCTCCCAGTCCTTCGCCTGTGGGCCGTCCGGGCGTTCCCAGATCCCCAGCGGCTGGACGAGCCGGTCAGTGACGCGCATCGCGATGAGGGCCGTGGCGTCGTCCGTCTTGCCGCCGTCGAAGCCGAGGACGATGTCGTCGCCCGGCTCCAGGCGCATCTCGGAGACGTTCTTCGACCAGGCTGCCGGATCCAGGAGTGCATCTTCGGCGGCCACAGGCTGGTTGAGCCAGTAGCGTCGCGAGTCCGACGGCGAGGACTGCGGGTCCCAGATCTCGGCGATGATGCCATCCAGATCCATCCACGCCGCGGCAGGCCCGTAGGCCTCCTTCAGCCCGGCCAGGAGCGCGTCCCGGTCGGCCAGGTCGGTGCCGTCCTTCGCCTGTCGGTGATCGAAGAGCAGGCCGGCAGCGTCCGCATCCCGGACCCGCCCCTCCTTGATGGCCTTGTAATAGGTGTGCGTGGCCTCAGCCACAGAGTCCTGCCCCGGCTCGTACATCGTCGACGTCTCAAGGCACCACGGCTCGGCTTCCTTGCGCTTACGCAGGTTGCGCCGGACCGTGCCATGCATGCGCCGCAGCTCCGGCAGCACGTACAGGTGCGTCTCGTCGAAGACCGCGTAGGTCTCCTTGCCGCCGTCCTTCGCGGCCGACGACGCGGTCGACGGGGTGATCTCGCCGCGCTGGTGGTGCAGGATGATCCGGCTTGACGACTGCGCCGACTTCCCGATGTCAATGCCGGGGAATTCATCGCCGTGATGCTCGACCAGGTACTCCAGCATCGTCGAGACGTTGTCGTAGGTGTTGCCCGACTGCCCCTCCTCCGTTGCCAGGCAACGGATGAACGGCGACTTCACAGGGCGTCCTACGGGGTCACCGTTGGCGTCCCAGCCATCGAACCGAACCGGGAACAGCGCCTCCGCGCACACCAGCATCCCGGCGATCTCGGACTTCGCCCGCCCTTTCGCCCGCGACAGGAAAGCCCGCCGGTACATACGGCGGCCCGTCCCCGGATCAAGCCGGTACGCCTTGACGATGAACGCGTAAAACTCATCGTCCAGTTCGATCGGCTCGCCGACAACGTCGCCGGGCCCGTGGCACAAGTACTCCTCGATGTGCTCCACGATCTGATGGCCGAGAGAGGGGAACTCGCCTTCGTAGCTGGCGCCACGCCACGGCATGACACCCCCTACGCACTGTCCTCGCTGACGATCCGCAGGTTCTTCCGCCGATCCGACGTCGACCGCGGCGTCTCCGCCGGAGCCGGCTTGTCCACCGGAGTCTCGATCTTCAGCTTCAGCCGCATCCGGTCCTCCGGGGTCGCCCCGTACTTGGCCGCGCGCAACCGCACTTCAGAGGCGAACTCCCAGCGGCCCTTCGTCCACATGACGTGGTGCAGGAGCGCCGTGTCGAGCAGGAAGTCCCAGTCCGTGTCGATGAAGACTTGCGCCTGCGCGGAACGCCGCCAGGTCTCCCACCACTGCACGGTGCGCGGATGCCACGACTCCTGATCGGGCAGCACGCCTTCCGGCAGCTGCGGGCCACGAACTTCGTCGTCGCTCTCCACCCGATTCAGTTCGGCATCCCGGGACTTCGAGTCCCGGGCGCGGGAACGCGTCGCCTTCGGCGCCATGCCTCTACCCGCCATCAGGGGCACCCCCTCACAGCAGTTCGGCGATCACCTGCGACAGGTCGGCCAGCCTCGACGGCGCACCCTCGAACGGCACACGGGTCACGGTCACATAGCGGCTGCGGTCGTAGATCTCGATGGCGGTTTCGCCTCGCCTGATGCGACGCCCGCGCCCCAGGGTGCCAAAGCCCCAGACGTGAAGGCCCGTCCCCGAAGGGGAGATCTCAATGTAGGTCGAGGGCAGGCCGTCGATGATTCTCCGGGCCCACGGCCGCAACTCGCCGTCGAGCAAGGCGTGGTCGAGATCGATGCACACGAGACGGTCAGATTCGCTCAGTACGAAACCGAGGCCGACGCCAGCCCTGGCGCGGCAGGCCGCGCTGTAACTGGCCCAGGTCTCGGGGTCGACGGACGATGCCGGCCCGGTCTTGGGGCCGACGACGGACAGCGGCATCTTGCGGTCCGTGTGGCGCACCCACTGTCGCCTGCGCGTCATCGCCGAGGGCACAGGATCGGCCTGCTGGCGCGCTGCTCGGTGGGCGGCGGTGCGGCAGCGGCCGGAGCAGAAGCGTGCGTTGTGGGCGTGCCGGGCGCCGAGCTGGCCCCGGCATTGCTCGCAGCGCTTCGTCTTCATGCCCTCAAGGATACTCCGCTGTGTAACGGCAATCTGCGTCCTGAGCTGGCCTGATGCAAGGTCGTGACGTTCCCCGGTCCGCCGGCCAATCGAATCTGGCGGAAGCGGCGGCCAGCATTCATGCAGGTCAGAGCTTGATCATCAGATCCCCAGAGTCGCGCGCGTCGCGGAGTGCTAACGTGCCCGACCCCTGTGATCGAGATGATCTTGGAGGGGTCCCCCAGGGTGATCTTGCATGGAAGGATCTTGATCCCCCGGATCGATCATCACCCCTGCTGATCTTGATAGCCCGGATGGAGATCATCCACCAGCACCCACGGCCGGCGACGCAGGCCAGGCCGCGATCGCGCCTGCCCCGGTGCCGGCGCACCCCCTCACGGGGATCACCGTTGAGCGACATCGGCCTTGCCCTTAAGTCGAGGCAGCACCACCTCGAGCACCCAGGCGCAGCACCCTAGGGCAGCAGCCCGGGGTGGGCCTCGGCCGGCCGGGCCCGGGGCGGGCGGGCGTGCGCCACGGCCGACGCCTCACGCCCGGTCTTCTTGTCGTGGTGCCACTGGCACAACGCCCACAGGTTCTCATCGCTGTGATCGTCGAACCCTTGTGCCGCATTGTTCTTGTGGTCTACCTGGTTCGCCGGCTCGCCACAGATCCCGCCCGTGAGGACGGGCCATTGGCAGACCCATCGGTCCCGCTTGAGGATGCGGGTACGGATGCGCGCCCAGCCCTTGGGAAGCGGTGCGGTGCGGCGCCCTTGGCTGGGCATCAGTGCCGACCCTTGCCTGAATGCGCCGCTTCCTCGCCTGGCGCGTGACCCGGTCGTGCACCCGTCGCCCGCTGGTGCAGGTTGGAGCACAAGCCCTTCACGACGCCAGGACCCACGTGCTTGCTGAGCTCGGCTACGCATCGGTCGAAGTCGCCAGCCACTCCCCAGTTGATCTTGGCGGCGCCTGCTCCCTCCGACCAGTAACGCATCAAGCGCTCAGTAGAAGCTGCATCTTTGGGGGTTGCTTCGCGTCCGGCGACCATGCGGCTTCATCTCGCTTCCATTCGGCGACAAGCTTGGATCCCTTGGATAGGTTGCAGCCTTGGCAGGCCGGCAGGACGTTGCCGATGGCGTGCCTGCCTCCGCGGGAGAGAGGGATGACGTGGTCCATATGGATCCCGCCTTCGTTGCCTCCGCAGTAGGCACAGCGGTTCCGGTAGCGACGGACGAGCTTGCGCCATTCACGCGGGACGATCCCGACACTGTCCGGGTTGCGCCTCTCCCAGGTTCGGCGTGCAGCCTTGTACTGGGCCGCGATGGCGCGGCGCATCTCGGGGTTGGCGCGCGCCCACGCTACGGCCGCGGCGACGCGCTGAGCTCGATAGCGGAAGTAGGTGGCGCGTCGGCTACACAGCCGCGAGCAGAACAGCGAGTTGGTCTGAGCCGGCTTGAACGAAGTACCGCATCGCTGGCATGAGCGTGGGCTGAGATCTGCGTACTGGATTGCCCGTCGCGCCCGGTGCCGGTTGCCGCATCCGGGAGTGCAGTACTTCTGATCAGTTCGCCAGGCCTTGAAGTTGGTCTCGCATCCGGGACAGGTTCGCTCTGGCTCGGCGTCCTTCTGCCGTGCGGCGTAGAGCCGGTTGTAGCGGAGCCCGTTGCAGGAGCGCGAGCAGCAGAGGGAGTCGCGCCGCTTCGGCTGGTATCGGGTGCCGCAGATTTCGCAGTCCCGTTCGGGGATCGCCCCGAGAGGGGTCCGCGTTGGGCAGGTCTTGCAGCGGCGTGCGTTGCCGTGCAGCTGGGAGATGTCGACTCCGCAGCGGTCGCAGGCGCGTGTAGCCTCGGTCATGTCGGTCTGCTCTCATCAGATCGGCCGTTGCCCCGGGAGTGTTGGTAGCACTCGCCGGGGTTCTATTGTCTCAACTCCCGCCGACAGTGGCAGGGTTGTCGGGCCGCGACTACCCTTAGTCGGCAGTCTCCGGGCCTTCGTCGACGCGTTGGATGCTGGCGCCTTGGCCGCTCGGGATGGCCAGGGCAATGCCGTCGCTGTCGGCGAGGACTGCCCAGCTGCCACGGATTTCGAGGGTGACGTCGTCGCCTTCGATCAGGATGTCGTCGCGCTTCTGACCTTGCGTGTGAACGACGAGATAGCGCGGCATCGCCTGCTCCTGTGGGGTGGGCTACTTGCGGCGGATCCGGCTGAGTACGGCGTGGGCTCCTGTGGCGAGGATCGCGCCGTAGAGGAGTACGCCGGCTGCAGCGAGGAGGCTGGGCCAGGTCTCGCTCACGGCGTCTCCCCTTCCTGCCGGATGCTGACGCTGCGAACGAACATGGTGATCGTGACGGTCACGGCTTCGTCGTCGCTGATGTCGTGCACGCGGATCTTCGAGTCGGACGGGATGGGGATCTCGACGCCGTTGATGCGGACGGCGCTGGGAACGAGTGCCGGCGACTCGCCTTGGTGGCGGTCGAGGATCTCGATGTCGGCGCCGCGTCGTTCGCCGGGCGCCTGCATGAACTTGTCGCTGCCGGGTTCAGGCATGGGCGCGGGCCTTCCGGGTCAGGAGCGAAGCGCCCGCTGGATGCCCTCTTCGAGGGACACGCGGGGGCTGTAGAAGTCGAGCATCCGCTTGGGGTCGCAGACGCGGTGGTGGACGCCTTGGGGTGCGGTCGGCAGGTGCTTGAGCTCGGGCCGGTAGCCGCTCATCGTGGTGACGAGGCCGGCGAGTTCGTCGAATGATGTGGTCCTGCCCCAGCCGAGGTTGACGGGGCCGGTGACGTCCTGGTCGACGGCGGCGAGGGTGGCACCGACGAGGTCGTCGACGTGGATCCAGTCGCGGGTCGAGCTGCCGTCGCCCCAGATCTCGAACGGGTCCTCGCGCCTCTTGGCGCGGCCGATGAACGCGGGGAACGGGTAGCAGTCCGCCTGGTCTTCGCCGTAGCCGGAGAACGGCCTGAGGACGTGCATGCGAGTGCCGTGCGCTTCGACGACGGGAACCAGCTGCTCGCCGGTCAGCTTCGCGAGGCCATACGTCGCGTCAGGCCTGCCGGGGTTGTCGAGGTCGATGTCCGTCTCGACGAGCCGGTGGATCTCCCCCGGCTGCTGCAACGCGACCGGGTAGGCCGCCGACGAGCTGTAGTACACGGCGCGCGGCACCTTCGCGCGGATCAGCCACCGGAAGTACCAGGAATCGAGCGCAAGGTTGGTGGCGACGCCGAGAGGGCTGCCGTCGATGCTCGCCCTGCCGCCGACGACCGCCGCACAGTGGATCGCGAGATCGAAGCGGGTGTTGTCAGTACGGAAGAAGTCGAGGGCGTCGCCGTTGTAGACGATCGGCATCGGATTGAGATCGATCGCCAGCACGTCGTCGCCACGGTCGCGCAGGGCCTGGTGCAGGTGGCGGCCGACGAACCCGGAGGCGCCAGTGAGGAGGACGCGCACGCTCACCTCCTGGGGTGGTCGGCCCTGCCTCGACAGGTTGCGTTATGACTTCCGAGCAGGCGGCACGTAATCCGACGTGGCGCGCAATACGCGAAGTCGCGCGGCTCCGTGAGCGCGTACCGCAGCCAGTAGGTGACCGTGTTGCGGCACTCGCTCCGTGCCCGGTACTCCCAGTGGCGGCGGTGCGGAGCCTGCCGTGCTGCGAGCGCCCCGCTCATCAGCCGCCCGCCTTCACGGCCCGGTAGACGCCCCACGGCATATCCGACTCGACGGCCTCGAGCCCGAGCGTGGCGCACGCATCGGCCTGCTGCTGGGCGGACCAGGTGGTGACGCCGATCCAACTGTCGGCCTCGGCCGGCGTCTCGGAGACGGGCCAGTCGAGGACGAGGATCCCGCCGAGCTTCGTCGCGGCGCGGAGCTTGCCGATGATGTGCAGGCAGTCCGTGTAGCTGTGGTGGATCAGGACGGCGAGGGCGTACACGGCGTCCATGCGGCGGCGGCCGAGGTGTCCGGCGATTCCGTCGGCGTCGGCTTTCACGGTCGTCACGTCAGGGGCGCGGTCGGTGAGCCGGTCGAGCATCCGCTGCGACGAGTCGACGGCGGTTACGTCGTATCCGAGCGCGGACATCGGGATGGCGACCCGTCCGTCACCGCAGCCGAAGTCCATGACCTTCGCCCCATCAGGGGTCACGCTCGCGAGCATGTCGGCCTGCGCGCGGCCGGAGTCCCAGTACGCCTCTTCGGAGACGCGGCGCAGCGGGTGGATCGCATCCGGGTCGGCCTGATCCCAGGAAGCGATGACAGATTCGGCGGTCACGCTGCCTCCTCGACGAGCTTCCGCAGCTTGACCAGGTCCGCTTCGAGCCCGCCGTTGTCGCGGTAGTCGTAGTAGGCGGCCGAATCCGATGCGACCCGCTCCGAGCTGTTGCACTCTTCGTAGCCCGCGTCCACGTCGGCCTTGCCGTTGGCCGGGTGCAGGTGCTCGATGACCATGTCGTCGAGGTAGGTGATCCGCTGCATGCCGCGGCCCCAGTCGACCCAGACCAGGTCGACGCACAAGTGCACGAGCGTCGGGGGTGCCATGTAGTCGAGCGTGGCGACGATGTCGGAGGTCATGGCGACGGCGGTGGCCATCTTCTCGCCCTGGAGCAGGTCGTTACCGTAGACGATTCCGGGCCCGCCGGACAGGCACTCGCGGATCCGCGCATCCCACGCCATCGCGGCGGGGCGGGGCCGGTGGTCGTCGCCCATGAACGCCAGGAACCGGTACTGCTTGGCCGCCTTGACGGCTTGCTGGTTGAGCGTGCCGACGAGGCGCCGCCGCTTGCCGAACGTGAACCGCACCCGGCCATCACCCTTGTATGTCGCGGCGTGCTTCTTGTACGCGGCGAGCTCGGGGTCGTCGGTGTCGACGGCGAACAGCAGGTCCGCGGTGGCGCCGGTGTCGTCCCACGCCTGCACGATCTCGGGTACGGCCTGGGGCCGGCCGCGGGTGGGAATGATGACGAGCAGGTCGTCGGCCATGGCGCGGGTCTCCTAGTTCAGGGCGACGAAGCGGGTGTATCCGTACTGGGTTCCGCCGCTGAGGGTGAGGTTGGCGGAGAGCGACGTGAGGCCGGTACCGATGGTGAGCGACCGGGACGTCGCGGTGGTGAGTCCTGCGTTCGTGGTGCCGGTGAGGCCGATACCGTCGGCCGCGAACTGGAGTCCCCCTCCTGTCCCGTTGGACAGCAGCGCTACGTAGTAGGTGCCGACGGCGAGGGTGACGGGCGCGGTGAGCGCCATGGTCTTGACGCCGGAGCTGCCCCACGCGGTGGTCTGGTCTGCGGTGACAGCGAGGCGCGTGCCGGAGGAGTCGTAGATGCCGGCGAAGTTCTGTCCGGTGGTGAGGGTGACGCCTGCGGCGCCGAGCGCGGCGATGATGTTCGTGACAACGGTCGCCCGGTTGACGATCTTCACTTTGGTCAGGGAGATCTGCCCGTGTGTCGTGACCGCCGAGCTGTAGACGGTGCACCGGGTTGGATCCATCGACCAGGTCAGGTAGCCATGGTCGTCTGCCCGGAACTCCGGGTTGTTGACCGTGGTCAGTGGGTACTGCAGCAGTCCGGCCGGCATGACGTTGCCGGAGTTGAAGGTCGTGATGTCGCGAAGGACGGTGCTGGTGCGCTTGGAGTAGGTGACGGTTCCGGTGGAGTTGTTCTCGATGCGGATCCGCTCGAAGACATTGGGGGCGTTGCTGGTGTCGTTGTTGTCTTCGATGACCTTGCAGGTGCCCGCCGAGTTGATGTTGATCTTCTTGGCGGAGAAGTAATTGTTGTACGAGCCGTCGGCGACGACGAACGTCTTGTTGGCGGCGTCGCCGCTCTTGCCCGTCACGTAGTTGCAGTCGAAGACGCACGAGTCGCCGTTGGCGACGTTCACGATGGTGCGGAACTGCTCGGCGTTCAATCCCCAGAACCGCTGCGAGGAGACCGGGTAGAGCGCGTTGTCGGCGTCGATGAGGATGCCGGTGCAGCCCGCTCCGTTGGCGCCGATCTCCACCATGTTGAAGTTGTTCTGGTTCATGTTGTTCGAGTAGTCGTGGATGTGGATGGCGGTGTGGTTGTCGCCCACGATCTCGATGAACATGCGGGTGAACGTGCAGTCTCCGGCGTTCTGCACGGTGCCCTGGTTCGAGAGCCGCATGCCGTTGGCCATGCCCTCGATCTCGATGTTGTCGAACGCTGACCGCCACGGCATCGACAAGTCCATGCCCCAGCCGGACGTGGATCCGGTTCCGAGGTAGCCGTTGAGCCGCAGGTTCCGGAACGAGCTGTGCCAGAAGCTGACCTCGTTGCCGGACAGGACGGCTGTGCTGGTGATGCACGATCCGGTGCCCGCCGCCACGATCCCCAGGTCGGAGATGTTGGCGACGCACCAGTTGGTCAGGTTGATCCCGGCGATGTTGGGCGCGAGCTTCAGCGTGGTCGCCTGCTGGCCCACGCCGCGCAGCGTGATGCTGTCCGCGTCGTCCTCGTCGGTGTTGCCGGAGATCGTGAGCGTCGCGGCCTGGTTGAACTGGCCGACGGACAGCTGGACGATGCCGCCGCCGTCAGCTTTGGCCGCGTTGATCGCGGCCTGGATCTGCACGTCGTCGGCGGTGCCGTCGCACAGGTAGTCGGCGCGAAGCTTCTCGGCGAGCGGCGCGTTACTGGCGACGACGTAGCGGGCGCCGGCGAGCCCGTGGCTGATGAGGCTGTCGGCGTAGGCGCGGTCGCCGTGCGGGTCGGTGGCCAGCGTGTGGGCGACGACGGCCTCGGCTGCGACGGTCCCGGCTGCTGTTTCGGCGATGTCCTGGACGTCGGCGGTCTCGGCGAGGCCGGTGATGGCGCCGGTCTTGCCGTTGACGGAGGAGACGAGCGCGGCGGTGACGTCGATGATGCGGGACTGCTGGCCGCCGGTGACGTTGATGTTGTCGAGGCCGCTCTCGCCGGTGACGTGGATCTTCACCGGGTCACCTCCGGGCTGACGATGGCACGGCCCTGGAGGATGCGGACGACGGTGGCACCCAGGACCATTTCCAGGTCCCAGCGGCCGTCGCGGTTCAGGGTCTGCGTCGTCGAGGCGGGGATGGCGAGCCGGATGGCGGCCCCGTCGACGGTGAGGAACGGCGTCAGGTCCAGCAGGAGTTGGGCGCTGTTGCTGGTGGAGGTGCGGATCTGTGCGCGCGCAGACCAGCCCGCCCACGTGAAGTCCGGGTCGTCGACGACGGTGTACGCCTGCAGGAACGTTGAGCCTTGCTCGATGACGAGATCCCAGTCCCCCGCGGCCATGGACGCCACCTCCGGGATCTCGTTGCTGGCGGACGAGACGCTGGCGTTGGATTGTGCGCTGCCTGCGGCCGTGCCGTGGTAGATGCCGGAGCCGGTTGCTGTGGCGGTGGCTTGTGCGCTGCCTGTCGCTGTGCCGACGGCGGTGCGGACACCGGTGGCGGTGGCAGCCGACTGGGCGCTGCCGGTGGCGGTGCCGGTGAACACGGCGCCGTTCGACAGGGTGTTGAAGAAGTCGTATTCGGCGTAGTCGCTGGTCCCGGCGTCGCGGTGCGCGGACAGATCAAGGGCGCACTGGTCGACGGACGCGGTGACCCAGCCGGGGGTGGCGAGCGTCCTGCGGTTGGTCCACGTCGTGGCGTCGGGGCTGGTGTCCCAGTAGACGTTGGTGCCGTCCTCGCGCAGCCGCAGGAACTTGTGCGTGGTCGCCGAGTACGTGATGGTGACCGCCGCGGCGTCGAAGTAGCCCGTCTCGCTGGACATTTTCAGCTGCCCCGTCACCGCGTTGATCACAAACCCGACGCGGATACCACTGGTCGCAATGTCGGGCGCATTGACGAAGACGCTGGCGTAGGCCTCAGTCGCGGTGGACACGGCGGGGACCGTGAGGACGGCGACATAGAACGTGGCGCCGGCCATGGTCCAGCTGTAGGCGGTCTGATAGCCGGCGTACCCGGTGGTGCAGGGGACGCGCGCCCGGCCGCCGACCTCGCTGACGCCGCCGTAGGCATTGCCCCAGTTCGGGCCGATCACTCCGTCGTTGAAGTTGTCGACGAGCGTGGAGAGGCTGGGCATGGCACCTCCCCGCTACGAGATGGAGATGCTCAGCCCGCCCGCAGCGATCTTGTATTCGTCGTTGGCGGCGAGCGTCTTCGGCGCATCCAGCGGCCCGTACCAGAGGCGGACCGGGGCTCCGGCGTTGTCCCAGATCTCCCAGCCGACGATCGTGCACGCGGGCATCCCGGACCAGAGCAGGTCGGCACTGTTGGTGGTCGCCCCGGCGACTGCCGCTGCGACGGTGAGGTTTTTCCGACTGTAGGAGCCGCCGGCCACCTCGGTGCCCGCTGTGGCATCGTCGCCTGCCGCCGTCAGGAGCGCGACCTTCAGCGAGGTGGTTGGACGGGTCGGTGTGCCGACACCGTTGATCCAGTCGAGGATCAGGTTCTCCGCCGTGTTGGTCAGGTTGTCGGCCACGCGGCCTCCTTCTGTGTGGCGCCGCGTGGCGCAGGGCAGGGTGGGTCAGCTGATCTTGAGCGATCCTGAGAGGCGGACGATGTTCTCGGCGCCGGGCGGATCGAAGGTGATCCACACCCGGTAGTCGCCGCGGGTGAAGGCGAGCACGCCGCCATCGGGGCCGATGAGGAGCCGGGCTGCCCCGTCAGCCCATTCGGCGGTCTTCCACTCCGTGCCAGTCGGGTTGTCGCCGTGAGCGACGACGGCGATCTTCACGGGCCATGCGGTGACGTCGACGCCCGCGGGGGCGGTGACGGGGACGTGCAGGAACTCGGTCGAGCTGGCGGGGATCACCACGGGGCGCCCACCTTCCAGTCGCCTGCCTGCGGTGCGCCTGCCGTGTACGGCGCGCGCTGCGGGGCGCCAACGGTGACGTCGATGTCGAAATCCATCTCGGGACTGCCTGTACTGACGGGCCGCGAGATGCTGACCTCCAGGGCTGGGGTGAGAGCGGCACGCTTGCCGCCCGCCAAGGGCAGGGCCGCCTCGATACCGAAGGCCGCGTTGATGGTCCGGATGACGGCGGCGGCGAAGGGCTCGGCGGCGTCGGCTTCCACCACGACGGACAGCGGCGCCGTCTTGGTGCTGCCGATGGTCTGCGCGGCGAGGCTCTCCAGAGCGACGCCGAGAGCAGTCGTCTTGCCGCCTGCCAGGGGCTGCGCCGTCTCCGGCGTGGCCGCGACGGCAAGGGCTACGGCCTTCGCGCCCGGCAGGCTCTGTGCGGTCTCGCTCGCTACCGCAGCACCAGAGTTGGCCGCTTTGGCGCCGACCAGCGGCTGGGCGAACTCGGTGGCCGCGGCAGCGGTGAGAGCTGCGCCGGCGACGACGTCCGCGCCGATGAAGGCGTCGTAGCGGATCGTGCTCACGGAGTCCGAGCGGAGGCCTACGTAGGTGCCTGCCGTGACGCTGGTGTCGGTGACGGAGACCCGCTGAACTCCGTTGACGAACCCTTTGATGGTCGAGCCGACGGCTTGTACGCGGGCGGTGTCTCCCGCTGCGAGGTCGGCAGTGTAGGTGCCGATGACATTGAAGCTGCCGCCGGTGACGGCGAACAGGTCCCATGAGCTGCCGTTGCTGCGCCACAGGTAGCCGGAGGAGAGGCTGGCAGTGCCGCGGCACCAGACGCCCTGGCTGGCTCCTGCCGACGGCACGGAGACGGTGACTTGCGCGTAGTTGTCGCTGGTGTCGACGGTGGCTGCGGCCCGCACGATGATCGTGCCGGTGTTGGAGCCTGGGGAGAGCTGCCCGTTGACGATCGACCAGTCGCCGGAGACTTCGACCCAGCCGGCGCCGAGGTCGGTGGAGTCGGCGCGCGCGAAGTCGTCGCTGAAGTTCGCCACGGCTACGTGGCCGAGCTGGCTCGGGCGAAGTCCGTGATGGTGAGCGTGAAGGTGGTGCCGTCGGGGGTCATCGTGACGTCGTGCTTGGTCAGCGGGATGATCGCCGAGTCTGCGCTGGATGTGTCGGGCTTGTAGCAGATGACGACGGCGCCGATCGCGGCCCCGGACGTTGCCGTCCAGGTGACGTCGTCGCAGTCGATGTTGACGCGGTCGTTGGTGTTGTCGACGGTGACCGTCACGTTCGCGAGGGTCTTGCGGCCGAGCGCGGTCTGCTCGGTGGCCCCGGCTTTGACCGCGGCGAGGGTGGCGTAGTCCCGCATCGTCGCGTCGGTCGGCAGGCTGGCTGCCGCGAAGGGGACGAGGATCAGTGAGTCTGCGGCAGCCGGGAGGTCCCCGTACTGCGCAAGCCGCCCAAGGGCAGCGTTGAAGACGATGTTCATCGCCTGGGGTCCTCTCGGGAGGCTGGGCGCCGAGCGGCGCGGAATGCGAGTCCACCGCCTGGACGCTGCGCGCACCCGACGAAGGTCCCGCTAGAGGACCCCCGCCGAGGAAATCTCCTCGATCCCGTCGCCAGACGGTGGACGTGTTGGGGTGTCCCGCCGCCCGACGGGGGGCGTGGGCGGCGGGACGTCGGGCGGCATGAGCAGACCGCCCGGGGTGCCCGCATCTGCTCCCCCACGGAGCAGGTGCAGGCGGGGTGGGCCGAGCGCGTGGCGCTACCAGGCCCTCCTGCGCGACCACCCCGGTGCGCAGGGGTCTAAGCGGCGTGAGCGTGAGTGGCTCGCGCCTTGATCTTCGGGGGTGGGGTGGGCGTGATGACCTTCTTGGTTTCCCGATCCCGTTCGGCGGGGTCGATCTCCATCAGGTCGTAGCGGGCGTTTCGCCCCTTGCCGTAGACGGTGATGCGGCCTTCGGACGCCCATCGCCAGATGGTTCCGACCGGACGCCCCGTCCAGTAGGCGACATCTGCCGCCGTAGCGAGTGCAAGGGAGGGCATGGTCACCTCCCGGGAACGACGAAGGCCACCCGGTGTGGGGTGGCCTCAGCGCGAAGTACTGCTATCTGAGCAGATAGTCGCTTCGGTCGGACGAGTTTGTCAACCCCTGTTGCTGGTGCGGCACTCGGATACGTCCGTGGTCTCCCCGTCGATGAGCGGCCGGATCATGTGGAGGTACTCCCAGATCCACACGCCGAGGTGCTCGGCTGCCGCGTGGTAGCCCTCGCGTCGGAGCCACCGGTTGGATCTCCAACTCCCGGCGTGGTGTCGGGCGATCCAGTAGTTGCAGCGGAGCGAGATCTCTGACGGCTTGCTGGTCCAGTGCTCCGTGACGTCGTCGACGGGCGGCGGCTTGTGACCCCACAGCGGGGCGGTCACGTCTCGGGCTCCTTGTAGGTGGCGAAGGCGTGCCGTATCTCCGCGTCGATGATCCCGCAGGACGGGCAGCCAGGGGTGAGTTCGTCGTGCCCGTGCTCCCCCCGCTCGTAGATGCCATCAAGGACGGCTTCGATGGGATGGGGTATGCGCCAGCCGCGTCCTGCGCGCGTGCACTGCGAGCAGATGACGATTCCGGCGCCGATTGGCCTGGTGGGGTCGGGGATGCTGTCTCCGGACTCGTGCCCGCCGAAGGGGCGATCACAGAGGGTGCAGGGCAACCAGAAGTAGCCGTGACGGGTGGCGTATCGACGGTGGAAGGCTCGCCAGGTGTAAGGGATGAGGCGGGCCCATCCAGCGGAGCCTTGCCCATCGCTCGTAGCGAGCGGGGCGGGAATCCGGAGGTAGCGGTACCAGAGGCGTTGCCGCCACCCGGGCGGACACAGCCACAGTCGGACAACGCGCCCGCTCACGCCGCCGCCTCCAACTCCCGAGCCCGGCGCTCATCCTCCACAGCCTCCTGCGCGGCCCGGAGTGTCCGCCACTCCCCCAGCGTCTCCCACGCGGCCCCGCACGTCTTGCACCTGATGCGGTGGCTGTTGGTGGACGCGGTGAGCTGGCTGCCGCAGTAGCCGTCACCGACGGGTGCGGGGCAGAGCCCGGTGGGGACGCGGCCGGGCCGCTTCTCCCCGGAGGCGAGGGCGGTCATCTCGCCGTGCAGCTTGCGGAGTTCGGCGATGTCCTGGCCGACGGGCTCGTATCGGTCGCACGCCCACGGCAAGTTGTTGATCAGGAAGTCGACGTGCTTCGGAACGGCCTGCTGCGGACTGCCGCGCCATGGTGCGACGGTCCAGCCGAGCGTCTGCCGCCACGCGTCCTCGATCGCCGACAGCCGGGCCGCGACGCCGCCGGGGCCGACGAGCGCGAGGACTTCGAGGCGGGGCGGGATCGGCGGCGTCTTCGTCCCGCCCATGCCGCCGCCCTGCGTGGAGGCGCCGCGCATGAGGGCCGCCGTCGTATCCAGCTGCCGGAACAGGCCCGGGAGTTCAGCGAGCCGCTTGCTCGTCGCGTCCTGGCAGGGACGGCAAGACCACCGTCCCGTCTCGTTGACCCAAAGCTGTCGTCCGCAGCCGGGTGTCACGCAGGTCGGCCACGCGTATTCGTCGAGCTGGGTGGGGTGGTCGTGCACGGTCGGCTCCTCGGGTGGTACGGGAAGCAGGGCTCACACTGAGCCAATTGTGCATGAGGGGTTGACATCGATGAGCAG
The DNA here is from genome assembly GCF_030766975.1 of Streptomyces sp. KL116D. Classification (NCBI taxonomy): domain Bacteria; kingdom Bacillati; phylum Actinomycetota; class Actinomycetes; order Kitasatosporales; family Streptomycetaceae; genus Streptomyces; species Streptomyces sp. KL116D. The sequence continues at coordinate 52,425 of NZ_JASERH010000030.1, read as the reverse complement.
ATGGCGCAGGAACGACATGTGCCCCAGCCCTGTCGGCGGGGCTGGGGCACGACGGGGCGGTCACTTCTCCTCGCTGCTGGTCGCCCACCGTTGCCACGCACCGAGCGCGACAACTGCGGCCTTCTCTCGGTTGGCTTCGGGTCGTGCGGCCCATGTGCCGCCGGCGAGCTTCCACCGCCAGCCGTGGCGGGTGAGCCCGCGGTAGGCGGGTTCGATGACGGCGAGCAGTTGGCTGTTGGAGACGACGTGCCACCGGCGGGTGTCGCGGTGATCGGGGGCCTTCTCTAGTACGGCGGCGTCGATGACGGCCTGGACCTGGGCGGCCGACAGGGGGCGGGGCATCAGTCCTCGTCTCGGCGGATGCCCCACGCGGCTGCGCGGTCGGCCTCCAGTCGCGCCGGGTCCTGGTTGGCCATGTGCGCGATGAACGCCTCGGGTGTGGTCGTCGTGTGGGTGAATTGCACGTCGGCGAGGGCAGCGTTCTTTTCGAGGTCCGTGGCGGTGGCGTGGAAGGTCTCGTCCTGGATGCCGCTTGCTGTTCGGTCGACCCATTCCGGTGCGACCGCACTCAGCCACATCGTCCAGTCGCCGCCGTAGTTTCCGATGTGCCACGGGTAGACCTGGAGGTCCCCCTCGAAGAAGACCTTGCCGTGTCGCGTTATCCGGACGCGGATCGTCTGGGGCTCGATCATGATTCAGTCCTCGTTCCAGTAGCGCCGGTCGGCGGCTGCGGCTTCGGCGGGGGTTTCCTCCCACCAGTCCGCCCGGCCGGGCTCAACCAGCGGCGGCTCGGCAGGCGGTGGGGGTGGGGCGGTCACGTGCGGGCCTTGCGCTTGTAGGCGGCGAGGTGGCAGTGGATGCCCCACCAGGTCACGTGCTGCGGGGCAACAGACACTTGATCCCACTCGGCGTCCAGAAGTTCGTAGAACTCGTCGTCCGCCGTGCAGCCACCCCAGGACTCGCCCGCATAGATGAGCAGGTCGCCCTCGTAGAGGGACAGGGCGTGCCGGGCGTGCTCGCCGCCGTAGGGCGGCCACACCATGAGCAGGGCCCGGTCCTGGTGGTGCTTGACGGCGGTCGCGTCGTCGCGCAGCACGGTCGTGTACGGACCGGCCTTGCAGTAGGTGTTGTCTTCGGCGGCCGGGTGCGGATCGTAGGCTGCTACGTCGATGCCTGCCTGCTCCAACTGCCAGGCCCAGTAACCAGATCCGGCGCCAATCTCAACAACGGACCGACCAGCGAGCTGCTCGGCCATCCACGTCGCGTCGCCGGGCGAGATGATCGACCAGGCGTAGCGGGTGGCGAGCCCCTGGCGCCCGGCGCCTACAGCGTCGAGCTTGGCGGCCTCGTCCTTATCAAACGCCAGGTAGGTGTACGTGGGTTCGAGTCTGCCGTCATGCCAGTCAGGCTCGGCGGGCATCCACCGGACGACTTCCCACAGCGGGTTTGCGACTCCGTCAGGGGTGGTCTGGTCCTGCTCGCTGCCTGCGATCGGCCGGTACGGCGGCCGGTGAGAGGAGTAACGCCGGGCTCCGGCGCCCTCCTGCTCCCACGCGGCCCGAAGCTGGCTGATGACCGATTCGGGATTCATTGCGACCCCCTCTTCATCGTGACGAGCGAGACCTTCGCGGCGACCACCGACAGGTCACCCTCGCGGTAGCCGGGGTGGAACACGCTGATCGTGTACTCGCTGCCACCGGGCTCCTCGGACAGGAGCCGAATCTCCCGCATGGCGCCCTTCATCTGCTGCAACGCCTCCTCGGGAGACGAGGCTTCGACGCGGACGGCAAGCGGCTTTCCGGCGTGACCCTCGACGGCAACCTGCACGCTCCAGATGCTCATCGCGGTCCCCTCTCGTAGCGTTCGGGCATGGTGTCGAGTCCTCGGACGAGTCGCGGGTTGCGGGCGGCGAGCCGCTTGTTGGCGGCTGCGATGCTCTGGGCGATCAGCCAGCGGGCCTCGACGTACTGCGGGCCGGAGAGCTCGCCGCTGGCGTAACGGCGGCAGGCGTCACCGACGGTGGTCACGTCGGCCCGCTGCTGCGTGGGCCACTGCCGGGCGGAGAACGAGGCGACGGCGTCTGGGATCGGGATGTTCGTGCGCGGGAAGGTGATCACGACGGGTCCTCGGGCTGCGGCGGAGCGGGCCGGACGGTCACGGCGGCGCCGCCGAACTCCAGAGCTGCGAACCCCTGCTCATCGCACATGGCCTGCGCCCCGGCGATGAGCCCCCGAATACCGAGCTGGTCGGCTTCCGTCACCGACGCCTTCTCGGCGCGAAGGATGCCGTAGATGGCGTCCTCAATGCCCTCGACACCACAGATGCGGCGGTCGGGGTCCTGCCCCTTGCGGACGACGGCAATGCGGTACATGGCAATGCTCCTTACGCGGCGAGTGCGAGTCGGGCGGCGGCCTGCTTGTACAGGTCGCGGCGCGGGCGGTACGCGAGGACGATCACAGCCACCTGCCGGGCCGTATAGCGGGTGCAGCTACGGACCCGCCCCTTGCGGTAGGCGACACCGACCGTGCCGTTGACGGCGAGCTTCACGGCCGCCTTGCGGAGGCTGGCCGCGACGGTACGGGCTTCGCGAATGCCGAGGCCGGCTGCGAGCGCGTGCGTCGCGAGGGTGGCGGGGCCACGGCGGATACGGGCGGCGGCACGGGTCTGGATGCGGCGCCCCTTTACGGCCTGGCGACGGATGCGGTTCGAGCGGATCATGCGGGCCCCCTTGGGTCAAACTGCCAACTTTCTTGGCACTTCGATAGTGGCACGGGACTCCACCCGAGTGCAACATAGTTGGCAGAACTAGGTGCCCACACAGTTGGCAGCAGGACTGCCTAGTCGGTTGGCACCCATCCGTGAGACCATCAGCGCATGACTCCCCGCCCGGACCCGCGCGAAGAAGCCGCCTGGCTTCGAAAGCTGGAGCGCGCCACAGCCACGCACGAGAAGGCCCGCACCGCGCTCGACGAGCTCGTCGCCGACGCCCGGGCGGCCGGCGTGCCGCTGATGGTCATCGCCAAGCACACGTCGTACAGCCGCGAGTGGGCCAGGAAGATCGCAGACCGGATCGACGCCGAACGTGCCGCCAAGCGGGCAGCCAAGCCCGACGCCTAATCCGCCCGTTCCCGCCCCGCTCCCCCACCCGACGGGTCACACTCAGCCCATGGCGTTACGGTTCGGGGTTCAGGCGGACACGGAGCAGGAGTGCGCTGAAGGGCTGCAGATGCTGCTCGCATTGGGACTGCGGCCGGCGCTCCTGCCCCGGCTCCTCAGCGACGGACGCTGGATGGCGCGCGCCGTACAGACCAAGGCCCCGACTGCCGAGGATGGCGGCCGGGGCCCTGTCGTCGGCGGGTAGTTCAGGCGGGGTGGGTGACCTCGTCCGGGTCCGGGTGGGCCTTCTCCCACGCGGCGGAGCAGCTGTCGCACATCCCCTGCGCCGGGCCGACGCCGATGTACAGATGCCCGCCGCAGAAGTAGCCGCCGCACCCATACTCGTCGCCACCCGGCTCGGCGCCGCACAGGTAGGCGAGACCGCGGTCGATCTGCTCCTCGCAGCCGTCCTGCTCGCACGTCGCCTCGACGGCGTAACCGGCCGCGATCTCTTCGCCGTTGCGGGTGATCGTGTAGCTCGCGTATCCCATCGGTTGTTCCCTTCTCGGTAGTCTCTACTGAAGCACCCCAGGCACTTCGATTGCCTGGGGTGCACTGTTGTTGCAGGTCACGCCTGGTGCACGGCGACGGGCATGTCGATGCCGTGCTCGTCCAGGGCTGTACGCAGGACGGCCATGCAGCCGCTCTCCGGCTTGGCGAAGTGCTCGGCGGCGCCGGCCCGGTGGAACGTCAGGTGCAGCGTCCCGTCGGCGACGGTCGGCGTGGCCACTCCGAGCAGCATGCGGACGAACCGGCGCTTCTCCAGGACCGCGGTGAGGATCTGCGGCCACCAGACGGGGACGGCCGGTGCGATCAGCGTCGTCATCGGACGGCCTCCCGCCGACTGGTGCGGACGGCTTCGGCGACGGCGACGCCGCCGCAGACGAGAGCACCGGCCGCTGCTGCTACGACGCCGGCAGGGGCGCCTGTCGCGTGGGCGGCGCCGACGATCGCGCCGAGCCCGGCCGTCGTGCCCGCAGCGAGCGCGGCGATCCGCTTCGGTGCGGGGATCACGCCGCGACTCCGGTGAGGTCGAGCTTCTCGCCGAGCGAGTTCATCGGGTGCAGCAGGTCGCCGTCGAATGCGATGGTCGCGATGTAGCCGGGCTCGGTCAGGTTGAACAGATAGGTCGCGAACCGGATGTTGATCTGGTCGCAGGCTGCGAGGCTGAAGCTGTCGGTGCGCTGCAGCTCCATCATGGCGTGGTCCGCCATATCGTGGACGGGGCTGGTCCGGTCGCCCGCCCATTCGGCCTTGCGGGCTTCCACGCCGAGCGCTATCGCACGCTCCCTCAGCTCGTCGAGGGCCGGGGCGGTGGTCGTGGTCGTGTTAGTCATGGTTTTCCCTTCAGGTGAGTTCGATGCTGGTGGCGGTCCAGGGGCGCTTGTTGCCTTTGCGGGCGCCGTTCTGCCGGACCCAGTCGGCGACGGCGGCGCGGGCTGCCGCTTCGGAAGGGGCGCGCACCGTGCCGACGGATTCACCGTCGTGGTGCCGGCCGTCGCTGACGGCGGCCTTGAAGTTCCAGGTCTTCCGCATTGGTCTCCGTTCGGATGTCGTTCCGCGTGGTGAGGCTGAAGTGCCTGCTCTTGTGGGTGCTGTGGTCTTGCCGGCTGTCCTGGATGACGGGCCCGCTGTTGTGGTTGTGGATCACGGGCGGGCTGGCCTTCTTCGCTTTGGAGATGGCGGCGCCACCAGCGGTGAGGAGCATGGCCGCGCCGGCGAATGGGGCGATGATGATCCACGCGAAGCGCTCCAGGCCCGGAACGCTGACCAAGGCCAGGCCCCTCATCGCGAGCCAGACGGCGCACCCAAGCCCGGTGGCTCCGGCGCCGACCCCGATCGACGCGACCGCGATCCCCGCAGCCCACGGCGGCACGATCCGACTGTCGGGCTGCGGGACGGGCGGGGTGCTGCCGATCAGCACCTGCGGGGTCGTCTCCTGCTGGCGGGCCTGGGCGATGGAGTGCTCAACGGCCGCCTGGAGCACGGCGTCGGAGAGTTCAGGGTGCCGCTGCCCAGCGGGGTGGTTGGGCAGCTGGCCGGGCAGCGGCTCGTGCATGGTGCAGGGTCCTCTCGGTCTCACGCCGCGGCGGCGGTGTACTGGGCGGTCACGTCGGCGACGGCCTCGTCGCGGGTGGGGCGCTGCACGCTCGTGAACACGGCGTCGCCGTCCGTGTTCTCGAGCGTGGCCCGCCAGCCGCCGAGCTCCACGACCGGGAAACGGCCGGCGGACTGCGACGTGACGAGGGTGAGGTTGCTGACGTCCTTCATGGGGATCTCCTTCATGGGGTTTCACCGGTGCCGTTGCACGCGGAGCACTTGACGCGTGTCGCGTCGTGGATCTTTGAGTCGATGGGGAAGGAGCCTTCGCCGTCACACGCCCCGCAGGGGATGACCGGCTCGGGCTGGTAGTCGGGGTCGGAGTCGTAGCCGCCTGCCTGCGCGGTCCACGCGGCCTTCAGGGCGCCGGACTTGACGGCGCCGGCCGCGGTCCGGGCGGCGTTCTTCACGGGCTTCGTCGCCGCGCGCAGTGCGGCACGCTTCTGCCTGCGCAGCGTCGGCTTCAGCAGGCGCGTCCAGTGGACCTTGACGAGGTCGCGGATGTCGGCGGCGGTGACCTCGGGCTGCAGCGTGCCCTCCAGCAGGGCGCCGCCGACGGTCACGGTGAAGGTGTTGGCCTTCCGGCGGTGGGTGGCCGATCCGGCGATCATCGCCATCGTCGCGCCCGTGATCAGGGCGTCCGTCCAGTGGTGCCCGTAGTAGCAGTTCGCGTTCGCGGGCGACTGCGCGAACCGCGGGACCGCGTCGAGTGTGAACCAGCGCGACTCGCACGCCGGGCACGTATACGGCAGCCCGTTGATCGTCATCTGCTGGACCGTTACCGTGCCGGTCATACCGGGATCTCCTTCTCATTTCAACCGCTTCGGGAACCGCTGCGTACCGCTGCACTGCAGGTCAGGGCCGTGATGGGTACCGCTATGAACCGCTGCCGCAAAGCGGATGAGAGATTCGGATCGCGGCCCCTAGCGGTACGTCTCACGGTTCTGACCTGCGACGCAGCGGTTCAAAGCGGTTGGTCAAGCCGCCTCATCGGCAGGCTCGCCAGTGATCTGCTTGATCGTCAGCAGGCGATAGCCACGCACTCCGCCGGCGCCCTGAACCGTCGACAGGTCGACCGCGATGTCGAGCAAGTCAACCGCCTGCTTCAGCTCCGACATCAAGCGTCGGGTCGCAAGCAAGTGCACCTTCGACTCGTCGTCGCTGAACTTGTCCCCGGCCCAGGCGGTGGGGTCATGCTTCGCCAGGTACTCGAGGATCTGCGCGCTGGTGAGGAAGGCGGGGTCATCGGCCGCCGCGAAGGCGCCACGCACCATCATCACGATCTTCGGCAAGTCCGCGCGGATGCGGTCCGCCTCGGTCGCACCGAACATCTCCAGGCCCGCTAGGCGCAGGGACTCCTCGTCAACCTTCGGCCGGCCAGCCGCCGCGCGCTCCTTGCCGCGGCGCCTGCCGTCCTTGCCGTCGAGGAACACGAATTTGTACTTCAGCGGCTCGCGCGATCCGCAGCCGCGGATATAGGCCTGGGAGGCGTCGCGCAGGTCGTCGCCCTCCGCGTTGCCTTCCGCCGGGTCGAGACGGTCCGGGCGCCAGCCCTGGTCGCCCGCTCCCCCGCCGAAGACCTGAACGACGTCCTGGCGGCGGCACGGGCCGACGATCCGCAGGGCGATGGTGTCAGCGATCGCGGCGCCAATGGCGTCCTTCGTGGCCTCCTGCGCTGCGAGGACCAGCTGCACGCGGGACTTGCGGCCCGTCTGCAGGATCTTCACGGCCAACTCCTTGGCCCGGTCGGACAGCTGCGGGTACTCGTCGATGAACAGGACGATCGCGGGCTGCTCGGGGCTGGGCTCCCAGTTCTCCTTCATGCCGTGCTTGGCGAACAGCCTGGGCCGGGCCTTGCCGATCTTCAGGGCCTGTTCGAGGATCTTCTCGATCTGCCCCATGTTGTCGTCGCCGACTGCGCGGACGCCCATCGCCTCGGCGAGCGGGGCGAGCCCGTTGCCGCCCGGGTCAAGGTCGCCGACGACCACGTCCGAGCAGGCCGTGAGCGTGTCGGCGAGGGTGCGCAGGATGACGGACTTCCCGCCGCCCGACCCAGCGATCACGATGACGTGGATACCGAGCAGTGACGGCTCGAACTTCTGCCCGTCCATCCGGTAGGCCACCAACTGCTTGTCCCTCAACCGGCGGCCGTTGGCCTTCCGGTCGGGGGCAGCCGGGATCTTGTCGAACGGGTCAGACTCGACGAGGCGGAGGATGACCTGCCCGCGGGACTTGCGGACCGGCTGACAGTGCAGCCCGTTCTCCGGCAGATCCAACGGCGTCTCCAGGTCCGGGGCCTTGGTGACGATGTCGGCCGGCTTGCCCTTCGCGAGTTTGGCCGTGACCTCCCAGCCCCACGAGTGGCGCCGGTTGGCCTCCACCGACGCGACCGAGATGCCCTCTGACGCGAGGGCGCGGCGCACGCACTCGGCGGCCTCGGTCCGGTTGCGGGCGTCCGCGATCGGGAACGGGTCGCCGTCCTCCGGGTAGATGTCGACCCGGCCCGGGTCCGCGCCCTGCGGCCGGCCCTTCCAGGCGCCGTAGGTGACCGCGGCCATCGCGTACAGGGCGGCCATCCACACGCCGAGCTCGGCCATCCCGTACAGGCCAGCCCCGGTGACTGGAGCCGCGACGAGCCCACGCTTGATCCAATACTTGCGCTTGTGGGCGGAGTAGTCCTCGACGTACTTGCGACGGATCGCATCGGCCCGCACCTGATCGCGGGTCGTCCTCGCCGCAGCACATTCCATCTCCGCGGTGCGGATCACGTGGGGGTGCGTGCTGTGGAACTTGCCCTTCTCGATCCGGGCGATGTGCCACCAGCCGCGGGCCGACCAGCCGATCCACACGACGGACCAGTGGTGCCTCACCGCGTGGGTGGTGCGCTTCGCAAGCGCCGCCCTGGAGTGGATCCAGTCGGGCAGGTGGCGCTGCTGCGGAACAGGCCGCTTATCGACGACCGTCCGCGCCTCGGTGGAGGCAGCCGGCCGGCCTGTGGTCGGGGTAGCCATGGCGGGGTCCTAGTCCTTCTTCCGGGAGACGTTGTATTCGGCGAGCACGGTGGCGAGGAGCTGCCGGGCGGTTCCCGGCCGGCAGCCGACGGCGCGGGCGACGGCACGGTTGGAGGGGTGCGTCCGGAGGTCGCAGCCGCGGGCGGCTTCGCTCTCGACGAGCTTGCGGACGGCCGCAAGACGGTCGTCGGCGACGGCCTTTCGGACGCGGCCGGATTTCGCGTCCTTCCCTTGCGGGAAGCGGGTTGCAGCGGTTCCGGCACCACGCGTCCGGACACCCTTCGCCGAGCTCATGGGAAGCACTGGCACGCGGTGCTCAACCCATCCGCCCTGCCCTCCGGGAACCAGCAGGCCGACCGGGAGGAAGGGGGCCTGTACGGGGGTACGCGCATCGCGGGACGCGTCGCTCTGCCGGTCGCTCGGTGCGTCCGGCTTCGGAGCGGGAACCACCGCTGCGGGCGCATCCTTGCGTCCCCAGAAGTTCCGCTGGCCGTTCCACGACTGGGCTTCCCGACGACGGTGCGCGGCCCGGCGGGACGCACGGATCTCACGGATCGACGGCTCGCCCGGAGCCGCCCCGTTCGCCCGCTCCCACACCCGGTTCCATGCCGTCGGCAGCGACGCTCCCGTGTTGTCGGCGACTCGTCGGGCGCGGCGCATCAGGATCGGGTGGCGACGGGCGAGGCGCTTCCAGCGGGCGATCTCGTCGGCGGTCTTGCCGGAGATCGCGGCCCGCCGGGACCGCATCACGATCCACCACAAGATCATGCCGAGCATGGATGCCACCGCGTACAAGATCGCCTGGTAGAGGGCCTTGTCCGGGTCGACTTCCCGCTGCTCGTTGTAGTGGCCGAGCGCGTTGATCGTGGCCGCGCCCATCGCCGTGATCCACGTCGCCCGCATCAGCCACGCGTAGGGGCGGCGCTTGTCGATCGCCTGCCCGGTCAAGCCGGCCAGGGTGAGGGTCATGCCCTCGGTGAGAACGGGGACGCCGGCCGACGCCCAGCCCATGCCCGCTGCGGACGCCGCCCCGGCCTGGCCGGAGGCTCCGACGGCGAGGGACACGAGGACAACAGGTAGGCCCCAGGCGGGCATGTGGTGCGTGAGGCGGGCCTGCATCCGCTGCCAATTCGCGCGCCGCTCCTTGCGACGGCGGGCCCGCAGCTTCTCCTTCTCGGCGCGCGCCTTCTCCTTGCGGTCCTGCTTGGCCTGCTTCGCTTCGGTCTTCAGTTGCTTCTTGTGCGCGGCATCCCTGCGTCGCTCTTCCCGTTCCTGCGCCGCGTCGGCACGGTTCTCGGCGCGGTCCGCCTGGGCGTCGGCCCGGTTCTCCTCGCGCCGGGACGGCTTGGCCGCTTCGGGTGCGCTCTGTTCCTCGACGGGCTTGGGCCGCCCCTCCCCGAGTTCGGGCGAGGCAACGGCCGTGCCGTTGACCTTCTTCTCGACGGATGTGGCGGTCATGGTCGCTCGGTGTCCTTTCGGGGTGCGGTGATCTAGATCAGAGGCAGGCGACGAGGATGACGATCGCTAGGCCGATGAGCCCCGGGATCGCGAAGCTGAGGACTTCCCACGTGCTTTCGCGCATGTCACGCCTCCGGCTTCGGCATCGCCCGGCATCGCTCGGCGTGGTCGTTGGCTTCGTCGCGGGCGTCGTTCTGCTGGGTCTCGTCGAAGTGGCCGTCGCCCAGCCCGTAGCGACCTCGGCCGCCGTTGGAATCGCATCCGAGGCAGCGCCAGTTGAAGCCATTCGAGACCCGGGTCTCGTCGTTCGGCAGCAGGTAGCTGGACGCACCCATCCGGGTCCGCACGCGCCGCTCCTGCCGGTGGAGCTCGACGGTGGCACCGCCCTGGGTGAGGAAGCGCATCAGGACGTTCGGCTCGGTCTTGGTCGGGTCGGTGACGGTCTCGGGCATGGCGGCCTCCTTGCGGCGGATCTTGAACGCGGGCAGGGTGAGCAGGGACATCAGCGGCCTCCTCGGCTGCGTCGGGTGGTGGTCTTCCGCCAGCCGAAGGGGCCAGGGAGATCCATTGAGGTGGTGCGGCGACCGGTCGACGAGACGGTGTGGCGCGGCCCCTTGCCCTCGCCGAACGTCACCGACCACGACCGCCGGTTGATGTTGAGCCGAACCCCCGGGAAGACCCGGAACGACTTGCGGAACGTGAGCGGCATCAGGCGGCCCTCCCCGGGTGAGTCGGCCGGGGCCGGTTGCGGTAGCCGGCGACGGCCAGCAGGCCGAGCACCAGACCGAACACGGCTGGCTGGGCCAGCAGTTGGAACGCGCCCGTGAAGGCGAGGCCGATCGTGGCGCCGATCGCCGTCGCCACCACCGGGGCAGCACCGACGATCAACAGGAAGGCCGCCAACAGCAGCCACAGGATGAGGCGCCTCATGGCGGCCTCCTCTCAGGTAGATCGGGTGGGGGTTACTGCTGGATCATGTTTCGCGGGCAGCCATTCGCCAGGTGATCGAGGCAGGGGCCGCACTCGTCCTCGCCGAGCCCGAGGAAGCTGGTGTGCTTCTTCGAATGGGCCCAGCACTGCTTGCACTCGCCCTTCGGCACGACCTGTTCGGGCATGACGCCCTCCTTCCGGGCCGGGACGGTCCCGGCCCTACCGCTCCCCCACGGACCGGACGGCCGTGGAGGACGGTGGGGCATCGGGTCAGCTGGGGCCGCGCCGCCACTTGGGCAGGGCCTGCTCGGAGTCGATGACCTTCTGGTTCGCGGCGAGGAACTCGTCGGTCTCCTCGCGGGTCTCGGCCGACACCGCCGCCAGCTCATGGCGCGCTTCACGGTGCGCGGTCCGCGCCTCCGGCGTTCCGAATACGCGGTCGAATCGCTTGCCCATCAGGGCTCCTCTCGTGGTGGGTTGGGTGGCGGGACGTGGGGTCGAACTCAGGTGGCGAGACGCTTGGCGACGCGGGCCGCCTGCTCCGGCGTCATCTCGCGGGCGACCGCCTTCGCCGCCTCCGTGCCGCCGTGCTTCGCCGCGTCGATCAGCCGCATCTCCATCAGCCGGTCGGCCGCACGATCCATGTGCGGGGCCAGGGCGGCGTCGAGCTGGTCGCAGTAGTCCTTGATCGGGTCCTTCGCCATCGGACAGTCCTTCCGGTAGTGGACGGTTACGGTGCGCGCCCCGGGCCCGCTTTGAACGGGCGCCCTCGTGGCATCGATGCCGGGGCTGGGGGTTCCCCTGTCAGTCCTCGTCGCCGTGGTAGTAGGAGCCGTAGGAAGCGCGGACGTACTCCTTGGCCTCGGCGGCGTAGCCCTTCGCGGCCGTGCTGTCGCCCATCGCCTCGGCGGTCTCTTCGAGCCGCTTCAGGTCGACGTACTCGGAGGCGGCCAGCTGGTAGTTGTCGTAGTGGCGTCGTCCCATGTCGGGTCTCCTGTCGGGAATGTGGTGCGCGGATGGTGGATGGATGGTGCGCGCCCCTGTCTGGCCGGGCGGTGGATCAGCGGTTCACGACGGCCTTGTCCATGTCCCGGCGCCGGACGAGACGATCTCCACAGCAGCCATCAGGCAGCCGCCTGGTAGTCGTGACCATCGGCGGTCTCGTGCAGCGCCGCGCAGTCGGTCCGCCACCCCAGGTGGATCGGGCACGAAAGACGCTCCGTGATCGGCACGTTCCACGTCGCTTCGCTGTGCAGTGCGCGGGTCAGGTCGTCGCCGAACATGCCGCTCTCGTCGCACAGCGCCGTCGCGGCACGCAGCCTGCGAGCCTCCGGAGCACGGGACTTATCGGCGTCGAACAGGTGCACAGACATAACGGGGTCCTCTCGGGGACGCAGGAATATGGGGTGGTGCTGGACGGGTGGCGCGGGCGCGCCGACTACCACCAGGAGCTCTTCTTCTTCGGCTTGGGCTGCAACTCCGTCTTCACGGCGTCCGCCTGCGTCCGCAGATCACGGCCCTTGGCGCGCTGGCTCTCAGCCCTCGCGCCGGCCTGGTCCGCGCGGGCCGTGTCCGTGTAGTCCCGGCCGGGGCGGCCGTACACGTCCGCATCCATCTGGTGAAGCTCGGCGTCGCCCTCGGCCTGGTGCGCCCGACGGCTCAGCTCCACGTACCGCGGGTCCGACAGGTAGTCGTACTTCGCCGACTCGGCCATCTCCCGGCGCGTCGCACGACTCGGCTTCGCCAGCCGCGCCGTCTTCACACGGCCGGACGACGGGTGCTTCGGAGACAAAAAGCCCATAGCGGTGCCCTCTCAAGACGTGATCGAAGAAAATTGGGGGTGGTGCTGGGCGGGTGGGAGGACGCCGGCGCCGGGGGGATTTGCGCCGACGGCCACCGACCCGACCAGAGCCGGGGGGTTGGAACCGCGGTCTGCGAGGCTCGGGGGATGTGGCACCCGCAGACCGCGGGGATCTAGGGAGCGCGGACCAGCCGCAGTACAGGACGCTGCTGTGCGGACGGGGCGGACGGCACCGGGGTGATCGGAGTCAGCTCAACCAGCTGGATCAGCGACCGGGCCACGTCCTCCGGGACGTCCACCCGCCACTCCAACTCCTCGCCCTCCGTGTAGATCCGAAGCCTCAACAGGACCGGACCCGCACTCCGGGCCTTCAACGCCCGGCACAGACGCTGCCCCAAACGGACCGAACGATCCGACGGGCTCAAGACGCCACCTCCGGAACCACAAGGAAGCGGTCACCGTGCCGGTCCATGCGAACCGTCGCCGGCGTACCCGCCGCCGTCAGCCGCGCCGCCTCCTCCTCCGCCGGCCACGAACCCCGCGGATGACCCGCCGAGAAGATGGCGTAGATCGGACGGACATAGGACGCCTTGTCGAACGCGGCCCGATCCGCGGCAGAACGGGACTCGATCACGGTCGCCATCACGCGTCACCGCCCTCAAGCTCCGCGGACGTCGTCGAGTTCTGCCGCAGCCACGCCACCGCGGCCGGCGTCAGATCCGGATAGTCGGCTACCAGAGGCGCCTCGTCGATGTCCCGCATGATGAACGCCAGCGGAATCGGCCGCGTAAACGCCGGGTCGACACGCTCCAACTGCTCACCAGTCCGCAGAACCCGCAGATCCAACCGGCGAAACGCCTCGTCCTCCACCCGGCACACCATCGTGTGCCCCTCGTCGCCGCGCAGCCACGCCTCCGGATCCCGGTACAGGACGAAAGCGCCGATAACCGCACCCGCTGCGGAAGTACCCAGATCGATGCGGATCTCCGTCATCACACGTCACCGCCGATCAGGTGCAGCAGACCGGCGCCGGCGAGGTGGGACCGGCAGGCATCCGCCAGCCGCACCGCCTCCCCGTGGGTGCGGATCGCCTCCGCAGTCGCCAGATCGACCGCCGTCACCGTCGTACCGTTCACGACCGTCGACTCACCGAAACGCAGAGCAGAGACGGCCTGCTCGATGGCGCGCTGCCTGGCGAAAACATCCACGACACCCGGGCACTCGCCGGCGTGCACCTTCGCCGCGTCCCGGCAGAACGGCAGCGAACCGAACGGCACCTCACTGCGGTGACCCGCCGTGCAAGACCAGCGGTAGGGGGACGGGCCGGCGACGGCCAGGACCTCGACCGAGGCGCCCGACGCGGTGGCGAAGGTCATGGCGGGGGTCAGGGGGACGGGGGTCGGAGTTGCTGTGGCCATCACGCGGCCTCCTCGGTGGGGGTGATGCGGGAGTTGGCGAGGTACTCATCGACGGTCGACTCGGCCACTCGCACGCCGCGGGGGCGGATCTTGCCGGTCCCGTTGCGGAGGGCCGCCAGCCGGCCGGAGGCGATGAGGTTGTAGACGGTGGATCGCGAGACGCGGAGCCGCGTCGCGACCTCGGCCGCATTCAGGAAGTTCGGGGAGGGGGCCACGGTGACCGCGGCCGGGGCATCGTGACTCAAGGTTGCTCCCGGGTCTTAGGCGTACAGGCTGGAACTCTTGGAACTTCCACGTGGAAGTTCGCCGTGCTCCAAGAGTGCGCCTACTTCCACGTGGAAGTCAACGTCCAACTCGAACCCAGGCATGAAAAAAGCCCCACCCGGCGGGGTGGGGCAGGTAAATGCGCAGATCAGGAGGGGATGACGTACTCCAGAACGTAGTTGGAGCTGTCCAAAACCATCTCATTGACCTCAACGATGCGACCGGACTCCTCGGCGGCGTACCGTCGAATCTCGATCACAGGCGTCCCTCGCTCGATCTTCAGGAGCTCCTTCTCGCTCTTGCTCGGCATGCGCGACCGGACCTCCTCCCTGAAGAGCGTCGGCCCGTGACCGATCTCCTCCAGCCGCTTATAGATGCCGCCCGGGCCGGTGTCCGTCTCGGCGATCGGCGTGCCGTCGGCCAAGTCGGCGGGGATGTACGACATCGCGCACATCACAGGCTTTTCCCCAAGGTCGTATCGGCGGATCCGGATGACAACTCCGTCGCCTCGCTCAAGACCGAGGAGGGCCGCGACCCTGCTGTCGGCGACGGAACGGCGAACCTGCGGGTCCGCAACGCGCGGCTCACCGTCAATGACGTCTGCCGTCCACATCGACTTGCCGGAACCCCAGACCTCCTTCGAGAGGCGCTTGTTCGCCGGCCGGACGATGCGCTGGAACTTTCGCACTCGCGTCGGCGCGCCCTGCCGGGACTCAGTCAGTCCTTCATCGCGGAGGATCTGAAGGGCTTTCCAGGCGGTGTCACGGCTGACCTTGTAGGTAGCGATGAGCTCCTTCTCGCCGGGGACCTTGTCGCCGGGCGCGAGTTCACCACTCTCGATACGCGATCGCAGCTGGTCCGCGATGGCCTCGTACCCCAAGCTGCCGTCGCCCTTCTTGCTCGCCAAGACGCCTCCAAAAAGCTCTCGCGTGCGTCGGGCATAGCCGGTTCGACCGAGCCGCTTGACTTCCACGTGGAAGTCGAGGACCGTCTATTCCAGTAGTTCCACGTGTACGCACAGCCACTGACGTTAGAGGCGCAGGTCAGCGGGCTAGTTCTGCCTGCGCGCTCTGTACCAACTGTACGCACAACATCCACGTGGAACGCCAGTGCCCAACAGGACGAAGGGGTTCCATGCCTGAATCCGACGAGCGCACCGCGCTCTACCGCCTTTACGACGAGGACGACCGACTCCTCTATGTCGGCATCAGCAGCGAGCCGAAGAAGCGAATGAAGGCCCACGCCGCCGACAAACCCTGGTGGCCCGAGGTCGCGACGCGCGACTTCGAATGGTTCGACACCAGGGCCGAGGCCGCCGACGCCGAAGTCGAAACCATTCGCCGCGAGCAGCCGGCGTACAACCACACCCACAACACGGCTGCCGTTCTCGCGCTGTTGCCCGCGGTTGATGAGGAACCGCTTCGGCCTCGACCTGTTGCGGTGGCCGCCGACAATCGCAGCGTCGCCGAGCGCATGGCTGCCGACATTCGCCCCGTCATCATGGCCGGGGACATGCCGGTCGGCTCACGCTTCCCCTCTACGCAGGACCTGATCACTCAGTTCCGAACCTCGAACGTCACCGTGCAGCGCGGCCTCCGCATCCTGAAGGACGAAGGCTTCGCCGTTGGCCGCTCCGGATCGGCCGTTTACGTGACCTCGCCCGCACCGCAGCACCTCGACGACCCGAGCCAGCATGTCGAGACGGAAGTCGCCAGCGAAGAGGTGACTCCCCCACGTCGTGTCGCGCAGGCTCTGGCCATCGAGGACGGCGATCTCGTTCAGCGGGTGGACACGCTCGTGCAGTCAGACGGCCGGCCGATACGAATGGTCTCGACGTACCAGCGCCTACACGGCGCAGGCGGCGTTCCCGCTGAGACCTTGGATCAGATATCAGTCCGGCCGCCGACCACTGCCGAGCTGCTGGCCTTGCAGCTCTCGCAGGAGGTCCCTGTCATGCAAGTCTTCCGGCAGGTTCTCGATGGTGACGGGCATGCGCTTGAGGTGCAGAGTTTCGTCGAGCCCGGAAACCTCTGCCTCCGGCAGTACCGGACACCTTTCCCCCAAGACGTAGGGGAGGAGCCACGTGACTAGCGCTCCCGAACGTACCGCCCTCTACCGCCTCTACGACGGCACCGACCAGTTGCTCTACGTCGGGATCACCCTCGACCCCGAAGCACGCTGGGAGCGGCACGCGTACTGGATGTGGTGGTGGCCGCGGGTCGCCCGCAAGGACATCCGATGGCTCGACACATCCTGGCGTGACGCGCTGGACCTGGAACGGGACACGATCAGGGCCGAGCGACCCGCCCACAACGGCACCCACAATCACGAGATGGCGCCGTTCGACCCGCTGACGTGGCCCGACATTGACGCCCCGACGCGCCAGAAGTCCGCCGCTCTCGCCGAGTTGATCCGCTCGGAGATCACCTCAGGCAGGTGGCAGCCGGGAGATCGGATCCCGAACACGTCCGACCTTGCCGCGGCATCAGCGGTTTCGAAGGGCACCGTGGAGCGCGCCTTCCGTGAGCTGGTCGCCGACGGTTCACTCCTGCGCCTCCACGGCCTTGGCACCTTCATCAGGACCAGCCTCACAAAGGTTGCACCCAACCGGGTGCTCGCCCCGAGATGAACCGACCGTCGCCTTCCAGCCGTCCTGCACGAGTGAGCCTGCATGAGTCTCGGTGAGGCGTTCCGAGGCCCTCCGAGGTTCTCCGAGATCTCCGGGTTCCGGATCTCGATGGCCGGTTCTGCCAGCCCGCTACGTTGAAAGAGTGGTCCACGCCACTCAACAAGCTGTTCCAACTCCCGTACCGCTGGGGCCAATCTGACCCCTGGAACGCGAACGGCCGGACGGTTCGCACCCGTCCGGCCTGTTCGACCAGCGAGTTCCCGCTCGCTGATCAGCGACTCAACCCATCCCTGAATTGAGGTCTGCCATGAGCTTAGCAACCCGTGCCGTCGACTGCGCCGGTCGGCAGCGCCCTACGTCGTCGATGCTCCTCGACACTCCGCTCCCTCAGCTGCTCGCCGATCTGGACGTGGAGTTGGTGGAGACGCGGATCTCGGAGCCGACGCTCACCGGCTACCTGGCTATCCGTCGTGACGGTCACCGGGTCCTGGCGATGCCGCTGGGCCGGCCGTCGTGGGAGCGGGATATCGCGGCCCGCGTGATCCTCGCGGAGGCGTTCGACCTGCCGCGGCCGGCGCTGCCGGCAGCCCTCGAAGTCTCCCGTTCCTGATCTCCAATTGGCACCGGGATCAGCCGACTTGAGTCCCGTGAGCAACTAGAATTGGCAACAAAAAGCAGAGGCCGGACGGTCACCACCGTCCGGCCATTCTGCGTATCGAGCGGGTCATCACCCCGCCGCGTTCGCACCCACCTACGAAGTAAGGCACTGAGCATGACCATACCGATGAAGCCTCCTTGTCGCCAGCGATCGGCCGGCTGGTGAGGACGCACCGTTCGCGGCCGAAGTCGGGCGGCTGGACTCCCGTCAGCAACGAGCACGTCGCTCGGAACTACGCGCTGAGCCTGAAGGCGAAGGGGCTCCTCTTGACGCTGCTCTCCTACCCGGACGACTCCGACATGACGACCGAGCGGCTAGTCGGCCTGCACGAGAAGGCGGGCGGCAAGGGCGAGGGCGAGTACGCCGTGCGCGCCGCACTGAAGGAGCTTCGAGAGGCAGGCCTGGTCGCCCACGTGAGGGCCAAGGGCGAGGACGGCAAGTGGCGGACGACGACTGCGGTAAGTGACACTCCGCAAGGGCTATCGCTGCTGCTCAGGCCGCCTGCTCCGGGGTGAGGTTTTCAGGAGTCCCGCTCGGCAGGAGTCCTGCTGGATGGGACTCTTGAAAGTGAGGGGTCTTCTTAGAAGAGGGTTACCTAGAAGAGGACTGGCTTAAAAAACTGCTCCCTCGAAGAGGGCAAGCCTCCTGGCTTGCTCGCCGTGTTTCGCGCGCGAGGCGGCAGGCAGGCGAGCGGGCGGGATCGACGGCGAGCTGAACTTCAACTGAGCGTCACGACGCGGCTGACGCGGTTCCTGCGGTAGCCGCCAGCTCGCGCCTCAGGCTGCCACCCTGTGCACGCGCCACGGCCCTGCCTCGACGCGAGGTGGGGGCCGTGGCGCGTGGCCGGCGGGAGTGCCGCGTTAGGGGTGCCGATATAGCGCGGTCCGGTCAGCCATTCTCTTCGCCTTCCTCTGCTGCGCGCTTTTTGGTTCGTGGGGTCCGGCTGTGGCCGCGGGCGATGCCGCTGACGCGTTCGGGTTTGACGCCGAGGTGGGGCGCCATGTCGGTGTAGCTGATTCCGTCGCGTTCGTGGAGGGTGCGGATGACGTGCTGTCTCTGTTCCCGTAGCCAGCGCTGTAGTTCGGGGACGGCGTTGAGCGCCTCGGTGAGGGCTTGGGCGCGTTCGATGCTTTCGGGGCCGGTGAGTGCGGTGAGCTGCTGGAACGGTTTGGGTGGAGTGTCCATTACCCGAAGTTAGTGGGTACCCGCTAAAGAATCAAGGGCCGCCCGCTTGACGCGTTTGATGGGTACCCACTAATTTCGAAGTAGAGCAAGACAGCAGGAACCCCTTGAAAACACCACACGGAACGACACCTCAACAGGGAGTTCACGACATGGCGAAGTTCAGCTGGACGGGCCACATCTCCGATCACCGCGACCAGAACGACAAGGAGGACCGGGAGGCACTCCTGAAGCACGGCCTGGACACGTCGATCAAGCACGAGGTCGACGGGACGATCAAGTACACGATCAGCGGCGACGAGGACACCGTCTCGAAGTGGGGCCGAATCATCGGCGGCAGCTGAGCGCACCGTGGGGGGCCGGGCTTCCCCGGCCCCCCACGCAAGGCACGGCCCCTGGGAACCCGATCAGCCGAACCGACGACGAGAGGACCCGTCATGGACACCACCTACGTCACCTTCGGCTATGGCGTGTACGTCGGCTCGGACGCCGAGGAGACGGATCGGATCGACGAAGTCCTGGAGGCGATCAAGGATCAGTGCCCCGACGTGCGCTACGCGGTCGGCGGCTCCAACCAGGGCGAGACGGTTTTCCTGGTTGCGTACAGCGAGGAGGTCGAGTCCGGCGGGTACCAGAGCGCGGCGGGGATCTCCCCGGATCGGCAGGCCGGCTGGGATGTTCAGCTCGCGCACGCGATCCGCGTCCTCGGCTACACCTGCGAGCGGCCCGCCTGGCTGTGCATCACCGAGCTGTCCTGACCGCCGGTCCACCCCGAGCCCCCGACCACTCTGGTTCGGGGGCTTCGTCATGCCCGCCTGCCGTCGAGGCCGAGGGACTGCCGGACGTCGGCTAGCCGGCCCGCCCGTCGTCTTCGTTGTCGGCGGGTGCCGCGACTTCCCCGCTGCCGCCGCAGACGTCGCAGGTGACGGTGGTCTCGTTGCCGTCCTGGTCCCGCACGGTGATGGTCCCGCCGTTGCAGCTGGCGTTGGTGCACGGGGGCATGCGGGCCTCCAGGAGCCGCCGGGTGAGGTTGATCAGCCGCCCGTACCGCCAGTCCTGCTCGAGGGCGGGAATGTGCTCTCTGTCGACCCAGCCCATGCACGTCTCCTTCGCCTCGGCCAGCGTGCTCCTGTCTGCCGGGTTGGCGCAACGCGCTTGCAGGGATGGCGTGTTGGGGCATGGTGCGTGCCAGCCGGATAGGTTTTCAGTATTGACATCCCCCTGCCTGTGACGCAGGCTGTGAGCCTCAACCTTTTCAGTATTGAGAACTCGCCGATGGGGGAACGACCATGAATGACCGCCTCACCGCCCGCCACGAGCAGGACCTCCGCGACCTCGACCCGGTCAAGCACCCCGACATCGCCGCCCTGCTCTCCAAGATCGACGGGCAGCGCAACGTCATTCGCGGAAAGGACGCCAAGATCGAGCGGCAGCAGACGCGGCTGCGCACCGGCCACGAGCAGCTGGCCGAGCACAAGAAGACGATCGAGAGGCAGGACCGGGTGATCGCCGAGCAGGCCGACGAGATCCAGGCGCTGCGCGACCAGCTCGCCCACCTGCAGAACGCCCCGGAAGGCAGCCACTGATGGACCGCGATGACAGCAGGCCCCTCACCGGGGATGAGCCCACCGAGTCGATGACCGTCGCCGACGTGATGAACCACTACAACGAGCGCGCGATCGGCGTGATCCACGGGGAGCGCTACACGTTCGTCTCCGGCTATGGCGTAGCCGACCCGACGCCGCTGCCAGGTGGCGGTAGCGGAGAGCGCCTGGTCTACCTGACGGACTGCTACGGCGACGAAATCCCCGGCACGCTCACCCCCCGCACGAAGAAGCACCTGATCCGCCTCCGCATCGTCACCAACGACTAACCACGGGGAACCCCATGAACCGCATCAAGCTCTACGAAGGAACCGGCCACTACAAGCAGCGCGTGGGCTGGTTCGACCTGGACGCCGCCACCCTGATCCTCGTCGAGGACCAGAAGTGGGACGGCAACAACTGGCTCGGCACCGTGTCCGGCCTGCAGACCTCCCGCGCGGAGCTGTACCGCACCAAGGGCGGTCGCTGGGTCTCGCACGAGGACGCCACCCGCGAGTACGACGGAGACGACAGCTGGGCGTCCCTCACCGGTGAGGAGGCCCGCGAGTGGATGATCCAGTGCGGTGACAGCGACGCGGAGAAGGCCCTGGCGCAGTGGTTCCCCGACACTCCGGACGAGTCCGAGCCGGACCCCAGGGGTGGGCGGCCGGCCATCGGACCCGCCATCAACGTCGCCTACCCCGAGGAGCTGCTGGAGAGGGTCGACGCTGCGGCGAAGGCGGACAAGGTCTCGCGGGCCGAGTGGCTGCGCCGAGCGGCCGAGAAGGCGCTGCCCTAGCCGGACCGTCCGAGCAACACCGCGCCCTCGCGCCCTGGTTGGGTGCGAGGGCGTCGCCTTGCGCGGGCCGTGGCGGCATTCACCGCCGCCTGGCGGGCCCGTAGGGCGTCTGCCATGCCGGGCGCCCGTCACGGCGTGGGAGGGGCGGACGCGGGCGCTGGGGCGGCTGCACGGGGTCGCCGTTGGTGTCGACCCACTCGCCACCGCGGAGGGCGTCACGGAGGAGCTCGAGGGAGCGGGCCGCCACTTCGACGCTCTGCCGGTATGCGCCGGCCAGGGCGTTGGTGAACGCCTCGACGTCGGGGACGATCTCGACGGTGGCAACGTCCCCGTGGATCTCGATGCCGCTGATCCCCTCAAGGCGCCCCCATCCCTCGCCGCCAGCCTCTGTCCCAACGGGCGCTATCCACACCTCGGGTTCGGCTGCGGGCCGGCTGCGCATGGCGTCGTCGCTGACGGTGTCGTCCTCGAGGGCCTGGTCGATCTGGTCGAGGATGTCGTCGGAGTTCACGGCTGCTCCTGCGGGTTGTTCACCGCGTCGCTGCTGGTCGGCGGATTGTCCAGGGTTGTTCGGGGGACTGTCCGTCGGGGTGCGGTGCCGTCGGCGAGTCGCTTCCGGATCCCTTCCAGTGCTGCGGCTGACGGCGGCGTGTTGATCGCCCGGTCGTAGGCGTTGGCCCCGGCGCGCTCTTCGATGGCGTCGTGCGCGGCCGTCGGGTCGGGGCAGTCTGCGCGACGGCAGGTGACGTAGCCGCCGTCGGCGAGCATGAGGCTCTCGCCTCCGCAGGCTGGGCACTGGCCATCGACGTCGGGCAGGTCGGCGGCGGCTTCGAGTTCGGCTTTCACGGCGAGGAGGACGGCAACCGCAACGGTCTGCCGGGTGGAGAGGCGCAGCCATTCGCCGTGGGCTTGGAGGGCGGGGCCAACTGCGTTGACGGCACGGGCTTTCAGGTTGGGTGGGATGTGGGCGAGGTGCTCGACGAAGTCGCCGATGGCTCGGGCGATCACGGCTTCATCGGCGCCGCCGGTCGCTTGGGTCGCTGTCTCGTCGCGGCCGGGCTGGTCGTCGCGCATGGCGCCCCAGTCGACGTCGAGGTGGGCGTGCCCGTGCTCGAGCCGGCGGACGACCGCGGGGGCGGCGACTTGGTCCTCGGACTCGAAGGCGATCACCTGCTGGCCCGGCTGCACGGTGACGCCGTCGGGCAGGTGGACGGGCACGAGGCCGTCGGGGGTGCGGGAGTTGAGGTCGATCTCTAGGCGGACGGGCTCGGTCACTGGAACCCCCCGACTGCCTGGACGGCTTCGTGGAGCACGTTGCTGATCTCCTCCAGTCCGGCGTGCATGACGTCGAGGTCGGGGTCGGCGAACTGCGTCTGGCCGTGTTCCATGCGGGCGGCCAGGTCGGGGTTGCCGTTGATCCACATGTCGCGGGCGGTGATGAAGAGACGCGCACGCGCGTTGAAGATCAGGTCGGCGGGGTGGCAGGCGATCACGGTGTGGGTCATGCGGCGTCCTTCCGGGCGTTGGCGGGTGGGATGAGTCCGCGGCGTCGGGCGACGTCGACGGCTGCGGCCCGGCGGTGCTGCTTAGGTAGTTCAGTGACGCCGAGGCGCCGGTAGCCCTCGGAGAGCCGGGCGGAGACTTGCTGGGTGGTGGTGTCGAGCCGGCGGGCGACAGTCGCGATGCTGGCGCCGTCGGCGGCGGCGGCGAGGACTTCGGCCTGCCGGGCCGTGAGGGGCTGTCTGGCGGGCCCTGGGCGCCGTCTAGGGCGGCCCTCGAGGATTCCCGCCCGAACGCCGAGGAGGATGGCGTGAGGGGTGCTCAAGGCGCCAAGACGGAACCGGGCGCGGGTCAGGGCGTCGTTGACGGCCTGGCGGCTGGTGAACAGCTGCTCGCCGATCTCCTCGTGCGTGAACCCGTTCGCGATGAGGGTGAGGACTTCAAGCTCGCGGGCGGTCAGCTGGACGGTCACCGCTCTCCTCCCCCGATGACGGCTGCTGCGACGGCGAGCCATGCTTTGTGCCAGGACTGGTCCATGAGGTAGCCGGCGTTGGGGTCGCGCTGGAGCCAGCCGGCGTGTCCGGTGGCGGCGGCGAGGCGGACGATGCCGCGGGGTTCGTCGTCGCACCAGTGGCCGCCTTGCCGGTCGGCGATGTAGTGGGTGGCCGCGGAAATGGCGAGTCCGGCGGCGGCCCGCTTCCAGCTGATGCGCAGATCCAGGAGCCGGTTGGCGGCGGCGAGGGTGATCGCCTGGGTGGCGGTGTAGGTGGCGACGTGGGTGGCGCAGGCGCGGATGCCTTCGGCGCCGGACTTGCCCTTGGTGACGGCTTGGGCGTCGATCTGTACGACGTGGTCCCCAAAGTCGTGGCTGATCATCAGGGCTGCCCAGGCGGCTGCGGTACGGGCGGCGGGACTGGTCACGGCTTCTCCTCGTTGATCGTCGCTGGCCCGAGCCATTCGCCGGCGAATTCGACGGTCTCCTTCTGGTCCCACTGCTCTTCGCTGATCGCTCGCCGGTGCTGGCCGATGGGGGGCTCGTCGGAGAGCAGGTCGATGATCCGGTCGACGGCGCGCTCCACGGCATCTCCGCAGGGTTCGGGTGCGGGGGTGGTCATGCGGGCCTCCGGGTGGTCTTGCTGCCGGTTTTGATCGTCCCGTTGGGGTGGAGGTGGCCGTCGGCGTCGGCGAGCATGCGGACAGCGCGGGCGATGACGTCGCGGCGGGATTCGCCCCGGTAGCAGCGGGTGAGGATCTGGTCGGTCGCCTCATCCGGGGTGATCGACTTCGGGCGGTGGACGGTCGTCACGGCTGGCCTCCGTTGAGTCGGGCGCGCACCCATTCGGCGTCGGATTCGGCAACGTGCGCTCCGGCACTGCGGGCGACGATGATCTGCATCGGCTGGCCGTCGCCGTCGCGGGTGAGGCCAACGAACGCGGCCCAGGGCTGGCCGTGTTCGGGCGGCATGTGCCCGTCGGGGCAGTACGGGCAGCCGGGGCTGCCGAGGTACAGGGCGGGGTCGGTGGGCTCGGGGTCGTCCCACACGATCCGGGTTGCGCCGCCGTGGCCGTGGACGTGCTCGGCGTGGGCGATGTCGTCCCAGTGGACGGTGGACGGTCGTTCGCCGAGCCAGCGCACGGAGGCGGTGCCATCGGTCCAGAGAACGCCTTCGGCGACCCGGCCTGTGCCGGACACGCCGGTCACGTCGTGATCACGCTGGAGGTGGAAGCGGCGGCTCATGAGTGGTCTCCCTTGTCATAGTCGCCGGGGATGGCTTCGAGGAGGGTGTCGATCTCGGTTCGGGCGGCGAGGAGTCTGCGGCGGAGCGTGACGTTGACCGACGGCATCGGCGGTGCCACCTGCGGCGGGTCGTCGCTGAGGAGCAGGCCGACCGGGTCGACGCCGAGGGCTTGTGCGATGCCGAGAAGGGTGTGGAACGGGGCGCGCTGGACGGCGTTCTCGATATTGGCGATCGACGACCGGGACAGTCCGACCGCTTGGCCGAGGTCGGCTTGGGTGTAGCCGCGGGCCTTGCGAGCGGCGATCATCCGCTGGCCGACTTTCAGATACAGGCCGTTGATGGTCGCGTTCGCGGCGGCGAGATCGGGCACGGTGCATGCTCCTGTCGGTTGGGGTGGGGCGGCGGCCGAAACCACCGCCCCGGGGGCTAGTTGGCGGCGGTCTCGTCGCGGACTGCGGCGATCACGGAGGCGCGCAGCTCGGCGGGCATGTCGGGGTGGAACGCGAAGTGGATGCGGACCAGGGCCTTGCCGTCCTCGGCGATGTCGACGCGCTCGCCGCTGGGCTTCAGGTCGTCGGCGCCGAGGTCGACGGCCCAGCGGGACGTGTCGGCCGCGCCCTGGATCAGGTCGTGGATCTTGCGTTGCGCCTCGCCGAACGCCTCGCAGTCGTCGGTCTCCGGGCAGAGGAGACCGTCCCAGGTGACGCCGTCGGCGTCGTTCGGCTGGCCGTTGACATCCGTCGGGGTGTGCTGCGGGGCGAGGCTCACGACCTCGGCGTCGGCCATCATCTCGCCGACGCCCATGAAGTCGGGGTCCTCGGCCAACACGGCGTGCTGGCGGCCGGCTTCGGCACGAAGGTCATCGTCGGTGTACGGGAGATCGGTCATGGTTTCCTCCTGGTCAGTGCTGGGTGATGTGGAGTCGGCGTCGTCCGCCGCCGGGCTGCTGGTCGGGGACGACGTGGTAGCCGGCGGCCTGCAACTCGGCCTGGTACTGGTCGAGTCCGGCGACCTCGCCGGGCCCGTCGTGGAAGACGTGGACCATGCGCCTGCCGTCCTGGGCAACGCGGTAGCCGGGGTACCAGCCGGTGCGCGGGTCGTAGTCGGAGGGTTCGAATCCGCCGTAGGCGAGGACGGCGTCGATGTCGCGGGCGCGGATGACGCGGGGCATCAGCTGGCTGCCATCGAGCGTGTCTCGATCTTCGCCAGCTTCTCGGCGACCAGTTCGGCCGGCTGGTCGGAGAGCGAGGCGAGGGCGACGGCGGCGGTGACCATGACATCGATCAGCTCGTCGCACACGTCGCCGACCGTGTGCGTGATCCCCTTGCGCGGGTTCTGGCCCTGCACGCCGATCCACGCCTGCGCGACCTCACCCGCCTCCTCGGACAGTTTGAGCAGGCGCAGGCTGATCTCCTGCTGGCTGCGGCCGTTCTCCTGGTCGAGCCAGGCGACGAGACGCTGGATGGTCTCCCACTGGGCGGTGTTGAGCATGGGGTTCCTCCTGGTTGATCTACTTGGTGGGTCGGCCGTCCCGAATTCCGCTCGGGACGGCCGGTGTTGCTAGCTGGTGAATCGGCGGACGGTGATCCCGGCGGCTTCGGCGCGGGCCGCGCAATGGCTGGCGCCCCGGGAGCCGTTGCGGATGAACGCGAGGCAGATGTCGGCGCCGAGGTCGACCATGTGCTGGTTGCGGATCGGGCCAGCCTTGCGGCCATGGACGTGCCACGCGGCCGGATGCGCTTCTTCAGTCACCCGCTCGAAGTCGTCCGTGCAGGCGGGCGTGAAGGTTGTGAGCGCCCACGCCTTGGCCATGATGTCGGCGCCGGTCGGGCAGTTACCGTGGACGACGACGAGCGGCTGACCGTGCGGGCGGACAGCGAGAACCTCGTCGAGGGCGCGGCGAACCACGCCGATCTCCTGCCAGTCGCGGCTTCCGGTGACGAGCACCCGGTACGGGCGGGCGGTCATCGACCCTCCCCCGCCCAGTCGCCGCAGTCGCTCCGCGGCGGATCAATGGCGTGTCCGGCCGTACAGCCAGCGGGCCAGCCGGGATCCTCCGGGTACGGGCCCTCCTCGGCCGGCTCGAAGCGCACGCAGGTCTTGCAGGCGCGGACGGCTGGGTTCCGCCAGCAGCGGGCGATGTGCGCGACCATGCGGGCCTTCTTCGCCCGGGTGATCCGGCAGAACGGGCACTGATGCCGGGTCACCACGACCGGGATCGGCAGGGGGACGGCGGTCATCGCCCCTCCCCCGCAGGGATGAGCAGGTCCCGGCCGCATCGGTGGCAGTGTCCGCCGTCGGGGAGGTCGTCGGCGGTGACGGGGATCGGATCGCCGCCGGCCTGGCCGCGGTCGGCGGGGCAGTACAGGCGGTTGAGGCTGCGCTCGAGGTAGCCGGCCACCCGGACGGCGGGCGCCGGCGCCTCGTCGGCCGCGTGGCACGGGCAGATGCAGGGCGCCGCGCAGAACTTGCACTGTGCGGGCGTCTTCGCCCCGGCCTGCCCGGTGCCGCCTGCGCAATAGCCGTGTTCGCCGTGGAGGCAGCTGGTCGACAGGTAGATGTGGCCCGCCTGCTGCGCGTCGTCGGCCATGCGGCGGAGGTCGTCCTCGGCGATCTGGTCGGCCATGCGGCGAAGTGTCTCGATCGCCTCGGTCCAGGCGGCGGGGGCCGACACGAGGGAGTCCAGCGGTCCGAGCGCTGCGAGCCCGTTCGCGGCCTCGCGCAACACGGCGGGCCGGTCGGCGGGCGCGGGGAGGGCGGTCACGGCGTCGCGCAGTTCGTCGATGTCTGCGCCGACGAGCCGCCCCCACGGCTCACTGTCCACGTCTTCGAGGACGTCCCCGAAGCCCTTGGCGTGGGCCTCCAGCCGCTTCGCGATCTTCAGGACCCGTTCGCGGAGGTCGGTGGCGGCGGGCGCAGGCGGCTGGACGGCGTCGAGGGCTTCCGTCAGCTCCTTGAGCGCGGGGGCCACGAACCGCGTCCACGGCGTCAGGTTCGGGGCGTCCGGGTACGGGGTCGACAGGTGCGGCTCGACAGCAATGAGCGCCGAGTTGATGCGGCGGCGGGCCTGCCTGATGCGGTCGGTCATGGGGTTCTCCTGTGGGTCATGGGACGATCGGCGGTGCAGCGCCCGGCTATGACCCGGGCGCTGCGTGCGTTCGGTCACGGGGCGGGGCGGGCGGGCGCGGAGCCGTGCGCGATGAGGGCGAGACCGAACCGCTCGACGTTCCCCCCGAGGCTGATCTCGTTGGCGACGGTCATGACGCCGCGCGTCCAGTCGGCCATCGGCGCAACAGCCGCAGCGGCGCCGCTCGCGTCCTCGGCGGAGGTGAACAAGCCGAGCGCACGGCCCTCGTGATGGGCGAGGACCCATCGGTAGTCGAGGGACGAATCGGCGGGGAGTTCGTAAACGCGGAGTCCGGGAACGGGCTCGGCGGCGTCGACCGTGACGGGGCCGTCGGAGGTGGCGAGTTCAACGGTGGTCATGTGCTGCTCCTTCGGGTCGGGTTGGGGATCACGAGGCGGGGCGGGTGCGGTGGTAGGCGTCGACCGCGGTGTGGCCCAGAACCTGCAGATGCGGGGCCTTCGCCTTGGCCACGGCCAGCGCGTCGTCGTAGTCGGCGAAGCGGTGGGCGGTCGCCATGCCGGGCGCCCACTCGCCGGCCGCGGTGTAGTACTCGTGGCCGTCGGTGACGATCCATCCGCCCGGCCGCAGCTCCACGTACAGGGCGAACGAGCGGTGATTGATGTCGTCCATCGGCAGGACCGACACGGTGTAGCGGGTGATCGAGACGAGCACCTCGGGCTCGCCGGGCTGGACGTGGCCGAGCGCTTCACGGACCTGGCCCATCGTCACCGCGGGCTTCTGGTCGGTCATCGCTGCACCGCCCTGGCGTGCTGCTCGCACTCCCAGTTGGCACCGATGCGCTCGCGGTAGTACGCCATGGTGATCAGCTCGACGGTGATGCCTTCGCGGGCCACACGCTCCCGCTCCCGCTTCGTGCGATGCCAGTGCCGCGACGCCTGGTCGGCCGTCGCGATCACCTCGTCGCCATGGACGGCGACCAAGGCGGAGACGATGCAGCCGCAGGGGCGGCGCTCGAACCAGCCGCAGTCATCAAGCGGGACGAGCTGGCCGTCGACTGTGACGGTGAGTCCAGAAGTCATCGGGTTTCCTCTCGGGTCGGGTTGGGTGGTCACTCGTAGATCCCGGCGTTGCTGTAGGCACTGCGCCGGGCCTGGATCTCGTCGCGGGTGAGCTTCCGGACACGGGCGCGGCTGCGGTCGTCGGCCTCGAACGCGGTGATGGTCCAGACGCCGGGGCCGAGTGGTCCGGCCTGCTTATCGATCTCGATGTCGTCGCCGACGCTCATCTCCTGCAGCATCAGGTCGCCGCCTTCGAGTTCGATCTCGCTGGCGTTGAGGACGAACTCGCCGTTGAGGACGGCTGTCCAGCGCTCGAACTGGCTGACCTCGATGTCGGCCGATCCGTCGTAGTACGAGGCCGGGCCGCCGTAGGTCTCGTGCATCGGGCTGAAGGTGGCGAGGACTTCGCGGAGGGTTTCGGTGAGCTGCTGGATGCGGGGGTCGGTGGTGTCGGTCATGTCGGTTCCTTTCGGGTTGGGTTGGGCTCGAAGTTCAGGAGCGGCCCTAGGAAGGCCTGAGGGAGTCGGGGACTAGAAAAGGTGCACGGGCGGGTAGTTCGGCCGTCTACGGACGCACTGTGCGGCGGGAAGGCCCCACCGGAGCCCGCGCCCGCACCCCGCCCACCCACCGGTCCCCACAGCGGGACACGGCGCGCGACATCAGGCGGCGGCCTTCCGGTCCTCGGCGAGCCAGCGCCAGACGGTGCGCGGGTCGACACCGACGATCCGGGCGATCTCAGTGCCGGGCACGTCCTGCCGGCGCAGCTGGCGGGTGACCATGCGCTGCTCGAGCTTCGTCAGCCCGGTAGCGGGTTGGCGTTCGGCGACGACGAGTTCGACCTCGAAGTCGTCGGCGGTGGTGTTGTGCCAGTGGCGGGGACGCCACGGCTCGCTGGTGCTCATGCGGCGGTTGCCTCGGCTTCCTGGTAGCGGCGGGCGTGGACGGTGCCGGGCGGGAGCGGCATGCCGTCGTTGTGGCAGCGGGTGCCGGGCTCGACCTGGCAGTGCGGGCAACTGGCAGTCGTCTGCGCCCACTTGGCGACGCGTTCCTGGTGCGGGTGCGGGAGCTGCTTGGCGCGGGTGCGGAGGTGGCATTTCTGGTCGATGCCGGCGCCGCAGTGCGGGCACGGGAACGCGTACAGGTCGCTGCGCTGGCGGCTGGTCGGCCAGTGGGCGGCGGACGGCAGTTTGGCGCGGCCGTCGGCTATCTGCTGCCGCAGGAGGCTCTTGAAGTCGCCTGCCTGGCGCAGCTGGCGGGTGGCGGCGATGTCGTCCTGGCTGGGGCTCCAGTCGGTGGTCACGAGGCCTCCTCGATGATCTCGGCGTCGGGGATGTCGTCGTCGGTGTCGGCGAGGTGCTGGGCGGCGCGGGCTCGGATCGCCTGCTCCTGCGCGGCGAGGTCGGCGGCGGTGAGCTCGTCGCGGCCTTCGGCGGCGCGGCGGCGGGCGGAGTGCGGCGTGGCCCGCGGCTTGCCCAGCGGCTGCTTCTCGCTGCCGCCCGGCGTCTTACACGGCTTGCCTATCGCCGCACTGCATGCGGGGCATTCGACGCCGAGCGGGCCGGAGCGCTTCACCGTCTCGACGGCCTCGGCCTGGGCGGTGCCCTCGTCGTCGACGGTGCGGTTGCCCTGCCAGCCGCGGGCCTCGAGCTCGGCCATGAACTCGCGGGACGGGCCGCCCTCGAGTGCCGGCTGCCCGGTCGGTGCAGCGGCGCGGCCGGAGGCGATGGCCTGCACCTGGCCCTTGTAGCGGGCCAGAAACTCGCGGGGCGTCTCGTCGGGCAGCGGCTCGTACTGGAAGTTCTCCAGCCGGGCCGACCGGATCTTGGAGCGCAGTGACCGGACGTGGTGCGGCAGGATCCACAGCTTGGCGTCCGGATCCTTGGGCGGGGTCGTGTAGTAGGCGGCGACAGCGGCCTTGGCGTCGGCATCGAGGGGGACGTCGTGGAGGGCGGCGGACCAGGCGACGGCTGCCGCCTGGCTCGGCTTGCGGTTGTCGAAGGCGGCGCAGTGGCCCAGCAGTTGGGCCGCTTCACGCGGATTCATGGGAGTCCTCAGGTCCGAAGGAGTCGGCAACAGCGCCCCAGCCGGCGACGGTCACGTCGGTGCCGCTGAGGGTCTGGCCGGTTGGGAGTTGCAGGACGTTCGAGTTCGCGGCGTTGCGGCGGATCTTGGAGAAGGCGAACTGCAGCGAGTTGGCACTGACGGGCGAGCTGTTCTCACCGAGCAGTTCGATGGCTCGCCACAACTCGTCGGGGTCGGTCTGGTTACGGAGCGCGTCGGCGATCGTGGTGCGCACCTGGCGGCGCCGGTAGCTGTTGCCGTGGGCGAAGCGCTCGAGGAAGGCGTCCGTCATCCGGTCGGGTAGGGGCCTCTCGCCCGTCTGCGGGACGGCGGGGCTGCCGGACGACTGCCGGGGGGTAGGGGGGGTTCCCTTCCCTTCCCTGTTCCCTTCCCTTCCCTTCCCTTCCGTCAGTGAATGGTTCATGGAAGAAAAGTCACTATCGGTATCCGTTGGAGCGTCGAAGTGCGACGGAACGTGAGATTCCTTCACTGCGTCATTCAGTGAACGGTTCAGTGACTCATTCAGTGAATCCTCAATGCCTGCGAGTCCGGCGGGCGGAATGAAGCCTTCCTCGTCGGTGGATTCGCTCCGGCTCCGGCCGCACACCCGGTGCACGGCGCGGACGTTGGAGGGGTGATCGGTGCCTCCCGCGGCCACCGGGCGGACGTGATCGATCCACAGGTTGTGGTCGTCGTTGGCGACCAGTCGGCGCGGGATCTCGCCGCCGCACAGCTGGCACAGCCAGCCGTCGCGGCGGGCGTACATCTCCCGCACCTGCCAGGCCCCGGTCGACGGCGGCGCCAGCTTGCTCTTCTGGGGCCGGTTGATCCGCTGGTGCTTGCGGAAGTTGACGACCACTGCCATCTGCTGCCGGGCCACCCCGCCGACATAGGGGAAGACCAGGCCCGTGTCGGTGAGGCATCGCATGAGCTGGTCGACTTCCTTGGGGCCAAGGTCGTCGTCGTACATGAACGCTTGCGCCTTGATGTACGCCGGCGTCCAGCGCAGGATCCCCTCGTCGTCGGCCATGTTGAAGGTGGCGATGAACAGCAGTCGCGCATCACGGGGGATGGTGCCGAGGAGCTCGTCTTCCCACAGTTCGGGCTTCACGGTGCGGATGCGCGGCATCAGACCTCACCGACCCGCTCGTCTGCGTCTTCGCAGGCGACGTGGTAGGCGAAGTAGTCGACGTCGGTGCTGCCAGCGAAAGCAGCCGACCTTGCGCCCCGCAGCAGCTCGTCCCGGCTGTATCCGCTCCGGGCGCCCAGGATCAGGCGCCCGCGGAACTCGCCCACCTGCTCGTCGGTTGGGCCGTCAGCGCGCCGCTCGCGCCAGACCTCGAGCCAGCGTTCGTACACGTCGGCCATGCGGCTGTACTGCTCGCCGGACACGGGTACGTACTGAAGATCCATGACGCCAAGTCCCCACGAGAGGCGCGGCGTGAGCTGCGATCCCGCGTAGGCCGCAGCGCAGACGACCTCACCTACGGAGCGGCCGTTCTCGAACAGCGCCTCCATCTCCGCGAGGAACTCGATGTACTGGTCGTGACTGGGGCTACCGCCCTTGCTGACGATCGACCATGCATGTCCCCAGGCGGCGTCGGCTGCGTGGCATTCGATCTCTTCCCGGCCCCAGTGCCAGGGGTATCCCCCTCGCCACAGGTGCTCGGTGAGC
Organism: Streptomyces sp. KL116D; assembly: GCF_030766975.1. NCBI lineage: Bacteria > Bacillati > Actinomycetota > Actinomycetes > Kitasatosporales > Streptomycetaceae > Streptomyces > Streptomyces sp. KL116D. The sequence goes on along the minus strand of NZ_JASERH010000030.1, from coordinate 20,316 downwards.
TCGACCTGGCGTCGCTCGACGGCCTGCCGAAACGCATCCTGATCCACGTCGGCGACGGGCATGGCGTTGGGCAGGCTGCTGGTCTTCCCGGAGTTGCACTCGGCGCATGAGGTGACGAGGTTGTCGGGCTTGTCGGTGCCGCCGAGCGACTGCGGGATGACGTGGTCGACGTTGAGCTTCGCGTCGGGGGCGGTGGCTCCGCAGTACCTGCAGGCGTGGTTGTCGCGCCGGAGGATCTCGTATCGGAGTCGCTTGGAGACGGCCATCGGGGCTTCTTTCGGTGAGCATGGGCATGCGGAAGCGGCGGCGTCTGGCGGTGCTGGCTCGCACCTGCCACAATACTTTAAAGATTGGCGACTTTGGAAGGATTGGTAATGACTTACACTCTGGCCATGGCTGCTGAGCAGGGCATTCGGATCGCAGAGGATGGAGTCGCGGAGGTCTCGATGACCGGCGCCCGCGCGAACCTGACCCAACTGCTGCGCGAAGTCCGCTACGGCAAGCGCACGGCGGCCTTCACCGAGCGCGGCGCACGCAGCGCCTACGTCGTGCCGCCCGAGGACTACGCGGAGATCGCCGTCATGCGCGAGCTCCGCGAACGCCTCGCACGACTGGAGGCCAAGGAGGGTGCGCCGGCCACGACCGACGCCCGCGTCATCCGCGAGGCGCTCGAGGGCGCCGAACGGCGCACCTCCGATACGTAGCTGCTGCATCTCTCCTCCTCCCTAGCCCCGCCGTGTGCGGGGCTTTTGTCGTGTGCGGGCTGGTCAGGCGGTCAGCTGATGGCGGGGATGACGATCCAGCCGGGTTCGGCGACGGGGGTAACGCCGAGCGCCGTGGCTGCGGCGGCCAGCTGCTCGTTCCAGCTGGCGTACTGCTCGGCGGTGGCGTCCTGCGGGTGGACGGTGCCGTAGCCGCCGAGGTTGACCTCGGTGTGCTGGGTGACGAGGTAGCTCTTCTCGTGGTCGTAGGCGCCGGCGTTGAGGAAGCCGACGTCGGTTCCGGCGGGGATGCCGTCTTCGAGGCGCCCACTGTCGGTGTCGGGGATCTGGATGCCGTAGGCGAAGTGGGCGGAGTGGAAGAAGCCCATGTCAGCGGTCCTTTCGATGGCGATTCGGGAGGGTGGGTCGTGGGGTTGGTCGGGTCCCGGCGCGGCGGCCGGCTCAGGCGGCGAGGTAGGCGCGCCCGGCGGCGGTGATGCGGACCGGGTCGGTGTGCCCGTTGCCGATGTCGATGAGGTCGCGTGCAGTGAGCGGGTGGAAGGTGCGGTCGTTGACCGCGTAGGTGCTGCCTTCCATCTGCCAGCGGCCGGCGCGGGCGTGGTTGAACAGGACGCCATGGCCGGTGTCGTTGTCGGCGATGGCCTGCAGGAGTTTGCGGACGGAGGGCTTGAGGTCGGCGGGCATGACGGTCCTTCCAGAAGTGGTGGGGTGGGTGTTCATCGCTTGCCGGCGTCCCAGCAGTCGGGGCAGATGTCGCGGCCGTCGCGGGTGCGGTGCCAGCCCTGGGGTTGCAGGATTCGGCGGGCGGCGGTCGCGGACTGGGGGAAGCCGGGGCCGCAGTCTTCGGTCATGCACGGGCCGGCGTCGGTGTCCTGCACGTCGCAGACGAGGGAGACGTAGTGGCTCACATCGCGCCTCCGAAGATCGCGCGGTACTGGTCCCGCATGGCCTGGTCTTCGACGTGGTCGGGGTGGACGCATCGGGGCTGGTCGCAGCCGGCCTGGACTTGGCCGACGGGGTCGCGTCCGTGGCCGATGCGGAAGGCGATGCGGTAGGCGGTGAGAAATCCACCGGCCGTGTGGACGACGGGCACGCCGACACTGTTGAACGTGCCGGTCCAGGCGAGGTGGCCTCCGTCTAGGGGCCGGGTGCGCTGCTGGTAGAGGTCTTCCGGCGGGCGGGCGGTCCGTTTGCCGATCACGTTGGGGATGCCGATCTGGCGGCGGACTTCGGCGACGCGTGCGCGCCGGATGTGGAGTTGGCGGGCGATGTCCTTGTTGCTGCCGCCGGCTCGGATGAGGGCGGCGGCCTCGTCGGCGATCGTCATGCGGCCACCTCCACGCGGTGGACCCGCCCGCGGGCGCGGGTGACGGTGCGGACGTGGCAGCCGATCCGTTGGGCGATCTGCGCGTTGGTGAGGCCTTCGCGGACGAGTCGGGCGACGCGGAGTTCGTCGATCTGGGCGGGCCTGCCGCGCTTGTCGGCGTGCTCGTCGATGTCGGGCTTGCAGCTCGGGTCGTCGATGTCGTCCCAGGCAAGGGGTCCGTGCCAGCCGTTCTTCTGTGCGTAGTTGCGGGCGCGCACGCTGCTTCCGGGTGTGCGGCTGAGCTGCCGGTAGGTGCGGTTGATTGACGCTGCGGTGGTGTGGCGGACGCTGGTGTTTGCGCCTTGCGCGATGCGGGCGATGGAGAGCGCGTCGAATCCGCCGTGGCGGGCGATGTCGACGAAGGGCCAGCCGAATGCGACGAGCGCCTGTACGCGGCGCTGTGAGCCGAGGATGGGTACGTAGCGGGGTGCGCGGGGCGGGTTCGTGATCTCGATCGCGAGGATGGCGCGCGCTGTGGAGGCGAGGATGCGTTCCCTGTGGGCGAGCATTTCGCCGACGGTGCGGTCGCCGATGTGTGCTGCGGTGGCGATCTGTGAGTGGGTCCAGCCGTGGGCGAGGAGGCGTTCGGTGTGGGCGATGGTCTGGGTGGCGTCGGTTGTCCGCCGCTGGCCGCGGGCGATGTCGAGCCGCAGTCGGCTCATGTAGCGGTAGTTGGCCAGCTCACACTCGCTCTGATGGCATCCGCGCTGGTAGCAGGCTCGGCTGGGGGTGTGGTCGGTGGTGGTCACGGCTGCTCCTCTCGGATGGCGGCGGCCAACCGGGCGTATCCGGCGGCGGCTTCGGGGTCGTGGGGCGGCTGGTCGTTCTGGATTTCGGCGATGAGCTGGTTGGCGCGGGCGAAGGATTCGCGGGCCCGTCCGATGGCCTGGCTGCCGAGGCTGATCGCGATCCAGGCGATGGCTGCGATGACGACGAGGGGGGCGAGGATCCACAGCCAGACGAGGGTTTCGCCGAGTGCCGTCCACACGGTGAGCAGGTTGAGGAGGTCGTCTTTCACGTTCGCCTCCCGCGGGTGTGGTCGCGGTAGCAGCCGATGGCGGCGGTGACGGCTCCGGCGGTGGCGCCGGCCGCGATGAGGGCGGCGTACAGGCGGGCGATGCGGGCGGTGGTCATCACGCCGCCGCCTTCCGTGCCGCGCGCGCCTCGGCCCGCTCGTCGCGTCGCCGCTGTGCGACGGCTTCACGCTGGTCGGCGGGGACGCCGATCCAGATGTGGACGAGGGACTGGTTGGCGCGGGCGCTGCCGCCGTAGCCGTGGTGGCGGATGATCCCGGCGTTCAGCAGCTGCGCCGGCAGGCTCCCCCACTGCGTCTTGGCGACCGGCGGGTCGGGGAGCTTCTTTGTGCGGGCGACCGAGTCGACGGTGAACGGGAGTCCGGTGTCGGCGGCCTCGACGAACGCGTCCCACACCTCGGTGACCCAGGCCTCGTAGTCGTCGACTATCCGGCGGGACTTCGCGGGGGCGGACGCGGCGAGCTCGGTGCCGTCGAAGGCGGGCTGAATGTGGGTCATGACTCACGCTCCGTCAGCTGGATGGTGCGGCCGTAGCGGTTGGGGTCGGCGGCCCAGTGCTTGCCGGGGATGGCGGGCACGTCGCCGAGGTCGGGGCCGAGGGTCACGGCGCCGAGGACGACGGCTTCGTGGACGGTGGCCCGTTCGAAGGTCTGGATGAGCTCGTAGGGGCCGTCGGCGCCGCTCCGCAGGGACGGCACGATCAGAGCGGCGTGCCGCTTGGTGCGCTTGATGTAGCAGGGGCGGCCGAACGTGGACCGGTAGCGGAGCTGGTTGATCAAGTTCTGGATCGCGGGTCGGTAGGTGGCGGTCATGACGCGGGCTCCTCGACGATCTCGGCGTGCTGGGCGGGCGAGCCGGCTTCGAGCTCGTCGTCCGTCATCAGGTAGATGGGCAGCCGGCCAGTGCTCAGGACCGTTCGGATGTCCCGGGCTGTCTGCCGGATCTGCCGGCCGCGCTCCTCGCCGACCTCGGTGCGGGCCTTCGCTGCGATGGCCTCGTACCGCTCGGCGAGGGTGACCAAGTCGGTGCGCAGTTTGCGCTCGGCCGTGAACGGCACGAGGGGCCAATCGCCGTCGATGACCACGTCCGGGTCGGTCTTGCGCTTGTAGACCTGGAACTCGGCGGCCTGCTGTGCGGCCCACCAGATCTGCCAGGCGTGAAGCTGCTCGGGGTGGACGTGGAGCTGTTCGTACTTCTCGCCGATGGCGACGGCTACCTGGATGCCGGCGAAGGCGTCGGCGTCCGCGGTGTGTGCGGCGTCGAGGGCGAGCCCGTAGTGGGCGGCGAGGGCCTCGAGCTTGCGGGAGCCCCGCCGGTACTTGTCGGCCTGCTTGTCGAGGATGTATGGGTCGACGACGGGGCCGGGCGTCACATCGGTGCCGAGTCGCTGCTGCAGCGTGGGCAGTTGGTGGCGGCGTAGTTCGCGGTCGAGGACGGTGAAGTCGTAGCGGGCGTTCATCGCGACGACGGGGATGCTGGTCGACAGGGAGGCGGCGAGGGCGTCGGCGATCTCGTTGGCGACGTCGGCGACGGGTCGGCCGTTGGCGCGGGCCTGCTCGGTGGTGATGCCGTGGACGGCGGTCGCCTCGGCGGGGATGTAGACGCCGGGGTTGGCGAGCCAAAGGCGGGCCCGGTCGGGCAGGGTGTCGACGGTGTCGCCCGGCTCGTAGTCGACGATCGCCGCGGTGACGATGCGGGCCGTCTCGACGTTGACGCCGGTGGTCTCCAAGTCGAAGCCGGTCAGGGGCTCGGTGTGCCAGCTCATGCCGCGTCACCTGCCTCGATCTGCAGAAGGTCGAGGTGGGCGAGCTGGCCGTTGCGCCAGGCTTCGGCGATGGCTTCCTTGGCTCCGGCGCTGGGCCGCACGGAGTGGGTGAGGGAGCGGGTGGGCTTGACCTCGACGCCGGGGACGTCGTGGAGTTCGCCGGTGTCGGTGTCGATGATGCGGGCGACACCGGCCGCGGTCATCTGGGCGAGGATGTTGGTGCGGTAGGCGGGCCGGACTTCGGTGACGAGGCGGGTGGTGATCTCGTCGCGGGCGATGGTGCGGACCCATTCGAGGAAGGCGTCCTCGTCGACGACGACCGCGGCGGGCTTGGCGTCGGAGCGGCTGATGGTGGCGACCTTGGTGCCGTCGGGCAGGGTGGCGGTGACCTTGGAGATGCCGTTGTCGACGAGTTGCTCCTGCATGGCCTTCTTCACCTCCTTGAGGCGGTCGTTGATGGAGTCGGCGACGGTTTTGAGGGCGGCCTCTTCGAGGGCGAGCTGTGCGATGTCCATGGGTGCTCCGTGTGGTTTGCTGGCGGGGTGGGCCGGCCCGATTGCCGCGGGCCGGCCCGTGACATGTCCGGCTAGGCGGCGGGCCGGATCTGCGCGGCGAGTTCGCGGATGGCCGCAGGGCTGGCCTGCTCGATCGGCATGCCGAGGGCCATGCGGGCGCCGTTGTCGAAGTCCTCGAGCTGGGCCGCGTCTGCGGCGGCTCGCAGTTCGATGACTGCGGCTTCGTGGTCGTCCTGCTGCGATTCGACGACCTCGGCTTCGACGACTCCCTCGTCGTCCTGCTGCGCGTCGGGGGCGGGCGTTGCGAGTTCGAGGCCGCGGGCGATCAGGAACTTGCCGAGTTCCAGCAGTTCACGGTTCCCGGTCTTGATCGTCTCGCCGAGGAGGCCTGCTGCGTTCGCCTGCCGGTAGATGTCCTTGATGGCTGCCGGGTCGGTCGCCTGCTCTGCCTTCTCGGCGAAGTCCTGGGCGGGCTGCGATCGGCCCTTGACGGCGCTGTTGCGCGGCGTGGCCGTCGCCCACGGGTCTTCGTCGCCAGGTTGTGCGACTCGCATGGTCTGCTGCTCGTCGGTCGCGTTGTCGGCCTGGGCCATCTCCTCGGCGGTGTAGACGCCGGCCAGGTCGTGCGGGAATGCCTTCCGCAGGGCCAGCGCCTCGGCGCACTTGGCGATCTGGTTGGCACCCATGGTCTTCCACATGCGGGTGGGGTTGCCGTTCCAGTCGGTCTGGACGTACTCGCGGTACAGGGCCACTGCGGAGAACCGCTGCCCGTTGCGCAGGACGGTGACCTTGGCGGCGGCGGGGGCCTCGTCGGGCAGCCACACGTCGCGCCATGTGCCGGCCGCGTCGCACCACTGGGTGTCTTCGTAGCCGAATGCGTCGCCCGTCTCTGCGATGACGCGGTGTGCGACAACGCGGTAGCCGTCGATGCCGGTCTGTGGCGTGAAGACCTTCCGTCCGGCTCGCTTGTCCTTCCTGCCGATCAGGTAGATCTGGCGGGAGAACGGGTCGAGGCGGGTGCGCTGGCAGAGGTGGAGGAAGCCGGCCAGTTCCGCCTTGGTGACGTCGTCGTCGATGCCGGACTGCTGGAGGACCATGGCCTGTTCCGGCGTCCAGTCGGTCTGGTCCGGACGGATGGCAAGCGCTCCCCCGGTCCGGGCGATTTCGGTGCTCACAAGTGGCTCCTGTGGTGGTTGAGCTTGGTTTTCGGGTGTGCGAAGGGAGGCCCGCCGGGGCTCCGGGGGGGGTGGGAACCCCGGCGGGCCTAGGTGCCACGCGCCCTACAGGGGGGAGGAAGGGCCGTGGCGGTCTGGGTTGTGGATCAGGTGGTCAGCAGGTGGGGTCTTGGGCGACGACGGCGATGGCGGCGTACTTGGCGTCGCCGTGGTAGGCGATGTAGATCCGGTTGCCGTGATCGCATTTCGTGGCGGCGTTGGAGAAGCCGTCGGGCATGCGGACCAGGTCTGCCGGGGCGCCGTTGTCGTGACCGGAGCGCTTCGCGTCCTTGAAGGGCTCGCTGTACTTGTTGTCGCAGCCGACGAGCGTCAGGGCGGAGATGGCGAGGACCGCGGCCAGCGCGGCTGTGCGGCGCTTCACCGCACGATCCCGGCAGCGCGCGCGGCGGCGATCCAGCCGGCGTACTCGCGGGTGATGCCGTCGTACAGCTGCTCGTCGGACACGGCCTGCGGGTTCGCGGCGTGGAAGAAGCTCGCGTTGTCGACGGCGCGGCCGTCGAGTTCGTCGAGCTTCTCCAGGAAGGCGACCCGGCCGCCGAAGCCGACGAACGACCAGAAGAACGGGCCCTTCGAGTAGGCGCGCAGGGCCTGCTCGACGGAACGCCGGTTGTCGGGGGCTCCGTCGGTCTGGAAGATGACCAGGGCGGGCTCGCTGGCACCGGACTGCTGGTGGTGGGAGACGACCGTGTCCATGGCGGCCGTGTAGTTCGTGGTGCCCCACGGCACGCCCACGTGGGTGCGGGTGATGACGCCCTGGTAGTCGGTCAGCTGCACGTTGAACGCCGGGGAGGCCTGGCTGCCGAAGTAGATGACGGGGACGGTGCCGTCGTCGTCGAGGTTCGCGGACAGGCCCAACGCCTGTTCGGCGAGGCGCTGCACGTCACCGTTGCGGTAGAAGCCGTGCATGCTGCCGGAGTGGTCGAGGACCAGGTAGACGGCGGCCTTCTGGCCGGACAGGCCGGCCTTCTGCAGCGAGACGGCGGCCTTCTTCGTCAGGTCGACCATGCTGGTCGACATGGGCGCGGGGGCGGTCTTGTTGAAGATTCCCATCGGGTGATCTCTCCTGGAATGCTGGTGGTTGGGTGCCCCGCCGATTCGCCCGGCGGGGCGCTTTACTGGGTCGGCTACTCGGCGTCGGCGAGTTCGACGATGCGGCTGTGGGCGTCGATGAAGTCGTCCTGATCGAGACCCATCCACGGGACGTTCTGCGCCATCGCGTTGAGGATCTGCAGCGAGTCCATGCCGTCGGACTCGCGGGCGGCCTCGGCGATGTCGGCGTCGGTGTAGGTGCCGTTGCGGGAGACGTCGCCGCGCATGTGGCCGTGGGAGTGGGCGGCGCCGCAACCGTTCTTGCCGAGGGTGGCGAGCAGCTGGTCCTCGTCGATCTCCTCGCGGAGGAAGTCGACGTCGCGCGTCCAGTCGTGCAGCGGGGCGAGCGCTTCGGCGCCCTTGACGGCCTGCTCTCGGGTCATGGATTCGGCGACGATGTAGCCGGAGTGGTGGCCGATGTTCCAGCGGGCCGGGTTGTTGAGGTCGAGGTCGCCGGGGAGGCGGAACACGACCAGGCCGGGCGCGACCGGGACGGCGCCCTCGACCTTGTAGGCGGCGCCCTTCTGGCCTCGCATCGTGAACGGGACAGTGGTGACGGTCATGGTGGTCCTTCCGTGGGATGCTTCTGGTGGACCCCCGCCCGCTGGACCCGGGTGGGGCTTCTTCTTGGGCCGTCGCTACGCCGGCCGGTGGCATCCGGCGTGGCGACGGAGTCAGGCGGCGGGCGGGATCTTCGGCAGCTGCTGCGTTTCGTCGTCGGCGGCAGTGGCGAGCCCCCACGTGGTGGTGCGCGGCAGGCCCGGGTCGGCGGACGCGCCGCTGTGGGACACCTGCACGACGGGTCCGAGCCGTCCGGCTGCGGCGGCTTCGCGGAGCGTGGTGACGTCGATCGGCGCGGTCGCCTGGTCCTCGATCGCCGTCGTGTCCCGCTCCATCGGCGGCACGGTGACCGCGTCCCGGTTAGCGAGCTCGGCGCGCAGTCGCTCGACCTCCGCGTTCGCGGCGTCCAGGTCGTGAAGGACGCCGGCGTAGTCGACGGCCGCGGCGTCGAGGCTGTCCTTCAGCTCGTTCCGCTCACGACGCAGCTCGTCGTTGTCGGTGGCGAACCCCATCAACTGGCAGTCACGGACGTCGGCTTCCCGCTCCAACCGGCCGATCTTCTGGATCAGCTGCCACGGGGTGAGGCCCTTGTGCCGTCCGCGGGTGCGGAGGTCCTGGACGATGCTCACAGTCCCTCCCCGATGTGCGTGGCGCCGGGAACGCTCATGACGGCGCTGGCCGTCGCGGCGACCTGGGCCGCGGTCGCGATCGACTCCTGCTGGGGCGCTCCGAGGCGCTGCCTGAGGGCGGGCACGGTGCAGGAGCAGATGCTCCACGACTGGTAGACGATCGATCCGTCGGGAAGCTGCTCGGCGAGCGACAGGGTGGTCGTGCCGTGCGCGTCGTGCGGGTTCACGCTCATGCGACGGCCTCGCTCTCGCACTTGGGGTGCGTCTCGGGCTCGGCATGCCAGCGGGTGGCCTGCGCGTCGAGCTCGCGCACGATCTCCAGCTCGGTCTTGGGCAGGCCCTGGTCGTTCTTGTTGAACGGGTTGAGGGTCTGGAAGAAGGTGCGCTGGCGGCGGACCTTCTTGCCGCAGATCGTGCACGGCACAGACTTCGCGGCCTGGTGCGGAACCTTCCGGAACGTGTACGTGGGCATTACTGGTCCCCCTTCTGGTGGCCGTGCTGGCCTCCGGTGCGCTTGCTGTAGGCGGCGAGGTCCTCGACGTATCCGGCGTCCGCGGTCTCCCGGAACGCCCGGGAGGCCTGGCCCCAGACGGTGAGCTGGTTGAGGTCGGCGTGCCACGTCTGCGGCTTCTCCCAGTCGGCCTTCGGGAAGGCGCGCTGGATCAGCGCGGTCAGCTGGCGTGAGCCGCCCACGGGGAGCTTCAGGTGCTGCTTGGCGGTGGCGGATCGGGCGGTGACGACGTACACGCGCTCGGCCGTGCCGCTGGCGTCGGTCCACACCGGTGTCAACAGGACGGAGTCGGCGCCGGGGGCGATCTGCCGGATCTTCCACGGGAGCTGCCGCAGGTGCCGCCGGCGGCGGGCTGCGGACGCCTTACGCGGGTGAACCGGGTGGAACTCGCGGTCCGCGGTGCGGTGGGAGCGCAGCGTCTCGAAGTACTCGCCGCGCACGCCCTTCGACCAGGAGGCCAGGTCCGGCCCGTACACGCGGGCGTACTGGGCGTCGAGGACGATGAGCGTCTGCTCGACCTCGTCGACGTGCGGGCTGATCGCGGTCGCCATCTACGCCACCTCCTTCAACTGCGTCTGGCGGGTCTTGTCGTCGCGGACGCGGCTGAGAGCTTCGATCAGGTCGTCGATGCCCTCGACCGGCGTGGTGGTGAGAGAGATTGAGAGCTTGTCGCCGCCCTGCTCGTCGCCGAGGACGAGCTGCTGCTGGCGGCTGCCGTCGAACGGGCTGCGGCTGAAGTCGGCGCGGACCGGGCCGTCGTCGAGGTCGTAGACCAGGCCGCCGATGATGCGAGCAGTCATGACGCGCCTCCGGTGCGGATGTCGATGTGGGTGAGGCAGATCCAGGCGCCGTGGCCTTCGACCCAGACCACGGCCGAGCCGCAGCGGACGACGGCCTTGGAGCGGGTCTTCGTGATGAGGCGCGGCGTAGTCGGGATGTCCTCGGGGCGGGCGCCCGGGTAGGCGATGACCGGCGTGCCCACCGGGAAGATCCGGTTGAACTCGGCGGCGATGCGGTGCTCCTCGTTCAGCCGCTCCACCTCGGCGATGTGGTGGTCCCAGGCCGGGTCGGCGTCGACCTTCACGGCGTCGGGGTGGGTGACGAGCCACTCGTCGAGGCGGAACGCCAGCGCGTCGGACGGCGAGTTGGTGCGGGATGCGGCAGCGGCGAGCGTCAGCACCCGCACGTTGGCCTCGACCACGGCGGCGGGCACATCCCACGTGGTGCGGGTCGGGGCGGTCACGTCGTGGCCCCCTCGTACTCGGCGGGCCAGGCGACGGGCAGCCCCAGTTCCTGGGCGAGCTGGCGACGCGACTCGGCGTGGCCCTGCCAGCGCCAGTAGTCGGCGTCGTTGTGGCAGCCGTTGATCGCGGTGATGTACTCGGCGCGCTTCGCGACGAACTCGGCGACCTTCGCCAACTCGGCGGCCAGCCGGTCGACTTCCGCGTCGGGCTCGGGCGCCTCCTCGCCGGCCAGGATCCGGACGGCGAGATCCCGGCGGTTCGCCGAGTACGTGTCCAGCGGCTGCACCTGCCGGACCTGGACCAGGGCGGCGGAGACGGACCGCTTCAGGCGGTCGACCTCAGCGAGGAGGGCGGGTGCGACGTCAGCAGCACGGTGCGCTGAGCAGCAGGCGAAGCCGATCTCCGGGTGCTGACCGTAGGCCGCGACGTCGGCCTGGATCTCGGCGAGCTGCTCGTCGGTGAGGGGCTGCGGGGTGCGGGTCTCGGCGGTCATCGCTGCTCACCGGCCTTCGGCGTCCAGTACGGAGCCTCAGGGCCTCGGTCGGCGAGTAGCCAGTCGATGGCGCGAACGGTCTTCGCGACGAGCACCGGGTTCTCCGTCTCGGCGAACGTGGGCAGCTCGGCGCGGTGAATCTCGTCGGCGACCTCGTCACGCATCTGTGCTCGGACCTCAGCCTCGAACGCGTCGACGACGTGCTTCGCGATGGCGTTCGTGGCGGCACCGCCGTGCAGCAGCATCATCGTCAGGTCGTCCCGGCGAGTGGGCTGCGGAGTGCGGGGCTCAGCGGTCATGACGCCTCCCCGAACTGCTGCTGGGCGGGGTAGCGGTCGGCGTAGAACTCGTCCCAGACCTTGTCGAACATCGGCCGGTCAGCCTCCGTGTACGACTTCACCTGCCGCTCGCGGCCATCGACCAGGCCGATCGAGTCCTTCGGCTTCTCCCCGTACTGCATCTGGAAGGCCAGCGACACGCGGCGCCCGAACGACGAGCGGACGGAACGGCGCTCGCCGTCGGTGAGACCGCGGTCCTTCAGGTACGTCTCGACCAGCAGCGCACGGTCCGCGGCGGGGATCTCGGCGATCTCGCCGGCCGCCTCCGCGTAGTGGTGCAGCTGCCGTGACCGCTTCCACTTCGGGTCGACCGTGTCGTCCATCGCGGCGATCAGCTGGACGAGGCCGAGCGCGCGGCGGATGCGGCGCTCCTCGATCTGCTGCTCCAGTGCGTCCAACTGCTCGTCGGTGGCGCGCTCGTTGATGGCGCCGCCCTTGGTCCAGTACGCCTCGATCGCGTCCGCGGTCTCGTTCTGGAAGGCGACCAGGGTCTTGCGCTGGAGGAAGGCCACGCGGTTCTCGTTGACCGTGGCCAGCAGCATCAGGAAGGTGCGGACCGGGATGACCGCCATGTTGTAGGTCTTGCCGTCGGATCCAGTTGTGGGGCTCTGCCCCACAACTGCCCACGACCGCTTCCGAAGCTTCGCGAGCTGGGTGGAGTAGTCGAGACCGAGGTCTTCGACGGCAGGCTTCAGCACAATGTGCGGCAGACCGTCGATCAAGGTCGTGTGGATGGAGCCGGCGGACAGGTCGAGTTTCACGACCTCACGCGCCTCAGGCGATGATGGAGACACGGGGTCCCCTTTCTTCTCTGTGGTGAAGGTGGATCTCGGAGGCCCTGCTGCCGGTGTCTGGAAGCCCGGTAGTGGGGCCGTTTGCCGCTCTAGGCGGCGGGCTGCAGGTCTGCGACGGCACGGAGGCGGCGGACCTTGTCCTGGTCCTTGGCGTTCTTGCGGCCGAACTCGTGGACGCGCTGGCGGTCGCGCTTGCTGGTGACGGTTGCGCGGCCGGGCTTGGCCGTGATGCCGAGGGCCTTCAGCCGGCGGCGGACGGTGTCGACGCTGCACTTGAGGACGTAGGCGGTTTCCTGGACGCTCATGTACTCCTGGTCCAGGTCATCCGGCGGCTTGGGGCGGCCGTATCGGAGGTACTTCTCGCTGGGCACGGGGGTGCTCCTTCGGGGGGTCGGTCTCGGGTGGGGCCAAGAGCTCTTCTTCGTGCGCCCCCAGGGCTTGTCGCAGCCGCTGGTATCGGGCCGGTCTCATGCGGTTGCGGGTGCCGTTCTCGATGTGGCTGAGGTAGCGACGACTGATGCCTGCGCGCTCGGCCAGTTCTGCGAGTTCGAGGCCCGCCGCCATACGCAGTTCACGGACCTTTCGGCCGTTCACCGTGTAGGTGGTTGGGGGTTGTTGCATGAGTAGAAGTTAGCTCTAGTTAGCCCTCATGTCTAGCTCTAGTTAGGCACTACTAGTGGGTAGTTTTAGCTTCAGCTAGCTCTACACCGTCCGGCGCAGGTCACGGAGGTGCTAAAGATTCGGCCTTAGATAGCCCTGGTCCTGGCTGGCCCTGGCTGGCCCTGCCAAGATGGGGCTATGTCGACACGAGATCTCGAACGGCTCGCCAAGGCCGTTAAGGCGGCGCGGCTCGCCCAGTACTCCTCGCGCGTGGCCGCCGCCCAAGCCGCGGGGATCTCCAAGGACACGTGGAAGCGCGTCGAGGAGGGCGAGGAAGTCCGCGACGGCTCGTACTCGAAGATCGAGGCCGCGCTCCACTGGCCCGCAGGCTCGTGCGAGACCATCGCGGCCGGCGGCCCCGAACCCGCCGGCGACGTCAAGGTCACCGTGCTCGACCCCGACGAGGTCGACGAGAGCGTCCGCGACGTCGTCCAGCTGGCGGCGATCGCCACCACACCCAACCTGACGGGCGAAGAGATCAAGGCACTGAGCGACCGGATCGCGAAGGATCTCCGGCGGCTGGGCAAGATTTAAAGGCCAAGTTCACCCGAAAGGCGTACAACCATTTGCCCTGACCGCTTCGTTACCGTATATCTGCGCACCTTCTGAGGCGCAGGTGGCCCCAAGTGGCCCTGGACATGGCAGAGTCGACAGCAGCAATTCCCTTGGAGGCTCCTTCCGACACCTAGGGGGAGTCATGTTCAGAGACGCGCTCATAGTCGACTACGGGCCGACCTTCCTGGGTCATACGTTCAAGGTCGACGACGGCATCGTCTGCGTGGTACCGGCGCGGGCCGGCCGTGATCCTGCGGTCGCCGCGTCAATGCGGAAGACCGTCAGAGCAGTTGGCGGAGATTGCAGAGGATGCAAGCTCTGCCCGCTGGGTCAGACGGGCTGAGGCAAGATGGGTTCGCGGAAGCCTTGGCGGTAGGGGTACCTGCCAGGCTGCCGCGCCGGCCAGCGCACCAAGGGGGCACCACATGGCGAGACGTTCTGTCGACGTCTACACGGAGTGGCGCGGGGGCACCTGCCGTGTGAAGTGGTGGACCGGCGAGTACCACGCAGGCGGGCGGAAGAAGTTCGCCTCCCAGGGCGGGTTCCTCGACGAGGACACGGCCTACAACCACGGCCAGGACCAGATGCACGAGCTGCGGCACGGCGAGAAGATCGCCGGGGCGGACGGCTCCATGCTCATGACTGACTGGGTCGACAGTTGGCTGGGCTCGCTCGACCTGGCGCACCTGTCGCTGCGGAACTACCGGTGGGCGATCAACTCCCACATCCGGGACTTCTTCGGGAAGAAGGCCGTCAAGGACGTCACCCTCATCGATGTCCGGGCCTTCCGCCGATACCTGGCCAAGGCGCTCCGCGAGGACAACTCCCGGCGCAACGTGATGATGGTGCTCGGCATGGTGATGGACGACGCCGTCGAGGCCGGACTGCGGAAGACGTCGCCGGTGGAGCGGAAGCGGCGCCGCGGCCGGTACAAGAAGAAGCCGCGGGAGCGGAAGAAGGATCTGCCGCTCGAGGTCGTCGACCGTCTCGCCCGCAACGCGGAGATCGTGTTCGGCTACTCCGGCTATGTCTTCATGTGGACGATGCTGTTCACCGGGATGCGGCCGGGTGAACTGTTCGGCCTGACCCGCGAGTTCTGCTATCCGACGTGGCCCGGGAGTGACCTCAGGCTCAACGAGGACGAGGCCGACCGCTACGACGAGGACATGGAACGGTACGGCGCCGCCGGCGGTCTGCTCCCCGCGATCCGTGTCGAGCGTCAGGTCCAGTACGAAGAGGGCGAGCTGCGGTTCTTCCCGCCGAAGTACGAGAGCTACCGCACGCTCGTTATCCCCCCATTCTTGGCTGACATGTTGGACAAGCTCCTGGCCAGCCACGACAGCGAGTGGGTGTTCCCGGGGATCGAGGGCGGCTGTCTGGCGCGCCTGGCGTTCGACCGGGAGTACTGGCGGCCCATCGCGGACGGCCGGCCCGAGCGGAGCGGTGCGCGGGTGCAGAAGGCGCGTCCGGAGATTCCCGAGGTGCCGGCGATGAAGGGCAAGCGCCTGTACCTGGTGCGGCACGGCGCCAAGGCGATGCTCGACGAGCTCGGTCAGCCGCGGTACGTGGTGGAGACGCGCATGGGTCACGAGCTGCAGGGCGTCGAGGGCACGTACAGCAGCCTGACGGTGGCGCTGGAGCGGGCGTTGGTGGTGGCTCTGCAGAAGCACTGGGAAACGTACCGGGGAACTCTGCAGGGCGAGGATGCGCTCGAGGTGGTGCCGCGGCCGTTGACGAGGTCGGTGGCGGATCTGGTTCGGGATGCGGTGCGGCGGGGCATCACCAGTCGCGCGGAGGTGCTGGCTGATGTGCGGGGCGTGCGCTCGGATGCGACGGCTGGGGCTGTGCGGCAGGCTTTGGGTAGGCTGATGTCGAAGCGGGCGGATGCGGCCTGAGGGGCGATTTGGTTTCCCAGTCGTTTCCCATTTAGGGGTCGCGCGGGGGTGAACTCGCAGGTCAGGGCATCTGCTGTTCTGGTTCCCCGAACATGCACATGATGACCGGCTACATGAGCGCCGACCTCTTCCTGTCCATCGCCGAGAAGGCGGGCAAGGACCTCACCGTGGCGTCGTTCCAGAAGGCGGCGGACGGCTTCTCGGACGCCGGGACGATGGTCGGCGACCGGCAACTGCCGCGCGGGCAGAAGGAGTCGTTCGGCTGCGGGGCACTCGTCCAGCTCAAGGACGGGGCGTACCGGGTGTCGTCGCCGTTCACGTGCTACGAGCCGATCCCCTTCAAGTGACCCGAGTCACCCAAGTAGAGCCGCCTGAAGGGGAGTTCCGATGGCCGACCTGCTTGCCTTCGTCCTGAGCGGGCTCGTGTCGGGCGCGCTGTACGCGCTGCTCGCCACCGGGCTCGTGCTGTCCTACTCGGCGTCCGGCCTGTTCAACTTCGCGCACGGCGCCACCGCCTACCTCTGCGCGCTCGCCTTCTACGAGCTCCACTCGGGGTTCGGCTGGCCCGCCGTGCCGACGGCGCTGCTCCTGGTCCTGGTGGTGGCTCCGCTGCTGGGCTGGGGACTCGACCGGCTGATGTTCCGGAAGCTGGCCGGGGTCGGCGAGACCGCGCAGATCGTGGCGACGATCGGGCTCCTGGTCGCGCTGCCCGCGCTCGGGCTGTGGACCGTGGAGCTGCTCGACGCCGCGGGCGCGCCGGTGAAGCCCGCGGAGAACCAGTTCGGACTGCCGGGGGTCGGGCCGAGCCCGGCGGAGAACTGGCAGCTGCTGGACGGCGTCGGCATCGACTCCGACCAGCTGATCACCTGGGTGGCGACGGCCGTGGTCGCGCTCGGACTCTGGATCCTGCTGCGCCACACGGCGCTGGGGCTCAGGCTGCGGGCGGCCGTCGACAACCGCTCGCTCGTGGAGCTGCGCGGGATGAGCGCGGACCGGCTCTCGTCGGTGGCGTGGATGCTGTCGTCGGGCCTCGCCGGTCTGGCGGGGGTGCTCGCCACTCCCCTGCTCGGCCTGTCGTCCCACGACTTCACCCTGTTCCTGTTCGTGTCGGCGACGGCCGCCGTGCTCGGCCGGTTCCTGTCGGTCCCGCTCGCCTTCGCCGGCGGGCTCGGGCTCGGCGTGCTGCAGAACCTCGTCGCGGGGTACGCCTCGTTCGCCGAGCGGATCACCGGGTTCCGTACGGCGGTGCCGTTCCTGATCCTGTTCGCCGGACTGCTGCTGCTCACCCGCCGGCAGCGCACGGCGGGCACGGCCGCGGCGGACGCGCCGCCGGTGGACTACCTGGCGGGCCGCTCGCGGGCGCGGCGCTGGGGTCCGTGGGCGGTGGCCGGGGTCCTTCTCGCGGTCTCCTTCTACACGGTCACCACGCCGTTCTGGAGCGGGATCCTCGCCCAGGGTCTGGCGATCTCACTGGTGTTCATGTCGTTCACCGTCGTGACCGGGCTCGGCGCGATGGTGTCGCTCGCGCAGGCCACGTTCGTGACGGGCGCCGCCCTCGTGGCGGGGCTGCTGATGAGCCACGGCTGGCCGTTCCTCGGGGCGGCGCTCGCCGGGACGTGCGCGGCGGCGGCGCTCGGCGCCCTGGTGGCGCTGCCCGCGCTGCGGCTCGGCGGCCGGTCGCTGGCGCTCGCGACGCTCGCGCTCGCCTTCCTCGCCGATCAAGTCCTGTTCCAGATGGGCTGGTTGAGGAACGGCGACACCGGCTGGGAGATCCCCCGCGCGGTCTTCGGGCCGGTCGACCTCGGCGACGACCGGGCGATGGGCGTGGCCATGGTCGTGCTGTGCGCGGCGGGCGTGGCGGCGCTCGGCGCGCTGCGCGGGTCGCGGGCCGGGCGGGCGATGCTCGCGGTCCGCTCGGCCCCGGCCGCCGCGATGGCGTCGGGCATCTCCGTGGTCCGCACGAAGCTGCTGCTGTTCACGGTGTCGGCCGGGCTCGCCGGGTTCGGCGGCGTGATGTACGCGTCGTACAACACCCGCATCACGGCGACCGACTTCACGGCCATGACGGGGCTGGTCTGGCTCGCCGTGGTGGTCGCCGCGGGGGTGCGGCGGCCCCAGTTCGCGGTGGTCGCGGGGCTCACCTTCGCGGTCGTGCCGCATCTCGTGAGTGACTACGTGACGGAGTCGGTGCAGCTCCCGGTGATCCTGTTCGGTCTCGCGGGCCTCGCGCTCGCCAACGACCCGGACGGCTACTGCGCCGCGTTCTCGGTCCGCCGGCACCGGCGCAGGGCGTCCGTCGCGGCGCCCCCGCCCGAGCCGACCGGCACGGCGCCGGAGCCGGCCGCGGCGCTCCAACTCCTCGGCGTGCACGCCGGATACGACGGGGCGCCGGTCCTTCAGGGCGTCGACCTGACGGTCCGCCCCGGTGAGATCGTCGCGCTGCTCGGCCCGAACGGCGCGGGGAAGTCGACCGCCTGCAAGGTCGCCGCGGGACTCATGGCGCCGCTGAGCGGCCGGGTGTACGCCGCCGGGGACGACGCCACCCGGCAGGGCGCGGTGGGCCGGTCCCGGGCCGGGGTGGTGCTCGCCCCCGAGGGGCGCGGCATCTTCCCCTCGCTCACGGTCGACGAGAACCTCGCCCTCCAGCTCCCGGACAGGGACGACCGGTCGGCGGTCTACGAGCGGTTCGCCGGCCTCGCCGCCCGCCGTGACGTCACCGCGGGCTCGCTGTCCGGCGGCGAGCAGCAGCTGCTCGCGCTCGCGCCGCTGCTGCACCGGCCGCCGCGCGTCCTGATCGCCGACGAGCCGTCGCTCGGGCTGGCGCCCCTTGTCGTGGCGGAGGTCTACCGGCTGCTCGCCGAACTCCGGGACGCGGGCGCGGGGTTGCTGCTCGTCGAGGAGAAGGCGTCGGAGATCCTCGGCGTCGCGGACACCGTCGCCTATCTCGCGCAGGGGCGGGTGACCTGGTGCGGGCCGCGCGAGCAGGTGGAGGCGGAGCGGCTCACGGACGCGTACCTGGGGATCGCGGCGACCGGCGAGGTCGAGGAGGCGGGCCGTTCATGAGTTACGTGCTGGAGGCCGAGGGCGTCGGCGTGCGGTTCGGCGGCGTACGGGCCCTGGACGGGGTCGGGCTGCGGCTCGTGGCCGGTGAGGTGTGCGGGCTCATCGGCCCGAACGGCGCGGGCAAGACGACCCTCTTCGACGTCGTCTCCGGCATCCGGCGGCCCGACGCGGGCCGGGTGCTGCTCGACGGCGCGGACATCACCCGGCGCTCGCCGGTGTGGCGGGCGCGGCACGGGATGCGCCGCACGTTCCAGCGCCAGCAGCTGTTCGGGCAGCTCACCGTCGCCGACAACCTCCTGGTCGCGCAGGAGTGGCGGCGCGGCGGCCAGGACCCCGGGCGCCGTGGCGAACTCCTCGCGGCCTGCGGCCTCGACGCCCTCGCCGGCTCCTCCGCGGGGACGCTGCCGGTCGGCCGGGCCCGCATGGTGGAACTGGCGCGGGCCGCCGCCGACCGGCCCCGGGTCCTGCTCCTGGACGAACCCGCGTCCGGCATGACGGCCGAGGAGCGGCACCGGCTGGCGGCGGTGGTGCGCCGGCTCGCCGAGGAGGACGGCTGCGCGGTGCTGCTCGTCGAGCACAACGTGGCCTTCGTGATGGAGGTGTGCTCCCGGGTCGTGGTCCTCGATCTGGGCAGCGTGCTCGCCGAAGGGACACCGGGTGGGATACGGGCCGACGAACGGGTACGCGAGGCGTATCTGGGGACGCAGACCCCGGCACAGGGTTCACATACGTGACTGAGATGCTGGTGTCCCCGCCGTTCACCGGCGACAGGAATGCACGTACGCCCGTGATCGTTGACCATGGGAGTACCACCCGACGACTTAAAGGACCGACACCTCGTGAGCAAGGTTCCCCCGATCATCCTGAACAACGGCGTCGAGATGCCCCAGCTCGGGTTCGGCGTGTGGCAGGTGCCGGACGACGAGGCTCAGAAGGCGGTCGCGACGGCCCTGGAGGCCGGGTACCGCAGCATCGACACCGCCGCGATCTACGGCAACGAAGAGGGCACGGGCAAGGCGATCGCCGCGTCCGGCGTGGCCCGCGAGGAGCTCTTCGTCACGACGAAGCTGTGGAACGCCGACCAGGGTCACGACGCCACCCTGCGCGCCTTCGACACCTCGCTCGCCAAGCTCGGCCTCGACTACGTGGACCTGTACCTGATCCACTGGCCGCTGCCGTCGAAGGACACGTACGTGGACACGTACAAGGCCTTCGAGAAGCTGTACGCGGACGGCCGCGCCAAGGCCATCGGCGTCTCGAACTTCCTGCCGGAGCACCTGGACCGGCTGACGGACGAGACGTCGGTCATCCCGGCCGTGAACCAGATCGAGCTGCACCCGCACCTCCAGCAGCGCGCCTCCCGCGAGCGGCACGCGGAGCTGGGCATCGCGACCGAGGCCTGGTCGCCGCTCGGCCAGGGCAAGGGCCTCCTGGAGGTCCCGGCGATCGTCGCGATCGCGCAGAAGCACGGCCGCACCCCCGCGCAGGTCGTGCTCCGCTGGCACGTCCAGCTGGGCAACGTGGTGATCCCCAAGTCCGTGACGCCGTCGCGGATCAAGGAGAACATCGACGTGTTCAGCTTCGAGCTGGACACCGAGGACCTCGGCGCGATCAGCGCGCTCAACGAGGACCGTCGCCTCGGCCCGGACCCGGCCGCGTTCGACGTCGCCTGAGCCTTCCGGCCCGCCCGCTCCACCGAGGCCGCCGTCGCGGACACCCCCGTGTCCCGCGACGGCGGCCTCGTCCGTGCCGGACCGCCTTCAGCCCTTCAGGGTGCGCGCGATCGCGTCGGCGGCGGCCGTCGCCTGGGCGTGGCCGGCGCGGGCCGCGGCGGGGCGGCGGTGGTT